>MGCF01000060.1:0-4799 GCA_001788495.1 Candidatus Rokubacteria bacterium RIFCSPLOWO2_02_FULL_73_56
TGCCGTTGACCCCCACGGCCTGGGCGAGCGCGTGGTTCTTCTCGAGCGCGGCCGTGACCTCCGGGCTCCACATGTCCACCCTGAGCCGCGCCTCGTCGAGCCCGAGGCGCCGCGCGATGTCCAGGACGGCGGGGCCCGTCAGGGCGTCGCCCTCGCCCAGCATGGCCTCGTGGAGCGCGAGGTACCTGCCCTGGGCGTGGGCGGCGAGCGCCGCCCGGGCGGCCAGCAGCGAGTCGGGGCCGAGGATCGGGAGCTCCTTGTACACGATGCGCAGGCCCGGCTCGGCGGCCTTCAGCGCGCGGAGCGTCTCCGACGCCCGCCGGCAGTGCGGTCAGTTGTAGTCGAGGAACTCCACGAGGGTGACGTCGCCCTGCGGGTTGCCGTCCACGGGCGACGCCGGATCGCGATAGAGCTCGTCGGCCCGCGCGGCGATCGCCGCGCGCGCCCGGTCGCGCTCGGCCGCGCGCCGCCGCTCCTCCACGGCGCGCAGGGCCTCCACCACGACCTCCGGGTGCGCGGCGAGGTACTCGCGGACCACCTGCTCGATCGCGGCGGTGGGCGGCGGCGGGGGCGGGGCGGTCGCGCAGCCGGCGGCGGCCAGCGCCAGGAGCGCCAGGGCGGCGCGCGCGGCGCGCACCTCAGCGCGCCGTCAGGACGACGAGGATGCGCCCGCCCGCGATCGTCGGGCCGCCCAGGAGAACCTTGCCGCCCGAGGCGATCCGGAGCGTGCTCGCCACGACCGGCGAGCCGCCGCGCACGAGCCGCGCCTCGACCGTGATCGTGCCGCCGTCCACGGACTTCGGCGTGACCTCGAGCGTGAGGCCCGCGCCCGCGAACGACGCCGACCAGGTCCGCCCGATCTCCGCCGAGCCGCGCGCCGTGCCGAGCGCGCGGTACCGCGTGAACTGGAACGTCGCCTTGAGCTCGCCGAGCAGCGCGGGGTCGATGTCCGAACGCCCGGGCGGCGTCGGGTTCGACGCCTCGATGGCCTGCGCGGAGAAGCCCACCGTCCGTGGCTGGGCGGGCGCGGCCGCCGGCGCGAGCCCCGCGGCGAGCACGAGCCCGAGCGCGAGCGCCGCCCGGTGCGTCACGGCAGCTCCTCGATCACCCAGATGATCGACAGGCGCTGGTTCGGCGTCTCGAGCAGCAGCACCGAGGCGGACGGCGCGGCGTCCACGTGCTCGACCGTCGTCTGCGCGTTCAGCTCCGCCTGGGAGAACACGCGCCGCTCGCGGCCGACGTGCAGGGGCGCCAGGACCAGCGTGACCGTCGCGGCCACCGCCGCCGCCCAGGCGAGCGCGGGCCGGCGCCGCGCGAGGCCGCGCAACCGCGGCAGCAGCGCGTCGAGCCCGAGGCCCCGCGGCGCCCCCATCCCGCTCCGCACCGCGGCCCACACGCGCGCCCGCTCGCGCGCCGAGAGCGGCGCCACCGGGGCCGCCCGCAGCGCCCCGCCGAGGGTCGGCGCCGTCTCGCGGCACGCCGCGCAGCGCGCGAGGTGCCGCACCTCACGGTCGCCGCGCGTCACGCCGGCCCCCGCAGTCCGTGGCGGCCGAGCATCCGCCTCATCTTCAGCCTCGCGTAGTGCAGGCGCGACATCACCGTGCCGACCGAGCAGCGGAGCGTGGCCGCGATCTCCTCGCACGAGAGCCCCTCGAGCTCCTTCATCACGAGCACCACGCGCTGCATCGGCGAGAGGCGTGCGAGCGCGCGCTCGAGCTGGCCCCGGAGCTCGCCGCCCTCGGCGCTCTGCTCGGGGGTCCGGTGGGGCGCCGGCAGCTCGACGACCTCGCCCTGGTCCCCCCGCACCTCGACCCGCTCGTTGCGCCGCCGGCGGCGGATCCCGTCCACGGCGAGGTTGGCCGCGATGCGCGTGAGCCAGCCGCCGAAGCTGCCCTCGCCCGTCCAGCGGTCGAGCGAGCGGTACGCCCGGACGAAGGTCTCCTGCACGGCGTCGAGCGCGTTCTCGCGGTCGCGCAGGATGTGGACGGCGAGCCGGAACACACGGCCGTGGTGGCGCTCGAAGAGCGCCTCGAACGCCGTCGCGTCGCCGCCGCGGCACCGGGCCACCAGCGCCTCATCGGGCTCCCCCCCCTCGGGGCAGTCGTTCCCCTTCTCCGGAGAGACGCCCAGACGTCCGGCCGGCTTCAACGAAATCCGGGGCTGTGGGTCGGGCATGCCTGGTGCATGCGGCGGGTATCGTAGCGTATCGGCGCCGCCCAAGCGCCGGGTTTCTTGGCCCGCGGGCGGCGGCGGCGTCTAGCCTTCCTGGATCAGGACGGGCGGCGTCAGCAGGACGATGAGGAGCAGGCAGGAGACCCCGAGCAGCCGGCGGCCCGGGGAGAGCGGCGTCACGTCGTCGAGCGGCGGGTTCGAGGAGAAGCCGACGAGGAACGAGATCAGCGCGGCCCAGATGAACCAGTTGAGGGACGCCGCGAGGCCCGGCAGGAGCCCCCGCCCCGACAGCAGGCTCCAGGCGAGGTGCGCGGCGCCGAAGGCCGAGAGCGCGACGACGGTCGCCTTGCCGATCGTGCGATGGTGGCGGCCGAAGAGCGCGTAGGCGACGCGGCCGCCGTCGAGCTGGCCAACGGGAAAGAGGTTCAGCGCCGTGACGAGGCAGCCGGCCCAGGCGGCGGCCACGACGGGGTGCGTGTAGAGCATGTGGCCGGCGGGGATCGCGCCGAACCGCAGCCACGCGAGCAGGTGCGTGAGCAGCGAGTCGCCGAACGCGGAGTAGCCGCTCGACGGGATCGGCGCGACGCTCGACCAGCCGAGGCCGAGGACCATCGCCGGCACGGCGACGGCGAGGCCCGCGAGCGGCCCCGCCGCGGCAATGTCGAACGAGACGTCGCGGCTCCGCGCGGGCGAGCGCATCAGGATGATCGCGCCGAGGGTGCCCCAGCCGAACGGCAGCGGGATGAAGTACGGCAGGCTCACCGCGGTCCGGTAGTAGCGCGCCGTGAAGTAGTGGCCGAACTCATGGACGCCGAGGATGCCCAGCAGCGTCACCGCGAACGGCACGCCCGCGAGGAAGCGGGCCGGGGACGGCGAGGCGCGGAGCGCGTCGAACGTCGGCGAGCCGAAGAACTGGGTGCCGGCGGCCAGCACGGACACGCACGTCGCGACGAACAGCAGGACGTTGACCCCCACGCGCTGCGGCGCCGGCGCGGCGGCGAGGGGCCATGCCTGGACGGCGACACCGTCGCGCTCGGCCCGGAGGAACGGCGTGAAGCCGAGCGGGCGAAAGCGCTCGAGCAGGACGTCGAGCGCGCGGGCCGGGGCGACGCGCAGCTCGCCGCGGAAGACGACGACCCCGCCGCGGACCTGCCGCTCGCGCACGACGAGGAGGTCCTCCACCGCGCGGTGCAGGAGCGCCTCGCTGACGAGCGGCGGCGCGGGCTCGGGCGGGCGCGGAGGCGCGGCGCGGCGCGGCCAGAGGCGCATGCTTCAGGCTACCACGCGGCCAGACGGGCGACGATCCCACGGACCGCATCGAGCCCCGCCTCGAGGTAGACGGCGCCGAGCAGCGCCTCGAGCGTCTCCGCCAGGATCGACTCGCGCGCGCGGCCGCCGGTCGCCTCCTCGCCGCGGCCGAGGCGCAGCAGCGGGCCGAGCTCGAGCGCGGCCGCCCAGCGTGCCAGCCGCTCGCCCGAGACGAGCTCCGCGCGCGCGGGCGTCAGCTGGCCGGCCGCCGCGTCGGGCGACGCGGCGACCAGGTGCTCGGCGACGGCGAGCCCGAGCGCGGCGTCGCCGAGAAACGCGAGCGCGCCGTGGTCCGCGGCGGGCGGGTGCTCGTGGGCGTACGAGGCGTGGGTCAGGGCCCGCTCGAGCAGCGCGGGATTCCGCACGCGGTGGCCCAGCCGCCGCTCGAGCTCCGCGACGCGGGCGGCGTCCACCCCGCTACTTGAGGTACTTGCGGAAGGCGAGCGTCGCGTTCGTGCCGCCGAAGCCGAACGCGTTCGACAGCGCGACCTCGACGTCCTGCTTGCGCGCCTGGTTCGGCACGTAGTCGAGGTCGCACTCGGGATCGGGCGTCTCGTAGTTGATCGTCGGCGGCAGGAGGCCGTTGTGCAGGGCGAGCAGGGTCGCGATCGCCTCGACCCCGCCGGCGGCGCCGAGCAGGTGCCCCGTCATCGACTTCGTCGACGACACGGCGAGGCGCCGCGCGTGCTCGCCGAACACGCGCTTGATCGCGAGCGTCTCGAACTTGTCGTTGTACGGCGTCGAGGTGCCGTGCGCGTTGATGTACCCCACCGCGGAGGGCTCGAGCGCGCCGTCGCGCAGCGCGGCGGCCATCGCGCGCGCCGCGCCGTCGCCCTCGGGATCGGGCGCGGTCATGTGGTGCGCGTCCCCGGTCATCCCGTACCCGACGACCTCGCCGTAGATCCGCGCGTCGCGGCGCTGGGCGTGCTCGAGCGCCTCGAGCACGATGACGCCGCCGCCCTCCCCGCACACGAACCCGTCGCGCTCCGCGTCGAAGGGCCGCGAGGCCCGCGTGGGCTCGTCGTTGCGGGTGGACATCGCCTTCATCGCGCAGAAGCCGGCGACCGTCAGCGGGATGATGATGGCCTCCGCGCCGCCCGCGAGCATCAGGTCGGCGTCGCCCCGCTGGATGATCTTGAAGGCGTCGCCGATCGCGTGGTTGCCGGTGGCGCAGGCGGTCACGATCGAGGAGTTCGGGCCCTTCGCGCCGAAGCGCATCGAGACCAGGCCCGACGCCATGTTGACGATCATCATCGGGATGAAGAACGGCGACACGCGGTCCGGCCCCTTCTCGAGCAGCGTCCTGTGGGTCTCGAGCA
>MGCF01000060.1:4811-7654 GCA_001788495.1 Candidatus Rokubacteria bacterium RIFCSPLOWO2_02_FULL_73_56
GCAGGGTCTGGATGCCGCCGATGCCGGAGCCGATCAGGACGCCGAAGCGGGTGCCGTCCACCCTCGACGGGTCGAGCGAGGCGTCCTCCACCGCCATCGTGGCGCACGCGATCGCGTACTGGAGGTAGGGGTCGAGGCGCCGCGCCTCCTTCTTGTCGACGTACCGGAGCGGGTCGAAGTTCCGCACCTCGCCCGCGATGCGGGTCGGGAAACCGCTCGCGTCGAACCGCGTGATCGGACCGATCCCCGAGCGCGCCTGCGTGAGCCCGGTCCAGAACTCGTCCGCCGTGTTCCCGAGGGGCGTCAGCGCGCCGAGCCCGGTCACGACGACCCGCCGCCTGTCCATCGCGCGCGCGCCTTACGAGTTTTCTTTGATGTAGGCGATCGCGTCGCCCACGGTCACGATCTTCTCCGCGTCCTCGTCCGGGATCTGGATGTCGAACTGCTCCTCCAGGGCCATGACGAGCTCGACCGTGTCGAGCGAGTCCGCGCCGAGGTCCTCGATGAACTTCGCGTTCGGGGTGACGTCGTCCTCCTCCACCCCGAGCTGCTCCACGATGATCTCTTTCACCTTGTCTTCCACCGACTTCGCCATGAACCCGCCACCTCCGCGATTGGGAATGCGCTACATGTAGAGGCCACCGTTGACGTGGAAGACCTGGCCCGTGATGTAGGCCGCCCCGTCTCCGGCGAGGAATCGTACCATTTCGGCCACCTCGTGGGCAGCGCCGATCCGCTCGAGCGGCACCTGCGCGAGCAGCGCCTCGCGCGCCTGGGCGGGGAGCGCCGCGGCCATGTCGGTCTCGATCAGCCCGGGCGCGACCGCGTTCACGAGGATCGACCAGTGCGCCAGCTCGCGCGCCGCGGCCTTCGTCAGCCCGATCAGCCCCGCCTTCGCGGCGGAGTAGTTGGCCTGCCCCGCGTTCCCCATGACCCCCGCCGTGGACGTGATGTTGACGATCCGGCCGCCGCTCTTCTGCCGGACCATGGCCTTCGTCACCGCGCGCGTCATGAGGAACGCGCCGCGGAGGTTCACCTCGATCACCCGGTCCCAGTCCTCGTCCTTCATGCGGACCAGCAGCCCGTCGCGGGTGATGCCGGCGTTGTTCACGAGGATGTCGACCCGGCCGAAGCGCTCTTTCGCCGCCTCCACCAGCCGGTCGCAGTCCTCGCGGCTCGCCGCCTCGGCGACGACTCCGTGCGCCGCGCGGCCGAGCCCTTCGAGCTCCTTGACGGTGCGCTCGAGCCGCTCCGCGTCGCGGCCAGAGACTACCACGGCCGCTCCGTCCTCGGCCAGCGACGCGGCGATCGCCGCGCCGATGCCGCGGCTGCCGCCCGTGACGATCGCAACGCGGCCGGCGAGGGCCTTGCCGCTCACGCGCGCGCCTCGAGGGCGCCGAGCGCCTTCTCGAGCCCCGCCGGGTCCTCGATCGAGACCCCACGGGCGCCGTCCACGATGCGCTTGACGAGGGCCGTGAGGACCCGCCCCGGCCCCACCTCGACGAACGCGCTCGCCCCCTCGGCGGCGAGCCGGCGCACGCAGTCCGTCCACCGCACGGGGCTCGCGACCTGACGCAGCAGGAACGGCGTGACGTCCGCCGCCGCGCGCGTCACGCCGCCGTCCACGTTGCGGACGACCGGGATCGCCGGGTCGGCGACCTGGACCGCCTCGAGCTCCCGCGCGAGCCGCTCGGCCGCCGGCGCCATGAGCGAGCAGTGGAAGGGGGCGCTCACGGGCAGCAGCACGCTCTTGCGGCCCCCGCGTCCGGCGGCGAGGGCCACCGCCCGCTCGACCGCCGCACGGTGGCCCGCGATCACCGTCTGCCCGGCCGAGTTGACGTTGGCGATCTCGACGACCTCGCCGTGCGCCGCCTCCGCGCACAACGCCTCGACGGCGGGCAGCTCGAGCCCCATGATGGCCGCCATCGCGCCCGTGCCGACCGGCACCGCGTCCTGCATGAACTCGCCGCGGCGGCGCACGATCCGCACGGCGTCGGCGAACCCGAGCGCGCCCGCCACGACGAGCGCGGAGTACTCGCCCAGGCTGTGACCCGCCGCCAGCGCCGGCCGGAGCCCGCGCTCGGCGCACGCCGCCGCGGCGGCGACGCTCGCGGTGAGCACGGCGGGCTGGGTGTTGGCGGTCAGCGCGAGCTCCGCGTCGGGCCCCTCGAACGCCAGGCGCGCCAGGTCGAAGCCGAGCGCCTCGTTGGCCTCCTCGAAGACGGCCTTGGCGCCCGGGGAGCTCTCGTAGAAGGCCCGGCCCATCCCGACGGCCTGGGAGCCCTGGCCCGGGAACAGAAACGCGATCATGAGCCTAGCCCGCACTCCTCACGAACACCGCGCGCCTCGCACTACCATCGCATCAGCAGCGAGCCCCAGGCGAAGCCGCCGCCGAAGGCCGCGAGCAGCACGAGAGCCCCCGGCCGGAGGCGGCCCGTCGAGGCGGCCTCCTCGAGGGCGACGTAGACGGACGCGGCGCCCGTGTTGCCGTAGCGGTCCACGTTGACGAAGACGCGCTCCATCGGCATGTGGATGCGCTTGGCCGCCGCCTCGATGATCCGGAGGTTGGCCTGGTGCGGGATGAACAGGTCGACGTCGGCGACGCCGAAGCCGTTGCGCGCGAGGATCCGCTCGGTGCAGTCCACGAACATGCGGACGGCCACCTTGAAGACGTCGTTGCCCTTCATCTTGGCGTAGTGCAGCCGGGCGTCGACCGTCTCGTGGCTCGCGGGGTGCCGCGAGCCGCCGCCCGGCATGTAGAGCAGGTCCCAGTACTGGCCGTCGGAGTAGAGGTCGAAGTCGAGGATGCCGCGCTCGTCGGGCGAGGGCTAGAGCACCGCGGC
>MGCF01000060.1:7665-15907 GCA_001788495.1 Candidatus Rokubacteria bacterium RIFCSPLOWO2_02_FULL_73_56
CCAGTCGGTGATCTTCGAGAGCGTCTCGGCGCCGATGCACAGCACCCGGCGGTACTTGCCCGTCTGGATGAACTGCGAGCCGATGGACAGGCTGTAGACCGAGCCCGCGCACGCCGCGAGCAGGTCCACGGAGCCCGCGCGGCGGCAGCCGAGCCGGTGCTGGACGATGTTGCCGACCGTCGGGAAGAACATGTCGGGCGTGGTGGTCCCGACCGCGACGAAGTCGATGTCCTCGGGGACCAGGTTCGCCCGCTCGAGCGCCTGCTGCGCGGCGCGGAGCGCGAGGTCGGACGTCGCCTCGCTCTCGTCGGCGACGTGGCGCTGGCGGATCCCGCTCCGCTGGACGATCCACTCGTCGTTGGTCTGGACCAGCTTCTCGAGGTCGGCGTTGGTCACGATGCGCTTGGGCGCGTACGCGCCGATCCCGATGATCCTCGCCCGCGTCATTCCCGCGCCTCCTCGCGGCCGCCCCGCGCCACCTCCGCCTCGATGGCGGCCTTGATGTGCTCGTTGAGCCCGGCCTGCGCCCACTCCTGAGCCACGCGGACCGCGTTCTTGATCGCCTTCACCGGGGAGGCACCGTGACAGATGATGGCCGCGCCGTCGATGCCCAGCAGCGGCGCGCCGCCCATCTCGGTGTAGTCGATCCGGCGCCGGAAGCGCTCGAAGGCCGGCATCGCGAGCTTCGCGCCGACCTTCGAGCGGAGGTCGCGCAGCAGCTCCTCGCGGATCATGCTGCCGAGCATCTCGGCGAGGCTCTCGGAGATCTTCAGCGCGACGTTGCCGGTGAAGCCGTCCGTGACCACCACGTCGCACGTGCCGTTGTAGATGTCGCGCCCCTCGACGTTGCCCACGAAGTTGAGCGACGACTCCTTGAGGAGCTCGTAGGCCTCCTTCGTGAGCTCGTTGCCCTTGCCCTCCTCCTCGCCGACGGACAGCAGGCCCACGCGCGGGCTGTCGAGCTTGAGGATGTCCCGCGCGTAGACGTGCCCCATCACGGCGAACTGCAGGAGGTGCCAGGGCTTCGGATCGACGTTGGCGCCGGCGTCGAGGAGGATCGTGAACTTCCGGAGGTTGGGGAGCACCGCGGCGATCGCGGGCCGGTCCACGCCCGACAGGACGCCGATCACGAACATCGAGATCGCCATCGCGGCGCCGGTGTTGCCGGCGGAGATGAACGCGGCGGCCGTGCCGTCCTTGACGAGCTCGGCGGCCACGCGGAGGGAGGAGTCGCGCTTGCGCCTGAGCGCGTGCGACGGGCTCTCCCCCATCCCGACGACCTGGGAGGCGTGGCGGATCTCGACGTCGAGCGCGTGCGCGTCGAGCCGCAGGACCTCGCGCTCGATCGCGGCCTTGTCGCCCACCAGGCTCACGGAGGCGCCGAACTCGCGGACGGCGGCGACGGCCCCCTCGACGACGACCGCAGGGCCGTGGTCGCCCCCCATCGCGTCGACCGCGATTCTCAGCTCAGGCCCCTTCGACGACGAGGATCTCGCGGCCCTTGTAGTAGCCGCAGTGCGGGCAGACCCGGTGCGGCAGCTTGGCCTCGCGGCACTGCGGGCAGACCGAGCGCGGCGGCGCGGACAGCGTGTAGTGCGTGCGGCGCTTGCGCCCGCGCGTCTTGGAGTGTCGGCGTTTCGGCAGCGGCATCGAAGCGTTCCCCCTGTGTCGTTCGCGCGTCTAGCGCGGGAGCCGTGTGGCCAGGTCGCGGAGCGCGGCCAGGCGCGGGTCGGGCGCCGCCGGCCGGCAGGCGCACGCCACCTGGTTCCGGTTGCCCCCGCAGACCGGGCACAACCCGAGGCAGCCCTCGCGGCAGAGCGGCTTCATCGGCAGCGCCAGCGCGGTCTCGGTCTCGACCAGCGTCGCCAGGTTGAGCTCGTCCTTCTCGTAGAAGTCCACGTCGAGGTCGTCCGCGGCGAGCTCGACGCTGTCCCCGGTCGTCGGCCGCGGCACCACACGCACGTCCACCGCCGCGCGCACCGCGGCCGGGAACGGCTCGAGGCAGCGGCCGCAGATCTGCGGCACCGTCGCCCGGATCTCGCCGGTGACGAGGACGTCGGCCTGGTCGCACTCGAGGTGCAGGCGGACCCCCTCGAGGCGCCACGCGGGATCGCTGTAGGGCGCCCCGAGCGCGGTCGGGTCGTCCACCGTGAGCCCGTCGTCCTGGATGTCCGAAACTCGGATGAGCATGCCCGCTAAGTCTCTGTCAATAAAAGAGATTTTCACTAAACCGGCTCAGTATATAGACGCCAAAGGGCCAAGTCAAGGCATTTGACCGGCCCGGGGGCCTCTGCTACCCTCCGGGGCGAGTCTTCCGCCCGGAGGTTGTGGAACACCATGTCCAACGTGTTCAAGACGGGAATGCTGCTGGCGGTCCTCACCGCCATGCTCGTGCTCCTCGGCGGCGCCCTCGGCGGCGAGCGCGGCATGCTCGTCGCCTTCGTGCTCGCGGCCGTCATGAACTTCGTGAGCTACTGGTTCTCCGACCGGATCGTGCTGGCGATGTACGGCGCCCAGCCGGTCGACGAGGCGCAGGCGCCCGGTCTCCACGCGATCGTGCGCCGGCTGGCGACGCGCGCCGGCCTCCCGATGCCGCGCCTCTACCTGATCCCGAGCGACACGCCCAACGCCTTCGCCACCGGCCGCGACCCGCAGCACGCCGTGGTCGCGGTGACCGCGGGCATCCTGCGCGTCCTCGAGGACGCCGAGCTCGAGGGCGTGCTCGCCCACGAGCTCGCGCACGTCAAGAATCGCGACGTGCTGATCTCGACGGTGGCCGCGACGCTCGCCGGCGCGATCACCTACCTCGCGCACATGGCCCAGTGGGCGGCGATCTTCGGCGGCAGGAGCCGCGACGACGACGGGGGCGGGAACCCGGTCGCGCTGATCCTGCTGGCCGTGCTCGCGCCGATCGCCGCCCTGCTGGTGCAGCTGGCCGTCTCGCGCGGGCGGGAGTTCCAGGCCGACGCGACCGGCGCGCGCGTCGCGGGCCACCCGCAGGGCCTGATCGGCGCGCTCCAGAAGCTCGAGCGCGCGAACGAGGCGCTCCCGATGGCGCAGGCCAACCCCGCCACCGCGCACCTGTTCATCGTGAACCCGCTCAGCGGCCGGACGCTCGCGCGCCTGTTCTCGACGCACCCGCCGCTCGAGGAGCGGATCGCCCGGCTCCACGGGCTACGCGGCTGAGGCGTCCGGCTTAGCGGCGGGCGGTTTCCTTGACCGCCCTCCGGGGCCGGGGGACAATCGTGCAGTCGTCGTGATGACTCCAGACCCGCTCGTCCGCGTCAGCGGCCTGCGCAAAGCGTTCGGCACCCGCCGGGTGCTGGACGGCGTCACGCTCGAGGTCGGCGCCGGCGAGGCCGTCGCCCTCCTGGGCGCGAACGGCGCCGGCAAGACCACGCTGCTCAAGCTCCTGGCGACCCTCGCGCGCCCCACGCGCGGCACCGCCCTGATCGGCGGCCACGACTGCGCGCGCCGCCCCGAGGCCGTGCGCCGGCTGATCGGCCTCGTGGCCCACGGCGCGCACGTCTACGAGGACCTCACCGCCCGCGAGAACCTCCGCTTCTGGGCGACGCTCGGGGGGCTCCGCGTGCCGCCCGCCGGGCTCGCCGCGGCGCTCGCCGACGTCGAGCTCGAGCGCCACGCGGACGAGCGCGTCCGGACGTTCTCCGAGGGGATGCGGCGCCGGCTCTCGCTCGCGCGGTTCGTCCTCGCCCGGCCGCGCGTGCTGCTCCTGGACGAGCCGTTCGCCGGCCTCGACCAGCGGGCGAAGAAGTGGCTCGAGGAGTACCTCCAGGCGTTCAAGGCGGGCGGCGGCGCGATCGTGATGGCGACGCACAGCTTCGGCCGCGAGCTCGCGGTCGCGGACCGCATCGCGATCCTGGCCGCGGGGGCGATCGCGCTCGACACGCCCCGCGCGTCGCTGACCGCGGACGACGTGCAGCGCCTGTACGCGCTGCACACGGAGAACGGGTCCTGATCTACGCGCGTCGTGCGTGGGCCGTCGTGTGGAAGGACCTCCTGGTCGAGCGGCGCTCGAAGGAGACGCTGAACGGGCTCTTCTTCTTCTCGCTGCTGCTCCTGTTCGTCTTCCAGTTCGCGCTCGGCCCCGACCGCGAGCGCCTGGCCGCGGTGCTGCCCGGCCTGCTCTGGCTCGGCTTCATCCTGAGCGGGCTCCTCGGGCTCGGGCGGACGTTCCTCGTGGAGCGCGAGAACGACTGCTGGGAGGGGCTGCTGCTGGCGCCGGGCGACAAGTCGGCCATCTACGTCGGCAAGCTCGCGGGCAACCTGCTCCTGATGCTGGTGATCGAGACGGTGCTGGTCGCGATGTTCGCGGTCTTCTTCAACGTCGACCTGGGCGCGGCGTGGCCCGCGCTCGCGCTCGTGATCGTGCTCGGCACGGTCGGGTTCACCGCGGTCGGCACGCTCTTCGCCGCGATGACCGCCCAGGTGCGCGCCCGCGAGCTCCTGTTTCCGGTGCTGCTGCTGCCCGTGCAGGTGCCGGTGCTGCTCGCCACGGTGCGGGCGACCGAGGCCGTGCTCCTCGGCGAGCCGCTCGGCGCGGTCGCCAACTGGCTCAAGCTGCTCGCGGCCGCCGACCTGATCTACGTGGTCGTGGGCGTGCTGACCTTCGAGTTCGTCCTGGAGGGCTAGGATGACGCGCGTGCTCGGCTGGCTGGCGGTGCTCGGCCTCCTCGCAGGCCTCGTCGCGGGGTTCGGCCTGGCGCCGCGCGAGGTGACGCAGGGCAACGTCCAGCGCATCATGTACGTCCACGTGCCGAGCGTGCTGGTCGCCTACCTGGCGTACACGGTGGTCTTCGTGGCGTCGATCGCCTATCTCGCGCGGCGCGTGGAGGCGGCGGACCGCGTCGCCCACGCCTCGGCCGAGATCGGCGTGCTGTTCAACGGCATCACGATCGCGACCGGGTCGATCTGGGGCAAGCCGACGTGGGGCACGTGGTGGACGTGGGACGCCCGGCTGACCAGCGTCGCGATCCTGTTCGTCATGTACCTCGGCTACCTCCTGCTGCGCGGGATGATCGAGGACCGCGAGCGCGGCGCGCGCTACGCGGCCGTCCTCGGCATCGTGGCCGCGCTCAACGTCCCGCTCGTCCACTTCTCCGTGCTCTGGTGGCGCACCCTGCACCAGCCACCCTCCCTGCTCAAGCCCGGCGCGCCGGCGATGTCGTCGGCGATCCTGACGCCGCTGCTCGTGAACCTCGCGGCGTACGCGCTCCTCTACGCGTACTTCCTCGCCAAGCGCGTGCGCATTCTCCGCCGAGAAGAGGAGGCCGCCGCCTGATGCCCGACCACTGGGGGTTCGTCCTGTCCGCGTACGGCCTCACCGCCGTCGCGCTGGTCGTCTACTGGCGCCGTCTCGTGCGCCAGGAGAGGGAGCTGGACCACACATGAGCCGCAACGCCAAGTTCGTCGCCGGCGGCGTCGTGATCCTGGGCGCGCTGGCCTACATGATCTACGCCGGCGTCACGCAGTCGGCCGTCTACTTCGTCACGCCTGCCGAGCTGCAGGCGGCGCCCGTGGCGGGCAAGGCCTACCGCCTCGGGGGCCTCGTCGCCCCCGGCTCGCTCAGCTGGGAGCCGCGCGCGCTCGACCTGCGCTTCAGCCTCACCGACGGCAAGGCCAGCGTGCCCGTCCGCCACAAGGGCACGGCGCCCGACCTGTTCGGCGAGGGGCGCGGCGCCGTCGTCGAGGGGAGCTGGACGCCCGAGGGCTACTTCAAGGCCACGCTGATCATGGCCAAGCACTCCGAGGAGTACAAGGCGCCCCACGAGCAGGGCGAGGCGGGCTATCGCGAGCTGATCAAGACCCTGAAGGGCGAGCGATGATCCCGGAGGTCGGCCAGGGCGCGACCGTCGTCGCGCTCCTCCTGGCGCTCGGCGGCGCGGTGGCCGCGGCGACGGGCGGGCGCACGGGCCGCGGCGCGCTCGTCGAGGCGGCGCAGCGCGCCGCGGTCGGCGTGTTCGCGCTCGTGACGTTCTGCTTCGCGCTCCTCACGTACGCGTTCCTGACGTTCGACTTCTCGGTGCGCTACGTCGCGAGCAACACGACCCTCGGGACGCCCTTCTACTACCGCATCACGGGCGTCTGGGGCGCGCTCGAGGGCTCGATCATCCTCTGGGCGTGGATGCTCGCCCTCTACACGCTCGTCATCGTCCTGCGCCACCGGCAGAACGCGCGCGAGTTCTACCCGTGGGTCCTCACGGCCATGCTCGGCGTGCTCTCCTTCTTCCTGCTCGTGATGACGTTCGCCGCGCCGCCGTTCGAGCGCCTCACGCCCGTGCCGGCCGACGGGCGCGGCCTGAACCCGCTGCTCGAGGACACGGGGATGATCACGCACCCGGTCGCCCTCTACCTCGGCTTCACGGGCCTCACCGTGCCGTTCGCGTTCGCGCTGGCCGCGCTCGTCACCGGACGCGTCGGCGACACGTGGATCACGCTGACCCGGCGCTGGACGATCGTCGCGTGGTACTTCCTCTCGCTCGGCCTGCTGATCGGCGGCTGGTGGAGCTACCACGTGCTCGGCTGGGGCGGCTACTGGGCGTGGGACCCGGTGGAGAACGCGGCGTTCATGCCCTGGCTCGCGGCCACCGCGTTCCTGCACTCGGTGATGATCCAGGAGCGGCGGCGCATGCTCAAGCTCTGGAACATCTCGCTGATCATCATGGCCTTCACGCTCACGCTGTTCGGGACGTTCCTCACCCGCTCCGGCGTCATCGCCTCCGTGCACGCCTTCACGCAGGGCGCGATCGGCATCATGTTCCTGGGCTTCCTCGCGCTCGTGCTGCTCGTCTCGCTCGGGCTCGTCGCGCTCCGGTGGGACGCCCTGCGCGCGCAGGGGGAGCTGGACTCGGTGGTCTCGCGCGAGTCGGCCTTCCTGCTGAACAACGTGATGCTGGTCGCCGCGGCGTTCACGGTCTTCTTCGGCACCGTGTTCCCGCTCCTCTCCGAGGCGGTGCGCGGCGTCAAGGTGTCCGTCGGCGCCCCGTTCTTCAACCAGGTCAACATCCCGCTGTTCCTCTCGCTGATCTTCCTCATGGGCGTGGGGCCGCTGATCGCCTGGCGCCGCGCCTCGGCCGACAACCTCCGGCGGAACTTCCTCTGGCCGGTCGCCCTGGGGGGGCTCGCCGCGGCGGTCGCGTTCCTCGTCGGCGTCCGCCCGGCGCTCGCGGTGCTCTCCTTCGCGACGACGGTCTTCGTCACGGCGACGATCGTGCTCGACTTCGCGCGCGCGACCCGCGCGCGGCGCCGGACGGGCGAGTCCCTGCTGCCGGCGATGGGCGGGCTCCTGCTCCGCCACAACCGCCGCTACGGGGGCTTCCTGGTCCACCTCGGCGTCCTGGTCATCGCGGTCGGGGTGACCGGGTCGCAGGCCTGGTCGGTGCAGACCGAGACGACGCTCCGGCGCGGCGAGCACGCCGAGCTCGCGGGCTACCGCGTGCGCTTCGACGGCCTCAGCGCCAGCGAGGAGTCCAACCACGCCAAGGTCACCGGCGCCTTCACGGTCTCGAACAGCCGCGTGCTCGGCGTCCTGCGGCCGGCGAAGAAGTTCTACCCGCAGCAGCAGTCGCCGATCGCCGCCGTCGACTACCGGCTGGGGCTCACGGAGGACGTCTACCTCGTCCTCGGCGACTTCGCCCGTGACGGCACGGAGGCGACGGTGAAGCTGCAGGTGAACCGGCTGGTGAGCTGGATCTGGCTCGGCGGCGTCGTGATCACGCTCGGCGCCGGGCTGGCGATCCTCCCCGAGCGGAAGCGGCCCGCGTGACGCGCGCCTGGCGCTGGCTCATCCCCCTCTCGGCGATCCCGCTGCTCGCGCTCCTCGCCTACGGGTTCCGCACGAACCCGCGCGACATCCCCTCGCCGCTCGTCGGCCGGCCGGCGCCGGCCTTCGTGCTCACCACCTTCGCGGGCGCGCCGGTCTCGCTCGAGGCGCACCGCGGGCACGTGGTCGTCGTCAACTTCTGGGCGTCGTGGTGCTACCCGGCCTGCTACGAGGAGGCGCCGGTGCTCGAGCGGAGCTGGCGCGCCTGGGGCGACCGCGGGGTGGTCGTGATCGGGGTGGACATCCAGGACAAGCGCGAAGCGGCGGAGAAGTTCATCCGCGACTTCGGCCTCACGTTCCCGAACGCCCAGGACCTGACGGGCAAGGTGTCGGTGGACTTCGGGGTGTACGGGGTGCCGGAGACGTTCTTCATCGACCGGCGCGGCCGGATCCGCGCCA
>MGCF01000061.1 GCA_001788495.1 Candidatus Rokubacteria bacterium RIFCSPLOWO2_02_FULL_73_56
CCACGGTCCCGCGGAGCTGGCGGACGTTCTCGATGACCATGGACATCCCGTGCGTGTACCCCTCGCAGAGGTGGCCGCCCGAGGTGTTGTTCGGGCGGCGGCCGCCGAGCTCGATGGCCCCGCTCGAGACGTACTGGCCGCCCTCGCCCTTCTTGCAGAAGCCGTACTCCTCGAGCTGGAGCATCGTCGTGAACGTGAACGCGTCGTAGGAGCCGGTGACGTCCACGTCCTGGGGCCCGATGCCCGCCTGGCCGAACACGATGTCCTTGGCGTAGTAGCCCGCGACGCGCGTGATCGGACCGTGCGCCCAGTGGAAGTCCAGGCGCGGCTTCGACACGCGCCCGGCCACGCCCATGACGTGGACGGACCGGTGGCGGAGGTCGCGGGCGCGCTCGGCCGAGGTCACGATCACGCACGTCGCGTTGTCGGTCTCGAGGCAGCAGTCGAGCAGGTGCAGCGGCTTGACGATCCAGCGCGAGCCGACGACGTCCGCCACGGTCACGCGCTCCCTGAGCAGCGCCTTCGGGTTCTGGGAGGCGTGCCTGCTGTGCGCGACCTTCACGTGGGCCACCTGCTCCGAGGTGGTGCCGTACTCGTACATGTGGCGCATGAAGGTCGGCGCGAAGTTCTGCCCCGCGCTCCGCATCCCGAACGGGATCTGGGCGAGGTCGAGCCCGCGCACGGGCTGCGCGGCGCGGGCGCCGGTGCCGCCGATGCGGAACTCGCTGTAGCCGTTCATCGAGCGGTAGAGCGCGACGGTCTGGCACATCCCGGCCTCGATCGCGCCCATCGCCAGGCCGACGAGCGCCTCGGTCGAGGAGCCGCCGCCGACCACGTCCATGTAGAAGTCGAGGCGGATCCCGAGGTCCGAGGCGACGTGGTTGGCGAGCGTCGAGTCGCCGGACTGGTAGTCCATCATGCCGTTCACGTCGCGCGCCGCGAGGCCCGCGTCCAGGATGGCCCGGCGGACGGCCTCCACGGCCATCGCGCGCGTGGTGCGGCCCGAGCCGCGCGAGTACTCCGTCTCGCCCACGCCCACGATGCAGTACTTGTCCCGGAGCGTCTTCATCGGGCCTCCTTGTCGAGCCGGTCCACGGCCTGCCGGCGCCCGGCTCCCAGTCGGGATTCTAGCCGAGGATCCCGGTGCGCACGCGCCCCTCGATCGCGCGCTCGGCCCTCACGCCCCCGCGGGGCGCGGCGGCCGCGCGAGCGAGAGCAGCGCGATCGCGACGAGGTTCAGCCCGGCGGCCAGGCCCCACGTGAGGTCGTAGCTGCCGGTCGCGTCGTAGATCGCCCCGGCGATCAACGGCCCCCAGCCCGCCATGGCGCCGGCGAACGCGAAGAGGAAGCCGACGAGCGCGCCGGCCTGGCCGCGCCCGAAGAAGTCGCCGACGATCGCCGGGAAGAGCGTGGAGATCGCGCCGTAGGAGTAGCCGAACACGAGCGCGGTCCCGAAGAGCATCTCGAGGCTCCGCACCTCGAGGAACCCGACGAAGGCGACCGCCTGGATCGCCATCGCGATGCCGACCGTCGGCCGCCGGCCGATCCGGTCGGAGAGGCCGCCCATCACGAGGCGCCCGGCGACGGCGCCGACGCCGAGCGCGCTCACCGCGGAGGCGGCGACGAGCGGCGAGTGCCCGAGGTCGCGCGTGAACGGCACCAGGTGCACGAGCGGGATGAAGACGGGGATCCAGGTCGCCGTGAACGTCGCGCCGAGCAGCCAGAACGCGCGCGTGCGCACCGCCCGGCCGAGCGGCCACGGCGCGTCGGCCCCGGCGACCGCCGCCGGGGGCCGGGCGGCGCCGTCGGGGTGGAGCCCGAGGCTCTCGGGATCGCGGTGCATGAGACGTGCGACCAGGTTGAGGACGACGAACACGCCGACGCCGAAGACGACGTACGCGGTGCGCCAGCCCGCGGCGCTCACGAGGAGCTGGGCCACGGGCGGCAGGACGAACGTGCCGACGCTCCCGCCGGCCGACGCGAGCCCGACGGCGAGGCCGCGGCGCGCGACGAACCACTTCACGACCGTGCTGTTGCAGGGCACGTACGCGGTGCCCATCCCGAGGGCGGCGACGAGACCGTAGAGCACGTACGGGTGCCAGAGCCGGCTGACGAGCGCCATGCCCGCCAGCGCGGCACCGAGGAAGAGCCCGCCGAAGGCGATGACGACGCGCGGGCCCCAGCGATCGGTGAGCCGGCCCGCGGGAAAGCCGAACACGCAGTAGGCGGCGGCGTAGAGCGAGAAGGCGCCGGCGAGGCTCGCGCGGCTCCACTTGAACTCCTCGAGGAGCGCCGAGAAGAACACGCCGAACGAGTACTGGGCGCCGTAGGCGACGAAGAGCACGGTGAACGCCCCGGCGACGACGACCCAGCCCCGAAAGACCCTCACTCCCGGGGCTTGCCGCCGAGCTTCGGGAGCACCTCCGCCAGGAACTTGCCGGTGTAGGAGCCGGGGGTCTGGGCCACGGCTTCCGGCGTCCCCTCCGCGACGACCTCGCCGCCCTCCTCGCCGCCCTCGGGCCCGAGGTCCACGACCCAGTCGGCGCACTTGATGACGTCGAGGTGGTGCTCGACCACGAGCACCGTGTTGCCGGCGTCCACCAGGCGGTTGAGCACGCCGAGGAGCTTCTTCACGTCGTCGAGGTGCAGGCCCGTCGTGGGCTCGTCGAGGATGTACAGCATCTCGCTCGTCTGCCGCGCGCCCAGCTCCGCGGAGATCTTGAGCCGCTGCGCCTCGCCGCCCGAGAGCGTCGTCGCGGGCTGGCCGAGCCGGAGGTAGCCGAGGCCGACGTCCTGCAGGACGCGCAGGCGCCGCGCGAGGCTCCCCTGCGCGGCGAAGAAGTCGACGGCGTCGTCGACGGTCATCTGGAGCACGTCGCTCACGGTGCGCCCCCGGTGCTTGACGGTGAGGACGTCGGGGCGGTAGCGGCGGCCCTCGCACTCCTGGCAGGTGACGTACACGTCCTCGACGAAGTACATCTCGAGCTTCTGGAAGCCGTCGCCCTGGCACGCCTCGCAGCGCCCGCCGGGCACGTTGAAGGAGAACGCGCCCGCCTCGAGGCCGAGCG
Source organism: Candidatus Rokubacteria bacterium RIFCSPLOWO2_02_FULL_73_56 (assembly GCA_001788495.1). Lineage (GTDB taxonomy): Bacteria > Methylomirabilota > Methylomirabilia > Rokubacteriales > CSP1-6 > GWA2-73-35. The sequence goes on from MGCF01000061.1 coordinate 3,069, forward strand.
CCTTCGCGCGGGGCAGCGCCGCGAAGAGGCGCCGGATCTCGTCGAAGGCCTTCACGTACGTGACCGGGTTCGAGCGCGGCGTCCGCCCGATGGGCTCCTGGTCGATGAGGCGGACGCCCTTCAGGTACTCGAGCCCGGTGAGCGCATCGTACGCGCCGGGCGGCGCGAACTCGGTCTTGAACGCGCGGGCGACCGCGCGGTAGAGCGTGTCGTGGACGAGCGTGGACTTGCCCGAGCCCGAGACGCCGCTGACGACGCTGAGCGTGTGGAGCGGCACGCGCAGCGTGACGTCCTTCAGGTTGTGGGCGCGCGCGCCGACGAGCCCGAGGTGCCGGCGGCCGCTGCGCCGGAACGGTGGCACCGGGATCGTCTCGCGGCCCGACACGTAGCGCGCCGTGAGCGAGCGCGTCGCCTTCTGGAACTCGGCCTGCGGGCCGCTGAACACGACCTCGCCGCCGCGCTCGCCCGAGCCCGGGCCGAGCTCGACGAGCCAGTCGGCCGCGCCGATGAACCCGGGGTCGTGCTCGACGACGACGACGGTGTTGCCCGCCTGCGCGAGCTCACGGCACAGGTCGGCGAGTCGCGAGGTGTCGCGCGCGTGCAGGCCGATCGACGGTTCGTCGAGCACGTAGAGCGTGCCCACGAGCTGGGAGCCGAGCTGGTTCGCCAGGTTGATCCGCTGCGCCTCGCCGCCCGACAGCGTCCGCGTCTGACGCGAGAGCGTGAGGTAGCCCAGGCCGACGCGCAGCAGGAAGGTGAGCTTGGCGTTGAGCTGGCGCAGGATCTCGCGCGCGACGACCGCCTCCCACGCGGTGAGCTTGAGGTCGGCCAGCAGGCGCGCCGCCGCCTCGATCGTGAGCGCGGTGAACTCGGCGATCGTGAGTCCCGCGACGCGCACGGCGAGTGCCGCCGGCTTGAGCCGGGCGCCGCGGCACGTCGGACAGGGCGACTGGGTGCGGTAGCGCGAGAGGAAGACGCGCACGTGCAGCTTGTAGCGGTACGACTCCACCTCCTCGAAGAACCCCTGGATCCCCGGGAAGCTCCCGTCGCCCTCGTACACGAGCCGCCGGGTCGCCTCGGGCAGCTTCTCCCACGGCGTGTCGGCGTCGAGCTTCCGCCGGCGCGCGGCCTTCATGAGCTCGCGCTGGTACCACTTCCCGGAGGGATGCGTCCAGGGCTCGACGGCGCCGCCGGCCAGCGAGCGCGTGCGGTCGGGCACGACGAGCGCCTCGTCGTACTTGAGGACGTTGCCGAACCCCTTGCACTCGGCGCACGCGCCGAGCGGGTGGTTGAACGAGAAGAGCAGGGGCTGCGGCCGCTCGAGCGGCGTGCCGCACGCCGTGCAGCGGAAGCTCTCGGCGAAGACCCGGGTGCCCGCGCCGAGCACCTCGACCTCGAGCCGGCCGCCGCCCTCGCGCAGCGCCGACTCGACGGACTCGGTGACGCGCCGGCGGTGCGCCGGGTCGAGCACGACGCGGTCGAGGACGACCGCGACGTCGCGCCGGTCGCCGAGGCCCGGCGGGGCCGTGGCGAGGTCGACGGTCTCGTCGCCGAGCCGCACGCGGGCGAAGCCGCGCCGGGTCAGGTTCGCCCAGAGCTCGGCGGCGGGCACACCCGCCGCGACCGCGAGCCGGAACATGATCAGCGCGCGCGCGCCGGGATGCTCCGCGAGCAGCTCGTCGACGATGGACTCCGGCGAGTGCGAGGCCGCGGGCGCGCCGCACGCCGGGCAGTGGACGTGCCCGATCTTCGCGTAGAGCAGGCGCAGGTAGTCGTAGACCTCCGTGGCGGTCCCGACCGTCGAGCGCGCGGTCCGCACCGGGTTCTTCTGCTCGAGCGCGACCGCGGGCCGGATCTGCTCGATGCGGTCCACGTCGGGGCGGTCGACGCGGTCGAGGAACATCCGGGCGTAGGTGGACAGCGACTCGATGTAGCGCCACTGCCCCTCGGCGAACAGCGTGTCGAAGGCCAGCGAGGACTTGCCCGAGCCGGACACGCCCGTGATGACCGTCAGCCGGTCGTGCGGGATCTCGAGCGAGATGTTCTTGAGGTTGTTCTGCCGGGCTCCCTCGATACGGAGCCCCGGGGGCTGGGCCATTCGAGCGGTCCTCCTGAGGTGGATATTCTACTGGACTCGCCCGGACGGCGCCAGACGCGCGGGCGGTTGACAGGGGCCGGGGCCGTGGGTACACTCCACGTCGGCTCAGTTGAGAATGATTACTAGTAACTACCCGCACCACTCCGGCGCGACCCGGTCCGGGCCGTCGCCGACCACGGCGGAGACGCTGCGCGCCCGGGGGCTCCGCCTCACGCGGCCGCGGCGGATCATCCTGGACGTGGTCCGGGCGACCGACGCCCACCCGACGGCGGCGTCCGTGTACCGGCGCGTGCGGCGCCGGCTGCCGCGCGTGAGCCTCGCGACGGTCTACCGGAACCTCCGGATGCTGGCCGCGCAGGGGCTGCTCGTCGAGCGGGCCGACGCCGCGGGCGTGCGCTTCGACGGCAACACGGGGGCCCACGACCACTTCACGTGCCTCGCGTGCGACCGGATCTACGACGTGCCGGCCCGGCCGCAGCCCGCCGTGCGGGCGCGCACGGCCTCGCGGACGGGCTTCGAGGTGCTGGACTATCGCATGGAGTTCTACGGGCGCTGCGGCGCATGCCGCCGGCGCCGCGACCGATCACCGCTCACCCGACAGAGGAGGACGTCATGGCAGGCAAGAGTCTCAAGGGCACGAAGAGCCACGAGAACCTGAAGGAGGCGTTCGCGGGCGAGTCGCAGGCGAACCGCCGCTATCTCTACTTCGCGCGGGTCGCCGACATCGAGGGGTTCCCGGACATCGCGGGCCTGTTCAAGGACACGGCGGACGCCGAGACCGGGCACGCGTTCGGCCACCTCGACTTCCTGAAGGAGGTCGGCGACCCGGCGACGGGTGAGCCGATCGGCAAGACGGAGAAGAACCTCAAGGCCGCGGTGGCGGGCGAGACCTACGAGTACACGCAGATGTACCCGGGCATGGCGAAGACCGCGCGCGACGAGAGCTTCGCCGAGCTGGCCGAGTGGTTCGAGACGCTCGCCAAGGCCGAGAAGTCGCACGCCGGACGGTTCAACAAGGGCCTGCAGCAGATCGCGGGCAAGGATCCGGCGGAGGCCATCTAGCTCCGCGCCGGTGGGCGCCTGCCGGGTCGTGGCGCTCCCGCTCGACCGCGCTCGCCACTACGCGGGAGGTCGGGGCTGGAGCTTCGCGGCTCGGGCAACCCTGACTACACGGGTCTCGCGGAAGCACCACGACCCGGCAGGCACCCGCGGTGCGGAGCCGGGGGACCATCGAGGCTGAGGGACGACCATGGGGACGCTGGATCTCGAGTCGAAGGAGTTCTGGGAGCTCGGTCGGGTCGACGCCGAGCTCCGGCGGGTCTACGACATCTGCGGCGGCTGCCGCCGCTGCCTGCCGCTCTGCCCGTCCTTCAAGGTGCTGTTCGATCGCCTCGACGTGGACGCCGTGGACGGCGACGTCGAGAAGCTGCCGGCGGCGGACCTGAAGGAGGTCGTCGACCTCTGCTACCAGTGCAAGCTCTGCTACAACCACTGCCCGTACACGCCGCCGCACCGCTGGGAGGTGGACTTCCCGCGGC
>MGCF01000062.1 GCA_001788495.1 Candidatus Rokubacteria bacterium RIFCSPLOWO2_02_FULL_73_56
CCTGCGAGCGAGAGGGAAGTGGTGCAACCGGCCCAGGATCGTAGCACGATTTCCGGCGCCCCGGACGGTGTATAGTCGCCTGCTGGACGGGCAGATGGGCGCGAAATACTTCGGTGCGGCGGTCAGGCGGCGCGAGGACCCGCGCTTTCTCAGGGGCGAGGCGCGCTACGTGGACGACGTGACGCTCCCGGGAATGCTCCACGCCGCGTTCCTGCGCTCGCCCCACGCCCACGCGCGCCTCGCGGCGATCCGGACCGGCGCGGCGCGCGCGCTGCCCGGCGTGGCGGCGGTGCTCACGTTCGCCGACCTCGCGCGCTGGATGAAGCCCTTGCCGCTCTTCGGCGCCGTGCCGCCGGGGCTCGCGGCGGCGATCCGCTTCGACCTCCGCCAGGCGCCGCAGTACGCGCTCTGCCGCGAGCGCGCGGTCTACGTCGGCGAGATCGTCGCGATGGTCGTCGCGGAGAGCCCGGCGCGCGCCGAGGACGCCGTCGGGGCGATCGAGGTGGACTGGGAGCCGCTCCCGCCCGTCGTGGACATGGTGGCCGCGGCCGAGCCGGGCGGCCCGCTGCTCCACCCCGCGTGGGGCACCAACGTCGGCGTCGGCTTCACCCACGCGATCGGCGACGTCGAGCGCGCCTTCGCCGAGGCGGACGTCGTCGTGCGGGAGACGTTGCGCACCCAGCGCTACGTCGGGATGCCGGTCGAGTGCCGGGGCGTCGTCGCCCAGTGGGACCGTCGCGACGGGACGCTCACCACCTGGAACTCGACGCAGGTCTCCCACTTCGTCCAGCAGGGGCTCACGACCGCGCTCGGGCTCCCGCCCCACAAGATCCGGGTCGTCGCGCCCGACCTCGGCGGCGGCTTCGGCACCAAGGCCTCGGGCTACGCCGAGGACGCCCTGATCCCGGTCGCCGCCGTGGCGCTCGGCCGCCCGGTGAAGTGGATCGAGACCCGGTGCGAGCACATGTCGGGCGCGGCGCACGCCCGCCACCAGGTCCACGCGATCGAGCTGGCCGCCCGGCGGGACGGCACGCTGCTCGGCCTGCGCGACCGGATCTGGCTCGACCTCGGCGCCTACAACGTCTGGGGCATCGTGCTCCCGTACAACACGGTGGCGCACCTCATCGGCCCGCACCGGATCCGGAACATGCGGGTCGACGTGCAGGCCGTCGTCACCAACAAGACGCCGAACGCGCCCTACCGGGGCGCCGGCCGGCCCGAGACCGTGTTCGCGATGGACCGCGCGATGGACCGGCTGGCGCGCGAGCTCCGGCTGGACCCCGCCGAGCTGCGCCGGCGCAACTACATCCGCGCCGACGAGCTGCCGTACGACCTCGGCATGCCCTACCGCGACGGCAACCCGCTCGTCTACGACACGGGCGACTTTCCCGCCGCGCTCGAGGCGGCGCTCGACGCCGCCGGCTACGACGCGTTCCGGCGCGAGCAGGAGACGCTCCGCGCCCGGGGGATCCACCGCGGCATCGGGATCTCGGGCTACGTCGAGGGCACCGCGATCGGCCCCTACGAGGGCGCCACGGTGAAGCTCGACCTCGCGGGCCGCGTCGTCGTCGCGACCGGAGCGGTCTCGTCCGGGCAGGGGCACGAGACCTCCTTCGCCCAGGTCGCCGCCGACGCGCTCGGCGTCCCGCTCGACTGGGTGACGGTGATCGGCGGCGACACCGCGACCGTCCCCTTCGGCGTCGGGACCTTCGCGAGCCGGAGCGCCGTCACCGCGGGCAACTCCATCGCCGACGCGTGCCGGGAGGTGCGGGGCAAGCTCGTCCGCGCCGCGGCGGCGCTGCTCGAGGCCTCACCCGAGGACGTCGAGATCGAGGACGGGCGCGTCTCGGTCCGCGGCTCGCCGGGTTCGGCCGTGGACCTGGCGCGCGTCGTCCAGGCCGCGATCCCGACGTTCGCCCGGCCCGGGGTCGCCCCGCCCGACTTCGAGGCGAGCGCCTACCACCACGTGCCGACGGTGACCTACGCGAGCGCCGTCCACGTCGCCCGGGTGGAGGTGGACGTCGACACCGGCGCCGTCCGGCTCCTCCGCTACGTCGTCGCCCACGACTGCGGCACGGTGATCAACCCGATCATCGTGGAGGGCCAGGTGCACGGCGGCGCCGCCCAGGGGATCGGGGGCGCGCTCTTCGAGGACATGGCCTACGACGAGGCGGGTCAGCTCCTGACGGGCTCGCTGATGGACTACGCGGTGCCCCGCGCGGACGACCTGCCGATGATCGAGACCGTCCACCTCGAGTTCCCCTCGCCGCGCAACCCGCTCGGCGTCAAGGGCCTGGGCGAGGGCGGCGCGATCTCGCCGCCCGCGGCGATCGCCAACGCGATCGAGGACGCGCTCGCGCCCTTCGGCGTGACGATCACCGAGACCCCGGTGACGCCCGCGCGCGTCCGCGCGCTGCTCGCGGCCCGGCGCGCCCGAGCGTCGGCCACAGAGGCCATCGCAGAGCCCTGACGGCGCGATGTCGACGGCGAAGCGCGGGTCGGCTACGGCACGCGGATCGCGTGGTAGGTGTCGATCGGGTTGCTTGCCGTGCCGCCGGCGAGGGTCGCCGGCAGCGCGGTCACGGGGGCCGGGCCGAGCGGGGGTTCGGTGAGCCGGAGGAACTTCAGCACGAAAGGGTCGTAAAGGAACCGGGGCTCGAGCAGCACCAGCCCCGAGCCGTCCGTCTGCTCGAAGACGCGCGGCGCCGGATCCCCGTCCAGCGAAGCGACGTAGAACGGCGTGCCCGCGAGCGCCGTGACCAGGACCGCGGCGCCGGTCGCGCCGGATATCAGGTATCCCGACTCGCCCAGGAGCCGCGGCGCGAACAGGATCCGCGCCGTGTGCGCGGGCGGCTCCCAGAGCACGGCGCGCTCCGCGTCGCCGAACCCGCCCTGGCCGCTCAGGAAGACGACGCGCTCCTGGGCAGTCTGCCCGACGGCGCGCGCGGCGGCGTGGAAGGACTCGCCCGGCACGATCGCCCCGGAGACGTCGCTCTGCTGGAGGGCGCCGCACGAGGCTTGCCCGGCGTGGACGACACAGTCGTAGACGAGATCGGTCGCGGCCTGGAAGAGCTGCAGGCTCACGTCGAAGCGGCCGAGGTCCTGCAGTTCCGTGGTGAGCCACTGGCCGGGGGCGAAACTGCGGGTGCCGCTCGCGGTGTCCACGGGGACGACGATGTCGAGGGGATCTGTCGCGGTCGCCGGGCGCGGCTGGATCTCCGCCCACGTCCCGGGGTCCGCGGGCTCGCCGCAGGCCCGCTTGTCGGTGGTGGCGTGGCGGTACACGCGCGGGAAGCCGCGGGCGCTGTCCGCGACCGCGAGGGCGATCTCGGCGCCGGCGCCCGCGGTGGAGCCGAGCACGGTTCCGTCCTTGAGGTCGATGAGGACCCACCACTCGGGGCTGTACGGGAACCGGGCGGGAACGGGGATGTCGCCGTCCGGCCCCTTCACCCCGTCTTGGGTCAATTTGAAGTACGGCACCGTCACCTGCCCTTCGGGCTGGGTCAGGCGGATGCTGACGAGGGCCCGGAGGGCGCCGTCGCGCGTGGCCCCGACCTGCCGCAGGAGCCAGACATAGGGCTGGTCGGTCGTGCCGAAGCCCTCGTTGTGGGCGACGTCCAGCACGAGGGGGAAGCTGCCGCTGAAGGCGATCGGCTGGGCGTGGGCCGTCTCCAGCGTGACGGCGCCGAGGGCGGTGCGGTCGTAGACGCACGTGGGGCCGAACGGGGGGACATCCTTCTGGATGTACACGTCCGTGCGCTCGTAGCGGCCGAAGCGCTGGAGGTAGTCGAGCGAGTCGGCGAAGGTGACGGTCGGACCGACGGCCATGCCGAAGGGGAAGCTTGCCGTCTGCCGGGGCGCGAGCGCCACCTCAGGCCCGGTGGGGGTCTCGGTGAGGACGGGCTCGATGCTGCCCGGCTGGCGCGGGACGGTAAAGGTGCGGAACACGGCCTGCTGAGGGGTGAAGGGAGTCCAGGCCAGGACGATGTCCTGGCCGTCGCCCCAGGTCACGCGCTCGTACTCGGCGGTGGTGAGTCCCTGGAGGGGGAAGACGCCGGTCGGCGTCCGGAGCATCCACCGCTGCGTGGCGGCGTCGGCGAACACTTCCTCGACCCGCACGCCGCCGAGGACCTTGCCGACGACGGCGCCGGGGAAGGCGCGACTCGGGTCGGGCTTCTCCTCCCCGAGCGTGCCCTGGTAGACCGCCACGACGCGCTCGGCGTCCGGGGACATGCGGAACTGTGCGGAGACGACGGGCGCCCCGGCGGCGGCGGTCACGGTGAGATCCGCCGTGGGGCTCGCGGGAGTGAGCGGCGTGCGGACACCGGCCGGATCGTCGGCGTACAGCCGGAGCGTGCCGGCGTCCAGCGGCTCGCCGGAGGCATTCGTGCCGCGGACCTGCACGACCTCGGGATCATCCGGATCGGCGAAGACGTCGACGTCGAGCCGCCCGCGGAAGAAGTAGTCGAGGAGCGCCGCAGAGTAGCCGATGGCCCGTGGGAAGAGGAGTTTCGCGTACTGATCGTGGACCGCATCGTCGAACTGCACCTTCTTCGCCTGGAGGTCCGGCGCCAGGAACGCGTCCAGGGAAGTCGCCACGGCGAACCTGTTGAACGGCGGACCAGGCGCGCCAGGATCGTCAGGGTTCGGCAGGCTGGTCACGCCGTCGCGGGCTTTCACCCAGTAGCTGCGGAGATGGCCGGTGCCCGTGTAGAACAAATCGCCCTGCTCGATGCTGGTGCGCGCCGGGAACGGAAAACTCGGAGAGAGGACCGTGTCCTTGCTCCAGAAGTTCGCGTTCGTGAACTCCGCCAGACCGATGGTCGGGCTGAGGGTCACCTGAGGATTCGTCAGGGTGTACTGGTCGGAGTCCCAGAGGCGCGCCGCCGGGACCTTGGCGACATCGTCCGAAATCGGCACGTTCACGGTGAAGATCCCGTTGCCGGGTCTGATCGGAACGGCATTCTGGCTCTGGCCGATGCCCTTGCTCTCGGCCCAGACCTCGAACGGCTCGCTCGCGGGTCCGCAGTGGATGTCGTTGCGGACGTGTGCGGGAACCGCCAGATCGGCGATCAGATGCATTTGCTGGCCGAGAATCTGAAACACGCGCGCGGCGGCGGCCTCGCGAGATGGGATGTTCTCGTCGAGCGCGTTCTTGGCCCCAAGCGTCAGTGAACGATGGAATTCGTTACGCGCCGCCGCCCAACTCGCGTCGTCTCCACCTGCCAACTGCGCCGCAGACGACTGGGCCCAGTGGATGGAGGCCTGGCCGGTGACGGGAAAACTCAGAAAGGGCAAGAAGGGGAAGACCCGGCAGCCGCTGTCGAGGCCGGCGTTCGTCCAGGGGAGGAGCGGGTTGTGGAAGTGATGACGCGAGCGGTTGACCGCCCCGTTGAACTCGCTATCGAGGAACAAGTCCTCCGCCGCGCCCCCGGTCCGGATCCACTCACGGACTGGCTGGCCCCTCAGAATGCTCTCGAGGCCGCTCGGCACATCCAGCTCGTCGCGCAGGTACGGAGCCACCATCGATGCGTTTGCGGCTCGAAGATTCAAGCGGCGATGGGTCTCCAACTTGAATGCTGCCACGTCGTGCACAATAACGAGGAGCAGTATGCCGACGCTCGCAGCCGCGAGCGTGCTTCTCGACACGGCGCTCATTTGTCCTCCGTAGTGGAGATAGGCGGAAGGCCCATGGCCCGGCGCTCATCGTTCAACAGTCGGAGCAGATTCGGCATCTTCGCCTTCGGGACGACACCGGGCGTGGGAATGCCCCCTCCGAATAGGCGTCGCTCGTCAAACGTCCTCGCGCGTCGTAACTCGACAGTCGTGTATTCCCCTGCTGGAAGCGCGCGCGCGCCTATTGTCGGACTCACCTGAAAATCGGGAAAAGCACCATAACCAGGGTAATAGATCGTGATGCTTGGAGAAGGGACCATGCCATACACGGCCCAGTGGGTCCGCGCCGGAACATTGAACTCGCCGTTCTGGTCGGTAAGGACCTCTTCGGCGTCGAGGAACTTCTGTGCCGAGTGCCCAGCGCCGACGGTGGCGAAGTCGCGCTCCCACACAACGAGGACGACGGCGCCTTCGAGCGGGCGTTCGGTGACTGCATCGATGACCTTCCCGCTGAAGGGGCCGCTGCGGAAGATCTGACGGTCGGGCACGCACCCCGCCCAGGGGAGCGTCGCGGCGACGAGCAAGATCACCGACCAGCGAACGCGGTTCATCTCCGAGCCCTCATCAGAAGAACTCCAGGCGCCAGACGCCGTCGTCGTCCTTGACGAAGAGTATCAGATACGACCGGGTGATCCCGCCGTCGACCCGCAGCATGTGATATTCGGTGCGGTCCGTGTCCATCGAGACAAAGCTGACATCGGTCAGGATCATGTCGATGTTGCCTAACTGCGGTGCGAGGGCATTGAGGAGCGGGCGATAGGAGTCGCGCTCCTCCCGCGCGACCCACTGCAGGGCGCCGTCGATGTCGCCGCCGCGCAACGCTGTCTTGAACGCCGCCCATCGCGCCCGAAGAAGCGCGTCGAGTGCTGTCAACTCATACACCTGCACGATGATCGTCGTGGAAGTCCTGTTGCCCAGGGCGTCGGTGAGCGACGCACGGGGGAAGTAGAGCCCGGGCTGCGTGTAGGTGAACGGCAGGCCATCCAGTACGGCGCCGATGAAGTCGGGTACGCCGTCGCCGTCGGCGTCCAGCTCGACGCTTGCCGGCACCGTCGTGCTGAGGAGGGTGAAGCTGACGGTGATGGGAGTCACCCCGGACCGGGGGCTGGCGAGCAAGGTGATCCCCGGACCCGGCGTGGCGGCGAGCGTGATCGTGTGGGTCGCCGTGGCGCCCGTGGTCGTGGTCGCGACGGCCGTGACCTCGGTGCTGGCGAGGAGAGGAATCACGGCAGCGAAACTGGTGCCTTGCACGGCGGCGGGAATGCCGTTGACGGTGACGCCCGCGTCGGCACCGGCTGCGTCAATGGTCCCCCGCACGAGTAGCTGGCCGGCCGGCACCGTCGCGCCGTCTACCGGATCGGTGATCGTGACCTGGAGTCCCGCGGTGACGGTGATCGTGATGGTCTCGGACGCCTGCCCGCCGAAGTCGTCGGCGACGGTAAAGGTCGCCGCGTGGGACCCGGCCTGGCTCGCCGCCGGGGTGAAAGCGAACACCCGCGTTGCCGGATCGAAGGTGGCGTTGGCGGGCACGCCGTTCGCGGAATAGGTCAGCGGGTCGCCGTCAGGGTCGCTGGCGGTGACGGTGAAGCCGAGCGTCTGGCCCACGCTGACTATCTTGTCGCCGATCGGGTCGAAGACGGGCGGCTGGTTGGGGCGGGGTGTGACGGTGACGTTCACGGACGCGGTGCTGTTCGCCCGGCCGTCGGTGACCTGGAGCTGGAAGGTCAGGACCGTTTCAGCGGTCACGACGGGCGCGGTGAAGCCTGGCGTCGCCGAGCCGGCGCTGAGGAGGGTGACGGCGGGCCCCGCGGTCTGGGACCAAGCGAAGGTGAGCGGATCGCCGTCGGGGTCGAAGCTCGCGCTGCCGTCGAGATTCACGGTGCTCCCGTCGGTGACGGTGCGGTCGATGCCGGCATTGGCGACCGGGGGCCGGTTGGCCGACGGGTTCTCGTGGGCACCCAGATCGAACGCCGCCGTGCCCTCGCCGTCGCCATCCCTGGGCCGGGCGCCCACAGCGAGGAAGTCAGCTTCGAGCAGGGTGTTGAACGCCGGATCGAGGCCGAGCGTCCGGGGATCCACGCCCCGGTCGATGGCGGGAGAGCCCGCGGCCTGGGCGAAGTCGTCGTCCCCGGTGCCGACGAGCCCGTCGGCGCCGGCGATGCTCGCATAGATGGTCGAGGTCAGGTCGCACCCGGGACTCGCGATGACGCCGGGGCCCTCCGCCCCCGTGGGCGTCAGGTTCCCGCTGTCGGTCGCATCGAGCGCCGGACCGTTGATCTCTCCGAGGCGGTTGCCACAGATCAGGTTGCTGAGGAGATGGATGCCGGCCGGGTCGGGGCTGGTCGAGCTCTCCCGGCTCACGCCGAAGCGCCCGCCGGTGGAGCCTGTGGCCGTGCCGTTGCCCGTGATCAGGTTGTTGACGAGCCAGGCCTGGTGGCCGCGGGTGACGAAGACGCCGCTCCAGCCATTGCCGTGGATGGTGTTGCCGATGAGCCAGTGGGGGCCGCCGTCGGCGTCGATGGTGGCGAACCCGTGCCGGCCGTTGGCGTAGATCAGGCTGTTGAGGATGAGGGTGTCGGGGTTGCCGCGAGCGATGGTGATGCCGCCGTTGCACTCGCTGGACCCGTTGCCGAAGATCCGCAGGCGCTCCAGGTGGATCGCCTGGTTCTGGTTGTTGCCGCCCATCAGGGACACGGCCTGGCCCCCGGCCCCGGTGAGCGTGAGCCCCCTGAGGGTGACGAACTTCGACTGCTGGAACTTCACGGCGTGGCCGTTGGTGCACTGGGTGGTGGGCGGGGTCAGCACCACGCTGCCCACGGGCGCCGCGGGGTCGGCCTCGATGACGAGGCGCTCGGCCTCGCTGCTAGCCGCGCTGTTCGTGCCGCTGACGGCGAGCTGCTCGACGTAGGCGCCGGCCAGGATACGCACCGTGTCGCCCGCCTGGGCGGCGTCGATGGCGGCCTGGATCGTCGCGTAGCAGGGGGTGTGGCCGCCGCACGCGGGGTCGCCGCTGCTGACCCAGAGGGTCAGGGGCGCCTGGGGCGCGGAGGAGGCCGGCGCCAGCAGCAGGGTGAGGACGAGGACGGCGAGCGGCCAGCGACGGGCGAGAGGGGCCATGGCTGCGCACGGATCAAAAGGTGAGCCACCGTCAGGCGTCTATCTCGAAGTCTTTAGTTCCTTGTACTTGCATCGCTTGGGCATCGACGGCATTCCTCGGGAGTTGCACCAGGTTGGTGCAAGTGCACCAACCTGGTGCAACCGGGGCGCGCCGGCTCCCCTGAGCCCCGCCGCGCCGCGACACGAGTCAGTCGCGGCTACGGCACGCGGATGGCGTGGTAGGTGCGCGCCGACGAAGGTGAGGTCGGTCAGGATCGCGTCATTACCCGTCAGCCGGCTCGCCAGCAGCCGGAACGCCTCATCGTAATGGGGCCGGGCGCTGGTCGCCAGGTGGGTCAGGGCCCGGGGGATGTCCCCGGCGCGGAGCGCGTCTTTCATCGCTGCCCAGCGGGCCTGCGTCGTCGCCTCGAGCGCCGCCCGGTCGAGCACCTGGACGGCTGCCCACACGGTGCGCGGCTTCCCCTGGCTGTCGGCGAAGCGGGCCGTCGGCACGTAGAGCCCGGGCTGCGCGTAGGTGAAGCCCGGCGGCGCGGCTGCGGGAGTCGCTTGATCCGCCACGCCGTCGCCGTCGAGGTCCCAGGCCACCGGGGTGTTCGAGGGCACTCCGGACAGGGTGAAGGTCACGCTGAGCGGGGCGAGGCCGAGGCCGGGACTCGAGCGGAGGACGACCGGCAGCGTGGCGGGCTCGGCAGTCACGCCGATGGTATGAGTAGCGCTCGCCCCGGCCGCCGCGGTGGCCACGGCCTCCAGCGCGGTGGTCGACGCGGCCAACGGCACTTGCGCGACGAACGTCGTGCCTCGAACGATCGCTGGGACGCGGTTGACCGTGACACCCACCTCGGCCCCGCCAGCCTCCACCGTGCCGCGTACGAGGAGGTGGCCGGTCGGAACCGTAGCCCCATCCACAGGGTCCGTGATGGTCAGCCGAAGAGCTGCCACGGTCACCGTGATGGAGATCGTTTCGGCCGCTTGCCCCCGAAGCCATCGGCGACCATGAAGGTGACCGCATGGGCGCCCGCCTGGTCCGCGGCCGGGGTGAAGGCGAAGGCTCGCGTTTGGGCGTCGAAGCTGGCATTCGCGGGCAGACCGCTGGCGCTGTATGTCGGCGGGTCTTCGTCGGGGTCACTGGCCGTGACGGTGAAGCCGAGCGTCTGGCCCACGCTCACGATTTTGTCCCCGATCGGGTCGAGGACGGGCGGCTGGTTGGCCCGCGGCGTGATGGTGACGGCGACCGACGCGGTGCTGCTCGCCCGGCCGTCGGTGACCTGGAGCTGGAAGGTCAGGACCGTTTCAGCGGTCACGACGGGCGCGGTGAAGCCTGGCGTCGCAGTCGCTCTGTCAAGAACAAAAAGTGCTAGTCGTCCTCCTCGAGCACGAACAGCTCGCCCTGGCGCCAGACGCCGGAGAACGAGCGCCGGTGGATCGGGCAGGGGCCCCAGC
>MGCF01000063.1 GCA_001788495.1 Candidatus Rokubacteria bacterium RIFCSPLOWO2_02_FULL_73_56
GAAGATGCCGTTCGTCGGTGATCTCGTCCCTCTGGCTCACGATCTCGTCGCCGCCCTTGGCCCCTACCTCGAACGCCCCGATTTTTCCGGCGGGATTCGCGGGTCGGGGCACTAGCGCGCCGTCCCGGACAGCCGGCCCCAGGCCGCGAGCGCGGGCATGGCGCCCTCCACGGCCGCCGGCGTGGCGCCGCGCCCGTCCACCAGGAGCGCGCGGAGCCGCCCGCCGGCGACGCCGAGCAGGCGCGCGGCGGCGTCGCGGTAGGCGCGGCGGCCGTCCGGCAGGCCCGCGGCGATCAGCAGCGCCTCGGCGAGGAGGCCGGTGTCCTCGAGCGCCCCCGTGGCGGAGTCGACCCCCTCGGCCAGCGCCCGGTCGAGGATCGCCTCCGCCAGGTCGCGATAGGACTGCTTCTTGTAGATCGCGTGCGCCTCGAGGAACGCGCGCGCCGCCCAGGCGCTCGCGTCGAGCCCGCCGCGCCCCTCACCCCGGATCGCGACGACCCGGTAGACCTCGAAGACGCCGGCCGCGCCGACGAGGTGGCGCTGCGCGAACTCGAGCGACAGCCGCGCGGCGCGCAGCAGGTCCTGCCGGCCGGTGGCGCGGCCGAGCTCGAAGAACCCCGTGATCGCCTCGCCGTTCGCCGCCGTCGGCTTGTCGAGGCTCACCGCGGGCTTCCGCGCCGCCCGCCGCTCGGCGGCCGGCAGGCGGTAGTAGGCGGGCGCGGCGCCCTGCGCGCCGTGGAAGCCGCCCTCGAGCGGGTCGTAGAGCCAGCGCAGGAGCCAGGCGACGGTGCCGTCCGCGGCCTTCGCGTAGCGCGGCTCGCCGAAGGCCTGCGCGGCGCGGAGGTAGACGCGGGCGAGGCCGACGTTGAGGGCGAGCGGCTTCTCGGTGTCGGGCGCGCGCCAGTCCCGCGCCGCGGCGGCGCGGAAGAAGCCGCCGTCCACGGGATCGTAGAGACCCGCGAGGATCGCGTCGAGCGTCCGCGCCAGGTGCGCGCGCCGCCCCGCGTCGCCGCGGAGCTCCGGGCGCTCGAGCAGCGCGAGGAGCAGGCGCGCGTGCGGGCGCTTCGGTGCCGTGCCGAAGCCGCCGTGCACGCGGTCGGCGTGCGCGTCCGCCCAGCGCCCGAGGCCGGTGGCGAGCGCCGCCCGCTCGTCGGCGCCCGGGCGGCGCCCGCCGGGGGCGTCCCCGGCGGACGCGCTGGCCGCCGCGAGGAGGGCCGCGCCGAGGGCGAGGCCGCGCAGGAGGACGGGGCCGCTCACGTCCCGTCCAGGCTAGCGCCGTCCACACGGTACGCCGAGGCGTCGGGCTTGAAGGCCCGCGGGAGCCACAGCGGTCGCCGGAGCCCGCCCGGGCCGGGCGCAGGCCGCGCGAGCGCGAGCCACTCGCGGTACACCGCGAACGACTTCTCGGTGTCCACGAAGACGTCGCCGTAGCGCTCGTCGGGCCCCGGCCGGGAGACGGTGACCTTCTGGTGCCAGCAGTGCTGGCCGCTCACCGGGTCGGGCTGCACGGGGAAGGTCAGGTTCTGATGGACGCCCCCCTCGCGCCACCAGATCCGCGACGAGTCGGGGTCGGCGCTCGGAAACGGCCGCGGGCCCTCGACGTGGCGCATCCGCCACTTGCCCGGCTCGGGCTGCTGGAGGTCCACGAGCGTGGTCGACCAGCGCTCGCCGCCCGTCGTGGCCCCGAGCCGCCAGCGGCCGAGGTGGTGGGAGCAGGCGACGACGCCCGGACGGATCGCCTCGGTCACCCACACCCGGTCCACGAAGTGGCCGATGCGCGTGGCGACCTTCAGCAGATCGCCGGTCGTCACGCCCAGGCGCGCGGCGTCCTCGGGGTGCAGCCAGAGGGGGTTCGCGTGCGAGATCTCGTAGAGCCACTTGGCGTTGCCCGAGCGCGTGTGGATCAGCGTCGGCAGGCGGAAGGTCGGCAGCAGCAGCATCTCGCCGTTGGCGCGGTCGATGCTGGACGGGTGGACGTGGCTCCGCACGTAGCCCGGCACCGCCTGCTCGGGCCACTTCCACTCCTTGAGCGTGCGGGAGAAGAACTCGAGCTTGCGCGAGGGCGTCGGGAAGCCCACGCAGGCGCGGCCGTCCACCTCGACGCCGACCGCCTGCCCGCCCTTGAGGACGAGCCGCGTGCCGGGATCGACGCGGGCGCCCTCCAGATCCCTGGCGGCCACCGGCTGCTCGTGGGTGCGGTAGACCCGGTCCTCGACGAGGAACGCGCCGTAGCGACGCATGTAGGCGAGCGGCGTCAGGCCCTCGCGCGCGGCGGCCTCGGGGAGCCCGGGCACGCTGTGCTCGAAGATCCAGCGGTACAGCTCGTCGACGCGGAGCTTCTGGCCCGGGCGGTCGGGCGACTCGAAGTACTGGCGGATGCCGAGAGCGCCGTCCGGGTCGATGCGCCACGAGAGCTCGATCCAGAACTCGTCCTCCTCCCACACCTGCCCGAGCCCCGCCGCCTCGTGGGCCTGCCAGGTGAGGTCGAAGGTCCGCCCCTGCCGCTCGAGCAGCACCCGCAGCACCGGCTGGCGAAAGCCGATCCAGCGCGCCGCGTGCGTCTCCTGGGACATGAGGTCGTGGCGCTCGGAGGCGTGGCCCATCGGCAGGACGTAGTCCGCGAACCACGCGGTCTCGCTCCAGATCGGCGTGAGACACGCGTGGCGCTCGACCTTCGCCTCGTCGGTGAGCATCTCGATCCACGACATGCCGTCCGGGTTGGTCCACACCGGGTTGTAGACGCGCGTGAAGTACATCGCGAGCTTGCCGCGCCCCTCGCGGAGGAAGTGCGGCAGCAGGTAGCTCATCTCGAAGAACGCGAGCGGGTACTCGCGCGGCATCAGGAGCTCGCTCCAGATCTTCCCGGGCGGGGGCATCATCGGCGGGGGCGGCACCGCCTTGTTGAAGCCGCTCGGCGCGGTGCCGCCGGGCGTCGCGACGGCGCCCATCAGCACCACGAGCAGCTCGAGCGCGCGCGCGACCTGCCAGCCGCCGAGGTTGCCCGCGGCGGTGTTGCGCCAGACGTGGGTGGCGAGCGCCGGGCCCGCCCGGCCGACCGCGCGCGCGACCTCGACGATCGTCGCCGCCGGGACGCCGCTCTCGGCCTCGGCGAACTCGGGCGTGTAGCGCGCGTAGAGCTCGTCGAGCGCCTGCGCGAACGCCTCGAACGTCGGCGGCAGGTCCGGCCGCTCCTCGCGCAGGTACTCCTCCCAGTTCACCCAGCGTCGCACGAACTCGCGGTCCCAGCACCGCTCGCGGAGCAGCACGCGCGCCATCGCGAGCAGCAGCGCCGCCTCCGAGCCCGGCCACGGGGCGAGCCACCAGTCGGCCATCGAGGCGGTGTTGGACAGGCGCGTGTCGATCACGCAGATCTTCGCCCCGCGCGCCTTGGCCTCGATGATCCGCTGGGCGTGCGGGTTGAAGTAGTGGCCGGTCTCCAGGTGCGCGGACAGGAGCAGGATCAGGCGCGCGTTGGCGTGGTCCGGCGAGGGCCGGTCCAGGCCGTGCCAGAACGCGTAGCCCGCGCGCGCGCTCGCCGAGCAGACGTTGGTGTGGCTGTTGTGGCCGTCGATGCCCCAGGCGTGGAACACGCGCTGCAGGTAGACGAGCTCGTGCCCCGGGCGGCCGAGGTGGTACATGACCTCCCGCTGGCGTCCCTCGACGAGCGCCTTCCGGATGCGCCCCGCGATGTCGTCGAGCGCATCGTCCCAGGTGACGCGCTCCCACCGGCCGCCCCCGCGCGGCCCGACACGGCGCAGCGGGTAGAGGATGCGCTCGGGGTCCTCCACCTGGTTGAGCGTGGCCGGGCCCTTGGCGCAGGTGCGCCCGCGGCTGCCGGGGTGCACGGGGTTGCCCTCGAACTTCTGGATGCGGAGCGTCTCGCGGTCCACGTACGCGAGCAGGCCGCAGCCCGCCTCGCAGTTGAAGCAGATCGTCGGGATCAGCGCGTAGCGCCGCGGGACCCGGCGGGGCCAGGCGACGGGGTCGTACTCCTGCCAGTCGTCCCAGCGCTCGACGGGGGGATAGCTCGCCAGGCCGCCCGCGGGCCGCCCGAGCTCCTGCGCGACCGGGTGCAGCGGCTCGGGCGGTGTCGGGGGCATGGCGCTCAGCTCAGGGGGATGGCCTGGCCGGCCCGGACCCAGAGGTCCTCCCAGAGCCAGAGGCCGCCGAGCGCGAGGAGCGCGCCGGGCGCCGCCGTGGTGGGGCCGTACCAGAGCAGGAGGATCGGGAGCGCGATGCCGCCGGCGACGACGCCCCACCAGAAGCGCCCGCGCCAGGGCCCGCGCGTGATCAGCCCGGCCGCGCGCGCGACGTCGAGGTTCGCGTGCGCGCCGAAGAGCTCGGCGCCGAGGATCACGGCCTCGAGGAGGAGCGCCACCCCGAGGAGCGCGGCGAGCTCCCAGAGGGCCTCCGCGTCCACGCCGGCGGCGACGCCGACCACGAGCAGCGAGGCGGCGCCCGCGACGAGCGCGGCCACGAGCAGGTGCGGGAGCAGGAGCGGGCTCTGCCAGAAGTCGCGCCCCTCGGCCTGGCCGAAGAGGAACGCGCTGTAGCCGGCCGCGCCCGCCGCGAGCGCGAGCGTGGGCAGCGCGAGCGCGCGCAGGAGCCCCGGGCTCCCCGTGAGGCCGCCGCCGAGCCAGAGCGCCGCCGCGCCGCCGTAGGCGAGCAGGATGCAGGTGCCCCAGACGAGCCACGAACGGCGGTTCGGCCGGCGCAGGAGGTAGAGGAAGCGCTCCGGGCGCCGGAGGTCCCAGACGAGGAGCGCGGTCGTCAGGAGCAGGCCGAGGAGCGCCACCACCGGCGCCGCGACGCCGAGCAGGAGCGCGGCGCCCGGCGCGCCCGCGCCGATGCCGAGGGCCGCGACCGCGAGCGCGCCCGCCGCGATCGACTTCGTCCAGAGGTAGGCGCCGACCTTCCAGCCCCACGGACACGGCGCGTGGGGCGCGTCGTAGACGGGCCGCGCGAGCGCGCCGTCGGCCGCGTCGCCCTGCGCCGCCACGAGCATCCGCACCAGGTCCACCTCGGCCGCGGGCCGCTCCCCCCAGAGCCAGCGCTCGGCCGGCGCCTGGAGCGCGGGCGTGAGCGCGGCGGCGTCGGCGCCGAGGTAGTAGAGCTTGGGGCGGGTCCCCTGCTCCGGCTTGCGCACCTGCACCGGGGCGCGCGCGACCACCTGCGCGATGCGCGAGCCCGGGTCGTCCAGGTCGCCCGCGACGATCGCCTGCTCGGGGCAGACGATCACGCACGCGGGCTCGAGCCCCGCCTCGACGCGGTGCGCGCAGTAGTGGCACTTGGCCGCCGTGCCCGTGTCCGGGTCCATGTAGAGGGCGTCGTACGGGCACGCCTGCATGCACGCCTTGCAGCCGATGCAGCGGGCGCCGTCGAAGTCCACGATGCCGTCCGGGCGGCGGTCGAGCGCGACGGTCGGGCAGATCGTCACGCACGGCGCGGCGTCGCAGTGGTTGCAGCGCAGCACGGAGAAGTAGCGCCGCGTGTGCGGGAACGTCCCGCGCTCGACGTACTTGACCCAGGTGCGGAACGCGCCGAGCGGCACCCGGTTCTCCTCCTTGCAGGCCACCGTGCACGCGTGGCAGCCGATGCAGCGGTGCTGGTCGATCACGAACCCGTAGCGCACTCACTCCCCCCGGACGACGACGGTGGACAGCACGTCGCCCCAGACGCGGAGCGCCGTCAGCACGACGAACGCGAGCAGCACGAGCCTGAGGGCGCGCGGCGGCAGGCGCCGGCTCACGAGCGCGCCGAGCTGGGCGCCCGGGACCGCGCCCGCGACGACCGCGAGCGTCGGCGCCCACGGGATCTGGCCGGTCGCGAGCTTGCCCGCGAAGCCGGCGACCGCGGCGAGCGCGGTGATCGCGAGCGAGCTGCCGATCGTGACGCGGAGCGGGATGCCCACGACGACGAGCAGCAGCGGGACGAGCAGGAACGCCCCGCCGGCGCCCACGAGGCCCGCGGCGACGCCCACGCCCGACGTGACCGCCGCGGCGCGCACGGGGCTCCACGCGACGCGCGCCGCGTCCACCACGGCGTCGTCCCGCGGTCCCGGCGCCAGGATCAGGACCGCCGCCGCGCTCACCATCAGCGCGAACACGAGCAGCAGCGTGCGCTCGTCCGCCCACTTCGAGCCGAGCGCCCCGGCGAGCGAGCCCGCCGCCATCGCGCCGCCGCCGAGCCAGGCCAGGCGCGCGTCGACCGCGCCGTGGCGCCGGTGGACGAGCATGCCCGAGGCCGCCGCGATCAGCACCTGGGTCATCGTCACGCCGGCGATGGACTTCACGTCGAGCCGGCCCACGCCGAGCAGCGGGGGCACGTAGAGCAGGAGCGGGATCATCACGATCGCGCCCCCGACGCCGAGGAGCCCGGCGACGAACGCGCCGAGGAGCCCGAGCGCCAGCAGCGTGAGCACGAACGCGAGCGTCACGCGACCCTCAGGGCGCTGCCTCCGCACGACCTTCCCGTCCTTCACGCATGACGCCCCTCCCGCCCGCCCCGCGCGGGACGACGCAGTATGGCACAGGCTCAGAGCGCGCTGAACCGGCGCGACGCCTCGTTCCACGTCGCGAACGCCGCCCACGCCGCCATCACGACGACGACGAGCAGGAGGGCGCCGCTCCAGCCGACGACCGCGGGCAGGAAGACCGCCACGCCGAGCCGCTGCTGGAAGCCCGTGCCGACGAGGACCAGGCGCGCGAGCGAGGCGCCGAGGGCGAAGCAGGCGACGGTCGCCCAGAGCTTCACCTGCCCCTCGCCGGCGCGCCAGATCGCGCCCGCGCCGCACCCGCCGGCGAGGGTCATCCCCACGCCGAACACGAGGCCGCCCGCGAGCGCGCCGATGCCGGCGGAGGCGAACACCCACTCGCCCCGGTCCTTGAGGTCGGCGAACTTGAGGATCGTGAACCCGAGCGTGCTCACGACCACCGCGAGGGCCGCCGCGCGCGTGTGCTCGCCGTCGCCCGTCATGAACGGCTCGCGGAAGGCGCGCACGAGGCAGAAGCGCGAGCGCTGGAAGATCACGCCGAGGGCGACGCCGAACAGGAGGAAGACGCCCTGCGGCGCGTAGCCCCGGCGCCCGTAGGCGAGCGCCGCGAGCAGCAGGCCCAGGAGCAGGAGCGCGCCGGCGAGCGGCTGGCGGCTCGGCCGGTCGGTCGCGGCGGCGCCGAGCACCCGGGCGCTCCCGCGCGACCATGCCGGCCGGTGCTCCAGCTCCCAGAGCAGGTAGCGGAGCCCCAGGAACGCGCCGGCCACGAGCCCCAGCATCATGCCGAGGCCCGCGAGCGAGAGCGCGCTCGTGGCGCTCAGGAAGCCGCCGATGTTGCAGCCGAGCGCGAGCATCGCGCCCCCGCCGAGGAGGAGTCCGCCCAGGGCGCCCTTGACCAGCTCGCCGCGGGGCGCGACCCGCACCGCGAACTCGGCCGAGAGCAGGGCGCCGGCGCAGCCCCCGGCGAGGACCCCGAGGTTCAGCAGCGAGCCCGAGGAGAGCCACGGCGCGAGCAGGTCGGGACGCTCGACGAGCCCGACCCCCGCGAGCATCCAGTCGCCCCAGTTGCGCATCCCGGCGGAGGCCGTCCACGGGCGGTCGAAGGCGAACAGGAACACGTTGACGGTCGCGACCAGGAGCGCCGCGGTGAGCACGGGCCACGGCCGCCGGAAGAGCGCGGCGTGCTGCTCCGCGAAGGCCCTCACGCGGCGCGCCGGACCAGGAACCGGAACACCCCGTGCGCCGCCGAGCGCTCGAGGATCCGGTGGCCGGTCTGCCGCTCGAACGCCTCGAGGTCGGCGACGGTGCCCGGATCCGAGGCGAGCAGCTCGACCACCGCGCCCGGCGTCGCGCGCCTGAGCGCCTTCGAGAGCTTGATCACCGGCAGCGGGCACACCAGCCCCGTGCAGTCGAGCGTGAGGGGCGCTTCGGTCGCCGTCACGGCTCAGTGCTTCTCGGCGCGCTCACGCTCCGCCTTCGCCTCCTTGACGACCTTCTCGGCGATGAAGGCGGGCACCTCCTCGTAGTGGGAGAACTCCATCGAGTAGCCGCCGCGGCCGCCCGTCATCGAGCGCAGCGTGGACTCGTACGTCAGCATCTCGGCCATCGGCACCACGGCGCGGACGAGCGCGGTCTCCCCCGCCGGCTCCATGCCGACGATCCGGCCCCGGCGCGAGTTGAGGTCGCCGATGATGTCGCCGGCCGCGTCGGACGGGCACGTGACCTCGACGGTCATGATCGGCTCGAGCATGATCGGGTGGGCGTCCGCGAAGACCTTCTGGAGCCCCATGGACGCGGCGATCTGGAAGGCCATGTCGGACGAGTCGACCTCGTGGTAGGAGCCGTCGTAGAGCGTGACCTGGAGGTCGACGATCGGGTAGCCGGCGAGGATGCCCTTCTTCATGCACTCGCGGACGCCCTTCTCGACCGACGGGATGTAGTTGCGGGGCACGGCGCCGCCGAAGATGTCGTCGACGAACTCGAACCCCGCGCCGCGCGCGAGCGGCTCGACGCGGAGCCAGACGTCGCCGTACTGGCCGCGCCCGCCCGTCTGCTTCTTGTACTTGCCCTGGCCCTCGGCGCGCCCCTTGACCGTCTCCTTGTACGGGATGCGCGGCGGCAGGAGGTTGACGTCCACGTTGTACTTGCGCTTCATGCGCTCGACGACCATCTCGACGTGGAGACTCCCCACGCCCGACACGAGGAGCTGCTTCGTCTCGGCGTCGAAGTGGTAGTGGACCGTCGGATCCTCCTCGGCGATGCGGGCGAGGGCGTTGGAGATCTTGTCCTCGTCGCCGCGCGTCTTCGGCTGGATCGCGAACGAGATCGCGGGCTCGGGGAAGACGATCCGCGGCAGCTCGAACGGTTGCGCCTCGTCGCAGAGCGTGTCCCCGGTGAGGGTCTCCTTGAGCTTCTGGGCGACGCCGATCTCGCCGGGCCCGAGCGCCTCGACGTTCTTCTGCGTCTTGCCCTGGAGCCAGGAGACGTGCCCCATCCGCTCCTTCGCCCCGCGCGCCGGGTTCAGGAGCGTCGAGTCCGCCCGGAGCGTGCCGCTCATGACGCGGAAGATCGACAGCTTGCCGATGTGCGGGTCGGAGAGCGTCTTGAACACGAGCGCGGTCACCGGTGCCTTCGGGTCGGGGGCGCGCGTGCCGGCCTGCTTGGCGCGGACGTCGGTGCCGGCCACCTCGCCGCGGTCGGCGGGCGACGGGACCTCGTGGACGATCAGGTCGAGGAGCGGCAGGGTGCCGAGGTTCCTCGACGCCGCGGCGCAGAGCACCGGGACGATCTTGCCCTCCGTGATGCCGGCGCGGAGCGCCCGGAGCATCTCGGGCTCGCCGAGCGAGCCCTCCTCGAGGTACTTGCTGAGCAGCTCGTCGTCGGTCTCGGCGGCCGCCTCGACGAGCTTCTCGCGGTACTCCTTGGCCCGGTCGCCGAGCTCCCCCGGGATGTCGGTCTCGCCCGGCTTGCCGTCGGCGTAGACGACGGCCTTCATCTTGCCCAGGTCCACGTAGCCCTTGAACCCGCTCTCCTCGCCGACCGGGATCTGCAGCGGCACGACGCGGCCCTTGAGCCGGCGCCCGATCGAGTCGAGCGTCCGGTAGAAGTCGGCACGCTCGCGGTCGAGGCGGTTCACGACGATCACCCGCGGCAGCTCGAACTCGCTCGCGAACTTCCAGACCTTCTCGGTCTGCACCTGGACGCCCGCCACCGCGTCCACGACGACCACCGCCGCCTCGACCACGCGGAGGCCCGCGCGCGCGTCGGCGATAAAATCGCCGTACCCCGGCGTGTCGACCAGGTTGATCCGGTGCCCCTTCCAGTCGCAGTACGCCACCGCGGTGTTGATCGAGATCTTGCGCTTGATCTCGTCGGGATCGAAGTCGGTGGTGGTCGAGCCGTCGTCCACCTTCCCCAGGCGCGTCAGGGCGCCCGCGGTGAAGAGGAGGGCCTCGACGAGGGACGTCTTGCCGACGCCGCCGTGACCGACGACACCGACGTTCCGGATCTTTCCGATCTCGATCGCCATTGACCGGCCTCCTGGGACGGGCGATGCGGTGGAGCCGATGCTACCATCGAATGCCCGAGGCGTTAAGCCCCGACGGCCCGGCGCACCTGGGCGAGGACCTCCGCCTCGGTCCCGGCCAGGTCGGTCGGCGCCGCGAGCGGCGGGGGCTCGTACTTGAGGCCCGAGCCGGTGAACACCAGCACGACCTCCGCGTCCCGGGCGAGCGCGCCGCGGTCGAGGAGCACGCCGAGCGCCGCGACCAGCGCCGCCGACTCCGGCGCCGTCCAGATCCCTTCGACGCGCGCGACGAGCCGCTGGGCCTCGCGGATCGCATCCTCGCCGACGGCGACGGCGCCGCCGCCGGTCTCGCGCAGCACACGCAGCATCTGGCGGCCGGCGAAGGGTGACGGCACGCGCAGGCCGGCGGCGTGGGTCGTCGGGTGCTCCCACGCGGCGGTCGTCTCCGCCCCCTCGGCGAACGCCTTCACGACGGGCGCGCAGCCGTCCGCCTGCACGGCGAAGAAGCGCGGGAGTGCCCCCGCGAGCCAGCCCATCGCCTTCAGCTCCGCGTAGCCCTTCGGGATGCCGACGAGGCCCGTGCCGCCGCCCGTCGGGTAGAGGAGCACGTCGGGCATGCGCCAGCCGAGCTCGGCGGCCAGCTCGAGGCCGATCGTCTTCTTGCCCTCGAGGCGGTACGGCTCCTTGAGCGTCGACAGATCGAACCAGCCGAGCGCCGGCGCCGCCCGCGCGACGACGGTCCCGGCCGTCGCGATCGAGCCCTCGAGCGTGAACACGTGGGCCCCCGCGATCAGCGCCTCGGCGATGTTCGCCGCGGGCGTGGACCGCGGCACGACGACCGCGACCGGCAGCCCGCAGCGCGCGCCGTAGGCCGCGGCCGCGCCGCCCGCGTTGCCGGCCGACGGGATCACGAAGCCCTTCGCGCCGAGCGTCCGCGAGCGCGTGATCGCCATCCCGAGCCCGCGCGCCTTGAACGAGCCCGTCGGGTTCTGGCCCTCGTCCTTCGCCCAGAGCGTCGTCATGCCGAAGTGCGCGGCCAGGCGTGGGAGCGCGAGCAGCGGCGTGCCTCCCTCGCCGAGGGTCACCGGCGCCTCGCCGTCGTCGAGCGGCGTGAGCTCGCGGAAGCGGTACATGCCGGGCGGCCGCCCGCGCAGCGCGTCCTTCGTGACGCTCGCGCGCACGCGCTCGAGGTCGTAGCGCACCGCGAGCATCTGGCCGCACGTCTCGCAGACCGTCAGCAGGCGCGCGGGGTCGTGGCGGTGGCCGCAGATGGTGCACTCGACGTGGCTCACGAAGCTCATCGGTCCGTTCCTCCCGGAGTATCACGGCTCCTTGAGCAGCACGACGAGGACGCGCGCCGGCCGCCTGCCCTCGTTCAGCGACCTGTGGACGGTGCCGCGGCGCGCGTACTCGAGCCCGCCCTTCCCGACGACGCGCTTGCCCTGGCCCCGGGTCACGACCGCGAACTCGCCGTCGAGGACGTACGCGAACTCGTCGGCGACCGCCGCGTGCTCCTCGCCGCGGAAGCCGGGCGGGAACGTGAACTCGTACACGGCGACGCGCGCGTTGTCGAGCAGGAGCTTCTCGCCGACCTCGTGCGGGCCCCGGGCGGCGACGAGCCGCCCGCCGGCCAGCGCCGTGACGGCGCACACGGCCAGGCCCAGCGCGGTCACACCCCACCGCCTGTGGATCCGTCTCATCCTCGACCTCCCCCAAAACGCCGAGAGGCGGCGCGGGCCGCCTCTCGGATGGTCACCGCGCGCGCGTGCGCGCTAGAGGGACTGGCGCATCGCGGTCCGGGACGGCAGCGGCACGTGCCGCTCGCGGGCGATCTCGTCGAGCTCCTGCGGCAGCGCGAAGCGGACGTCCTCCTCGACCACGTGTACCTCCCGCACGGCGACGCCGCGGCTGGCGAGCGCCTCGACGGTCTGGCTCACGAGCACCTCGGGCGTGGAGGCGCCCGCCGTCACCCCGACGCGGCGCGCGCCGGCCAGCCACTCCCGCCGGATGTCGCGCACGTCGTTGATGAGGTAGGCGCGGGTGCCCGCCATCTGGGACACCTCGACGAGGCGGTTGGCGTTCGAGCTGTTCGCGGCGCCGATGACGAGCAGCACGTCCACGTCGCTCGCGAGGCGCTTGACCGCCGCCTGGCGGTTCTGCGTGGCGTAGCAGATGTCGTCGCGGGAGGGCCCCACGATCTTCGGGAACTTGCGCCGGAGCGCCTCGATGACGTCGCGGGTGTCGTCCACCGAGAGCGTCGTCTGCGTCAGGTACGCGATCTTCTCGGGGTCCGGGACCTGGAGCTTCCGGGCCTCCTCGGCGCTGGCGATCACGTGGATCCGGTCGGGCGCCTCGCCGAGCGTGCCGATGACCTCGTCGTGGTCGGCGTGGCCGATCAGCACGATCGAGTAGTTCTCGCGCGCGTAGCGGACCGCCTCGAGGTGCACCTTCGTCACCAGCGGGCAGGTCGCGTCGATGACGCGGAGCCGGCGGCGCTCGGCCTCCGTCCGCACCTCCGGGGAGATCCCGTGAGCGCTGAAGATCACGGTCGCGTCGTCCGGCACCTCGTCGAGCTCGTCCACGAAGATCGCGCCCTTGGCGCGCAGCTCCTCGACGACGTAGCGGTTGTGGACGATCTCCTTGCGCACGTAGACGGGCGGCTGGCACACCGACAGCGCCAGCTCGACGATGTCGATCGCGCGCTCGACGCCGGCGCAGAAGCCGCGCGGGCCCGCGAGGAGGATCTCGGCGATCGGCAGGCTCATGACGGACTCCCCTTCGGCTCAGCGGAAATAGTACGAGATCCCCGCCACGCCCACGTGCGACTCCCAGCCGCGGTTGGGCGTGTCGACGTTGCCGTTCGAGTTGTGCAGGTAGCGGTAGCCGGCGTAGACGGCCGTCGAGTCCGTGACGAACACCGACGCGCCCACACCGCCCCAGAGCAGGAACGAGAAGGTCGAGTCGATCTCGCGCACCCGGAGGTCGGTCCCGCCCGCGGCCGCGGCCAGCTCGGCGTACGGCACGAAGCGGCCGAGCGAGAGGAAGTGGTAGCGGACCACGGCGGCGAGGCCGCCCCAGTCCGCCGACTGCGGGTCCGTGTAGTGCACCCAGAGGGGCTCGAGGCCCACCTCGAGGGCGCCGCGGAGCGCGCCCGCGCCGGTCGGCCCCAGGGGCAGCATCGACGAGCGGAAGCCGAGGGTGAAGAACTTGAGGTCGCTCTGGTCGGTGAAGCCCTCGAGGTTGAACTGCTCGCCCCGGCCGCCCTCGAGGGAGACGACGTACGTGCCCTGCTTGAACGTCTCGGCCGCGTCGAAGGCGCGGGCCGGCGCGGCGAGCAGGAGCGTGCCGAGCAGCGCCGCGGCGAGGCCGCGGAGGCCGTGGGTCCTCACGGCTCGACGAGCACCTTCAGCGCTTCACCCCTGGCCATCAGCTCGAGCGCCTCCCCGACCTCCTCGAGCGGCATCCGGTGGGAGATCAGGCCGTCCGGCACGAGGGTGCCCGCCGCCATCAGCCCCACCGCCCGCCGGATCAGCTCGGGGGTGTGATGGAACGCCCCGAGCAGCGTGAGCTCCTCGTAGTGCGTCCGCCGCGTCTCCAGGCGAATCGCCGTGCCGGGCGCGCAGCCCCCAAAGAATACCACGCGGCCTCCGCGGGCCACGGCTTCCACGGCCTCCTCCCAGACCTCGGGGCGGCCCGTGGCGTCGATCGTCACCTCGGCCCCGCGCCCCCCGGTCCGCGCGCGGATCTCCGCGACAACGCTGCCGGTTTTGGTCGCGTCCAGGCACTCGCCGATGCCGAGCTGGCGCACCCGGTCGAGGCGCCACCCGGCCTTGCCCACCAGGAGCACCCGCGCGCCCTGCGCGGCCGCGACCATGCCGAGCAGGCAGCCGAGGGGGCCCGCGCCGAGCACGACGACGGTCTGTCCCGCCTCGACGCGCGCGCGCGCGACGCCGCCGAGCGCGCACGCGAGCGGCTCGGCGAACGCCGCGCGCCGCGCCGGCAGCGCCGGCGCGAGCGGCACCACGTTCGTGGCGACGAGCCGGGGCGGCAGCGCGATGAACTCGCCGTAGGCGCCGTTGACGAAGAGCAGGTCCTCGCAGAGGTTCGCTCGGCCGCCGCGGCACGACGGGCACGCGCCGCACGGCGCCGAGTTGGCGGCCACCACGCGGTCGCCCTCGCGGAAGGCCCGGACCCCCGCGCCGACCGCGCGCACGGTGCCCGCGAACTCGTGGCCGAACACGGTCGGCACGCGCGGGATCATGACCGGATGGCCGCGGCGGAGCGTCTTCACGTCCGTGCCGCAGGTCAGCGCCGCGTCGATCCGGAGCACGAGCTCGCCCGGCCCGGGCGCCGGCACGGGCAGCTCCTCCCGGCGGAGGTCGCCGGGGCCGTGGAAGACCATCGCCCTCACGGCGTCACGTAGACCTTGAGGGCCTCCCGGCGCCGCATGAGGTCCACGCCCGTGGCGAGCCGCCCGAGCGACACGCGGTGCGTGACGAGGCGGTCCACGCGGATCGCGCCCGCGGTGAGCAGCGCGAACGCCTCGGCGAGGTCGGCGGGCGAGGACGAGTAGGTCGCGGTGAGCGTCAGCTCGCGGTGGTAGAGGGTCTCGAGGCGCAGCGGCAGCGCGTCGCCGGCGCCGCCCGCGAAGTAATGGACGGCGCCGCCGTCGCGCAGGATCTCCGCGGCCCACGGCAGCACCTCGGTGCCCCCGCCGGTCACGATCACCTGGTCGGCGCCGCGCCCGTCGCTCGCCCGCCGCTGGGCCGCGGTCGCGACGTCCATCGGGCCCGCGGCGGCGGCGCCCAGGCGGCAGGCGAGCTCGGCGCGGTCGGCGAGCGGGTCGCAGCCGACGACGCGCGC
Source organism: Candidatus Rokubacteria bacterium RIFCSPLOWO2_02_FULL_73_56 (assembly GCA_001788495.1). Classification (GTDB taxonomy): domain Bacteria; phylum Methylomirabilota; class Methylomirabilia; order Rokubacteriales; family CSP1-6; genus GWA2-73-35. The sequence continues at coordinate 14,883 of MGCF01000063.1, forward strand.
GCCCGCGCGCGCGAAGAGCTGGACGAAGAGGCAGCCGATCGAGCCCAGGCCCACGACGACCGTCGTGTCGCCACGCTCGACCCGCGCGCGCCGCACGGCGCGCACGCAGCAGGCGAGCGGCTCGACGAACGAGGCCGCCTCGTCCGGGACGTGGCGGGGCACCCGGAACATCGCGTGGCGGACGTTGGGCGCCGGCACGCGCACGTACTCGGCGAACCCGCCCGGGTCGAGGTTGCTCTCCCGGAACGCGGGGCACATGGACTCGCTGCCGCGCCGGCAGTAGTGGCAGTCGCCGCACGGCACGTGGTGCGCGGCGACGACGCGGTCGCCGATCACGCAGGCGGTCACGCCGGCGCCGACCGCCACGACCTCGCCGACGACCTCGTGGCCGAGCACGGCCGGCACCCGCGGCGTCGGGTCCACGATCTTCGCGATGTCCGAGCCGCAGAGGCCGCAGCCCTTGAGGCGCAGGAGCACCTCGCCGTCGCCGATCGCCGGCCGCGGCAGGTCCTCGGTCTCGATGCAGCCCCCGCCCCTGAGGACGGCCGCCTTCATGCCCGGGCCGCTCCGGCGGCGGCGCGGCGGCGCGCGCCGGCCCAGCAGCGCACGGCGATCGCGAGCTTCCGTCGGGCCGGCACGGTGATCCGCCCCTCGAGCACGCGGAAGCGCCGCGCCTCGATCTCCTCGAGCAGGGCGAAGTAGATGCGGCCCATGATCTCGGCCGGGACGAGCGAGCGCGCGTCCGCCCGGGGGAAGCTCGCGGCCGCCGCGGCGTAGAAGCGGCGGGCGCGCTCGGCCTGGTGGGCCATGAGCCGGACGAAGCGGTCCGAGTACCGGCCGGCGCGCAGGTCGTCCACCGTGACGCCCCAGGCCCGGAGGTCCTCCCGCGGGAGGTAGACGCGGCCCGCGGATGCGTCGGCGCCGACGTCGCGGATGATGTTCGTGAGCTGGAGCGCCGTCCCCAGGTGGACCGCGTACGCACGGGCGCGCGGGTCGGTGTAGCCGAAGATCTCGATGCAGCAGAGCCCGACCGCGCCGGCGACGCGGTAGCAGTACGGGTAGAGCGCCTCGGCCGTCTCGTACTCCACCCGCTCGAGGTCCATCTCGACGCCGTCGATGATCGCCTCGAGCGCGTCCCGCGGGATCGCGAAGGCGCGCACGGCCGCCTGGAGCCGCTGCGCCACCGGGTGCCCGGGCGCGCCGCCCGGCGCGTAGCAGCGCGCGACGTCCCCGCGCCACCGCCCGAGCTCGGCGCGCTGGGCCTCGCGGTCCACGCCGCGCTCGGCGCCGAGGTCGACGACGTCGTCCACGAGGCGGCAGAAGGCGTAGACCGCGTAGAGCGCCTCGCGGCGCGGCTTCGGCAGCGTGAGGAACGCGTAGTAGAAGTTGGACCGGCTCCGGCGCGTGAGGCGCGCGGCCACGTCGAGGACGCTCACGCCGCCCTCGGGCCGCGGCGCCGGACGTAGCCGTGGGCGACGAACCACGCCGCGGCGTCGGCGAGCGCCTCGCGCACGTCGGTCTGCGGCAGCCCGAGCTCGCGCACGGCCTTCGCCGGGCTGAAGTACATGCGCTTGCGCGCCATCCGGACGGCGGCCAGCGGCACGCGCGGCGTCGTGCGCGTCACCCGCGCCGCGGCCTCCATGCACCCGGCCGCGAGCCACGCCACCGCGTAGGGGATCCGCAGGCGCGGCGCGCGACAGCCCACGAGCTCCGCGAGCAACGCGCCGATCCCGGCGAGCGACAGGTTCGCGTGGCCGAGCACGTACTTCTCGCCGACGCGGCCCCGTGCGGCGGCGAGCAGGTGGCCCCGCGCGACGTCGCGCACGTGGACGAGGTTCAGCCCGGTGTCGAGCGTCGCGAACATCCGGCCCTCCAGGAAATCCACGACCATCTGCCCGGTCGGCGTCGGCTTGACGTCCCACGGCCCGACCGGCGCCGACGGGTTGACGATCACGACCGGCAGGCCCGCCCGGGCGAACCCGACCGCCACCTGCTCGGCGAGGAACTTGGACGCCTTGTACGGACCCACCATGTCACGGAGCGCGACCGGCGTGGCCTCGTCGCCCGGCGTGCCGTCCGCCGGGATCCCGAGCGCGCCGACCGTCGAGGTGTAGACCACGCGCGCGACGCCCGCGTCGCCCGCGGCCTGCAGGATCGCGCGCGTGCCCTCGACGTTGACGCGGTAGAGCTCGCGGGGGTCGCGCGCCCAGAGCCGGTAGTCGGCGGCCACGTGGAAGAGCGTGCCGACGCCGGCGACCGCCCGCGCGAGCGAGGCCGTATCGCCCAGGTCGCCCTCGCAGAGCTCGACGTCGAGGCCGGCGAGCGCGCGGCGGTCGCCGCCGGGCCGCGCCAGCACGCGCACCGTGCGCCCCTCGGCGAGGAGCGCGCGCACGACGTTGGCGCCGACGAAGCCGGTGCCGCCGGTGACGAGGGAGTCGGGGCTCACGCGTGGGCCCTCGCGAGGCGGGCGAGCGCCCGGGCCACGCTCCGGAGCGCGGCGTGCGTGCCGCTCCTGAGGGCCAGCGCGTCGGCCAGCGCGCGCGGCCGGGCGAGCGCGACCCGGACCGCGTGCGCCGTGCGCACCCGCCCGTCGGGCTCGACGAGCGCCGCGAGGTCGGGCGGGACCCCGCGCGAGGCCGGGTCGGAGACGGCGCGGACCACCGCGGCGGGCACGCCGTGCGCCCGGGCCCACGCCAGGATCGCCGTGGACTCCATGTCGCAGGCGAGGGCGCCGGTCTCGAGCCACAGGCGCGCCTTGGCGTCGGGCGTCGCGACCACCGCGGCGACGCCGAGCAGCGTGCCGCGCCGGCGGAGCCCCGGCACCTCGGCGGTCGCGTGCCGCGCGCCGGCGGCGTCCAGCACCGCCTCGGGCACGACCAGCTCGCCCTCCTCGAGGTGCGGCGCGAGCGCGCCGCACGCGCCCGCCGAGACGAGCAGCGCGGGCCGCTCGAGGCCGCCCACGCGCGCGTCGAGGTGGCCCGCGCCGGGCCCGACGCACACGAGCTCGAGGGCGCCCGCGCGGAAGTGCGGGTGCGTGGCGCCGGCCACGCGCGCGAGGCCCAGGTGCCGGGCGAGACCGCGGGCTTCGACGTCGACGGCGGTGAGGACGACGACGCGGGTCACGCGCCGGCGGCGGGCGGGGCGCCCGAGGTCTTCTTCGCCGCCTCCCTGGCGCGGAGCCACGCCGCGTAGGAGTTGCCGGCCGCCGTGTCCCGGCCGGTGAAGCGGATCGTGCGGATCTCCGCGTAGCGGATCGTCAGCGGGCCGTCGCCGTTCCCGTCGAACAGCTCGACGAACGGCGCGGCGACGTCCCCGCAGCGGTTGAAGAGGTAGCCCTCGACCTCGGCGCCGTCGGTGCGGACCACGGTCACGTTGCCCCGGTAGTCGAACGCGCGCTCGACGACCTCCTCGAGCGTCAGCCCCCCGCCGATCTCGGGCGTCCAGCCCTCGAGCGTGGTCTCGTCCGGCATCGCCCTAGAGCCTGCCGGTGAGCGTGGCGACGACGGTGCCGCGCAGGCCGCGCCACGAGGCGAACGTGTGGTGGACGGCGGTGGGCTCGTACCCGCAGTGGACCATGCAGTCGCGGCACTTGTCGTTGCCGCTGCGCTGCCCGTACTGCTCCCAGCGCGTCGTCGCCATGAGCTCGGCGAAGCTCGACGCGTAGCCCTCCTGGAGCAGGTAGCACGGGCGCTGCCAGCCGAACATGTTGTAGGTCGGGTTGCCCCACGGCGTGCACTCGAAGTCGTGCTTGCCCATGAGGAACTGCAGGAACAGCGTCGACTGGTTGAACTTCCACCGCCGCTTCGGGTGCGAGAGCATCCGCGAGAACAGCTCGTGCGCCCGCTGCCGCCGGAGGAAGTGCTCCTGGTCGGGGGCCTTCGAGTAGCTGTAGCCCGGCGAGATCATCATCCCCTCGACGCCGAGGTCCATCATCGCGTCGAAGAACTCCCGCATGCGGAGCGGGTTCGTGCCCTCGAAGAGCGTCGTGTTGGTCGTCACGCGGAAGCCGCGCGCGAGCGCCTCGCGGATCCCCGCCACCGCCTCCTCGAAGACGCCCTCGCGACACACGGCCTCGTCGTGCTCCGCGCGGAGCCCGTCCATGTGGACGCTGAACGACAGGTATTTCGAGGGCTCGAACAGGCCGGCGGCGAGCTTCTCCCCGAGGAGGATCGCGTTGGTGCAGAGGTAGACGTACTTCTTGCGCGCGACGAGCTCGCGGACGAGCGGGCCGATCTCCGGGTACATGAGCGGCTCGCCCCCCGGGATCGAGACCATCGGAGCCCCGCACTCCTCGACGGCCCGCAGGCACTGCTCGACGCTGAGGTGCTTGCGGAGGATCTGCGGCGGGTACTGGATCTTGCCGCAGCCCGCGCACGCGAGGTTGCAGCGGAAGAGCGGCTCGAGCATCAGCACCAGGGGGTAGCGGCGGCGGCCGCGCAGCCGCTGCCGGAGGACGTACGCCGCCACGGCCCACATCTGCGAGAGCGGCACGCTCATACCGGCCCGATGTCCCCCGTGTTCACGGCCCCGGCGCGGCGCCGCGGCTCCCATGGACGTACACAAAGCGTCAGGGCGAGCGCGGCGTGCAGCGCCGCGCCGGCCCCGACGAGCCCCCACTCGCCGATCCACGCGGTCACGGCGAGGTTGAACGCCAGCACCGCGTAGTATAACGCGATTCCGGGCCACGCGCGGCCCCCGGCGGCGCCCGCGGCGCCGGCCGCGGCCAGGTAGAGGCCCACGCCGAGCGCGCCCACCAGCACCCAGCCCGCGAAGTTCGAGAGCGGCACCCCGAAGTAGACGCCGCCCTCCGGGTAGTAGAACACGCGCCCGAGGAACCACCGCTCGCCCCGCACCGCCGCCGGGTCGATGACGACGTCGAGCGCCGTCATCAGGAGCCCCGTGGCGAGCGCGAGCCTCGCGCGCGACGGGCGCCGGCGGGCGAGCACCCCGCGCGCCAGGGCGAAGCCGGCGTAGGCGAGGAACGTGAACGAGAGCGAGTCCATGAGCGGGACGTCGGCGAGGTAGAGCTCCTGGCCGCGGGTCGCGCCCGTGTAGTGGTAGAGGCCGAAGGGCACGCCGGTGCGGGTCGACGAGAACTCGGCGAGCCAGGCCACCGGCCAGACGAGCCCGCCGAACAGCAGGGTCCGGCGCCAGCCGAGGTCGGCGCATCCCGCGGCGAGGAAGCACGCGACGAAGGCGAACACGTAGGGGCGCAGGACGAGGGTGCCGGCCAGGAGGTCCATGACGAAGGGCGTTTCCGTTGCCCGGTCAGCATGTTACCATCACCGTTCGTGACCGGACTCAACGAGGCGATCTCTCGCGGGCAGGCCCACCTCCGCTCCACCCAGAGGCCCGACGGCCACTGGGTCGGCGAGCTCGAGGCGGACACGACCATCACCTCCGAGCAGCTCCTGCTCGGCCACCTGATCGACCACGTCAACCGCGAGCGCGAGACCAAGATGGTCCGCTACCTCCGCCGGCGGCAGCAGCCCGACGGCGGCTTCAACCTCTTCGAGGCCGGGCCGACCAACCTCTCGGCGACGATCAAGGCCTACTTCGCGATGAAGCTGGCCGGCGTCGGCCCCGACGACCCCGCGATGCTCGCGGCCCGTGAGCGGATCCTCGAGATGGGCGGGCCGGTCAAGGCCAACGTCTTCACCAAGATCCTGCTGGCGCTGTTCGGCGAGTACGACTGGAACGGCGTGCCGACGATGCCGGCGGAGATCATGCTGCTGCCGCCGCCGTTCTTCCTGTTCAACATCTACGAGGTCTCGTACTGGTCGCGGACGGTCATCGTACCGCTCCTGATCATCATGGACCGCAAGCCGGTCAAGTGGCTGCCGCCGCACCTCCGCCTCGACGAGCTCTGGCCCTCGCCCCGCGAGGCGACGAGCCTGCGCTTCCCGCGCATGCCCGAGCCGTTCAGCTGGCGCAAGCTCTTCTGGAAGAACTTCTTCGTCGCGGTGGACGACGGGCTCAAGATCTGGGAGCAGTTCTCGCCGCGCCCGCTCCGCAAGCGCGCGATCGACGCCGCGCGGGTCTGGCTCGAGGAGCGCCTCGCGGTGCCGGGCGGCCTCGGCGGCATCTACCCGGCGATGGCCAACTCGATCGTCGCGATGCGGCTGCTCGGGTACCCCGACGACCACCCGCTCGTGCTCGGGCAGGTCAAGGAGATCGAGGCGCTCGCCGTGGAGACCGACGACGAGCTCCACTATCAGCCCTGCCCCTCGCCGGTGTGGGACACCGCGCTCGCGATCAACGCGCTCGTCGAGTCGGGGGCGCCCGCCGACCACCCGGAGCTCCTGCGTGCGGCCGAGTGGCTGCTGGCCCGGCAGATCCTGGTGGCCGGTGACTGGCAGGTCAAGCGGCCGCACGTGCAGCCCGGCGGCTGGGCGTTCCAGTACGACAACGACTTCTACCCGGACCTCGACGACACCGCGATGGTCCTGATGGCCCTCGAGAAGCTGCAGGGCCTCGATCCCGGCGCGGTCCGCGTCGCCAAGGAGCGCGGGCTCGGCTGGTTCCTCGGCATGCAGGGCGAGGACGGCGGCTGGGCGTCCTTCGACGCCGACAACAACCGCCTCTACCTCAACACCATCCCGTTCGCCGACCACGGCGCGCTCCTCGACCCGTCCACCGAGGACCTGACGGGCCGCGGGCTCGAGCTGCTCGGCACCCTCGGCTACGGCAAGGACTTCGAGCCGGCGCAGCGCGCGATCCAGTTCCTGCGGCACGCCCAGCGGCACGACGGGCCGTGGTACGGGCGCTGGGGCGTGAACTACATCTACGGGACGTGGTCGGTGCTGCGCGGCCTGGCCGCGATCGGCGAGGATCCCCGCCACGAGTACGTGCAGCGCGCGGTCCGCTGGCTCGAGAGCCGCCAGAACGCGGACGGCGGCTGGGGCGAGACGTGCGAGAGCTACGACGACCCCGCGTTCGCCGGCGTCGGCACCTCGACGCCCAGCCAGACGGCGTGGGCGCTGCTCGCGCTCTTCGCCGCGGGGCGGACGAGCGGGCCCGTGGTCGAGCGCGGCGTCCAGCACCTGCTCCGCACGCAGCAGGCCGACGGCGGCTGGACCGACGCGCTCTGGAACGGGACGGGGTTCCCGCGCGTCTTCTACCTGAAGTACCACCTCTACGCGCAGTACTTCCCCCTCTGGGCGCTGGGGGTCTACCGCAGCACCCGGACATGACCGAGCCCGCCCTCCCGCTGACGCTGCGCCCGCTCGAAGCCCTGGGCCGGCACGCGCTCGACGTCGTCGACGCGCTGGGACGCTTCGGGGCGTTCCTCGTCGAGGCCCTCGCGGCGCTCCTGACGCCGCCGTTCAAGCTCTGGGCGTTCCTCTCGCGCATCGTGTTCGTCGGCTACCGCTCGCTCCTGATCATCATCCTCACGGGCGCCTTCACCGGCATGGTGCTGGGCCTGCAGATCTTCCTGACGCTCTCGCGCTTCGGCTCGGAGGCGTTCCTCGGCCCGGCCGTCGCGCTCTCGCTCATCCGCGAGCTCGGCCCCGTGCTCGCCGCGCTCATGATCACCGGCCGCGCGGGCTCGGCGCTCACGGCGGAGCTCGGCATCATGCGGATCAGCGAGCAGATCGACGCGCTCACCGTGATGGCGCTCAACCCCATGCGCTACCTGGTCGCGCCGGCGGTCCTCGCCGGCGTCGTGACGTTCCCGCTGATGACCGCGATCTTCGACGTGGTCGGCATCTTCGGCGGGTACGTGGTCGGGGTCGAGCTGCTCGGCCTCTCGCAGGGGACGTACTTCGGCGAGATGCAGACCTTCGTGGACATGACCGACATCATGCTCGGCTTCTGGAAGTCCGTCTCGTTCGGCGTCATCGTGACCTGGGTCTGCACGTACAAGGGCTTCAACGTCGGCCACGGCGCCGAGGGCGTCGCGCGCGCGACCACCCAGGCCGTCGTCCTGTCCTCGGTGCTGATCCTCGTCTGGGACTACTTCTTCGGATCGGTCTGGAAGTGATCAAGGTCGAGGGGCTCGTCAAGTCGTTCGGGCGCCAGCAGGTCCTGCGGGGCATCGACCTCGAGATGCCGACGGGCTCGATCACCGTCATCATCGGCCGCAGCGGCGGCGGCAAGTCGGTCTTCCTCAAGCACCTGATCGGGCTCCTGCGGCCGGACGCGGGCCGCGTGCTGGTTGACGGCGCGCAGATCACGGATCTGCGCGGGCGGGCGCTCGACGAGATCCGCCGGCGCTACGGCGTGGTCTTCCAGGGGGGCGCGCTCTTCGACTCGATGACCTGCGTCGACAACGTCGCGTTCCCGCTGCGCGAGAAGCTCCGGCTGCCGCGCGCGGAGGTGGCCAAGCGGGTCGAGGCCGCGCTCGCCCAGGTCGGCCTCGAGGGCGTCGGCGGCAAGTACCCGGCCGAGATCTCGGGCGGCATGCGCAAGCGCGTGGCGATCGCGCGCGCCCTGGTCATCGAACCCGAGATCATCTTCTTCGACGAGCCCACGACGGGCCTCGACCCGATCCTCGTCAACACGATCCACCGGCTGATCCAGGACCTGCACCAGCGCTTCCGCTTCACCGCCGTGATGGTGAGCCACGAGATCCCGGAGATCTTCGAGATCGCCGACCGCGTGGCGATGCTGCACGAGGGGCGGATCGTCGAGGTGGGCCCGCCGGCGGCCATCCAGGAGTCGGAAACCCGAGTCGTGCGCCAGTTCATCCGGGGCGAGCCGGATCTCGCGGAGGTCAGCTGATGGAGCGGACGCGCGTCAACGTCGCGGTCGGCGTGTTCATGCTGCTCGGCATCTTGGCTTTGGGGTACCTTTCGATTAGACTCGGAAGGGTTTCCTTCCTCGGCGGCAGCGGGTACGTGGTCACGGTCGACTTTCCGTCGGTCGGCGGGCTCAAGGCCGGCTCCACCGTCGAGATCGCGGGCGTCGAGATCGGGCGCGTCGAATCGATCCGGCTGGCCGACTACCAGGCGCGCGTGACGCTGCGCGTGGTCGGGGACGTCAAGCTCCAGGACGACTCGATCGCGTCGATCAAGACCAAGGGGCTGATCGGTGAGAAGTACGTCCGGATCAGTCCGGGAGGCTCGGAGAAGATCATCCCGCCCGGCGGCCGGATCCGCGAGGTCGAGGCGCCGGTCGATTTCGAGGAGCTGCTGTCCAAGTACATCTTTGGGAAGGTCTAGGAGGGTCCCGATGAGGGTGCGTCGCTGTGGGGTCGTGTTCGCCGCCGCGCTCCTGGCGCTTCTCGCCGCGGAGCATCCCGCGTGGGCCGGCCCGCCCACCGAGCAGCTCCGCGCCCAGATCGACCGGGTCCTGAAGGTCCTGGAGGACCCCGAGCTGAAGAAGGAGCCCCGGGCCCTCGACCGCCGCGCGGCGGTCCGGAAGATCGCCAACGACATCTTCGACTTCTCCGAGACCGCCCAGCGCTCGCTGGCCCGCCACTGGGCGCCGCGGACGCCCGCGGAGCGCGCCGAGTTCGTCCAGCTCTTCGCCGACCTCCTCGAGCGCTCGTACATCTCGAAGATCGAGGTGTACGGCGGCGAGAAGATCCAGTTCATCGGCGA
>MGCF01000064.1:0-62445 GCA_001788495.1 Candidatus Rokubacteria bacterium RIFCSPLOWO2_02_FULL_73_56
GTGATGTTCTTGCCGCCGGCCGTGATGATGATGTCCTTCTTGCGGTCCATGATCTTGAGGTAGCCGTTCTCCCACGCGCCCACGTCGCCCGTGTGGAGCCAGCCCTCGGCGTCGATGGTCTGGGTCGTCAGCTCGGGGTCCTTGAAGTAGCCCTTGAAGACGTGGGGCCCACGCGTGAGGATCTCGCCGTCGTCCTCGAGCGCGACCTCGATGCCCGGGATCGCCTGGCCGACCGTGCCGACCCGCGGGCTCTCCACGCGGTTGACCGAGATCACGCCCGTGGACTCCGTCTGGCCGTACCCCTCGATCAGCGGGATCCCCAGGGCGTGATAGTACTCGAAGAGCTCGGGCGAGGCGGGGGCGGCCCCGCAGACGGCGATCCGCGTGCGGTCGAAGCCCAGCCGGCGCTTGAGCGGCGCCAGGATGAGCCAGTGCGCGAGCCGGTACGCGAGGGCCAGGCCGCGGGGGATCGGCCGGCCCGCGAGCTTGGCGCGGGCGTGGCGCCGCCCGACGGCGACGGCCGCGCGGTACGCGCCTCGCTTGAGCCACGTCGAGTCCGCCATGCGAAGCTCGACCGTCGAGGCGAGCTTCTCCCAGATCCGCGGCACGCTGGCGAAGTACGTCGGCGAGACCTCGCGCAGGTTCTGGAACAGGGTGTCGAGGCTCTCGACGAAGTTCACGATGTAGCCCGTCCGCAGCGGGCCGAAGACGGAGATCAGGTTCTCGTAGATGTGGGCGAAGGGCAGGTACGACACGACCTCGTCGTCCGCCGTGACGGGGTTGACCCCGAGGAACGCCTCGGTCACCCAGAGGATCGAGCCGTGGGACAGCATCGCGCCCTTCGGCGGCCCGGTGGTGCCGGAGGTGTAGATGATCATCGCGGTGTCCTCGCGGCTGATGGCCGCCAGGCGCTCGTCCACGGCCGCGGGGTGGGACTCGGCGAAGGTCGTCCCCTGCTTGAGGAAATCCTCGAAGAAGCTCACGCGCTCGTCGGTGAAGCCCCAGAGTCCCTTGGCGTCCCACACCACGATCCGCTCCACCTTCGTGCCGTCCACGATCGCGAGGATCTTGTCGAGCTGCTCCTCGTTCTCGACGAAGATGAGCCGCGCTTCGGAGTGGTTCAGGAGGTAGGTGATCTGCTCGGGCGCGGACGTCGGGTAGATGCCGACGGTCACGCCGCCGGCCGTCTGGATCCCGAGGTGGCAGTAGAGCCACTCCGGGCGGTTCTCGGCGAGGACCGCGACGTTCTCCTGGCGCCGGAGGCCGAACGCGAGGAGCGCGGTGGCGACCCGGCGCACCTCCTCGCCGTACTGGCGCCACGTGACGCGGTGCCAGATACCGTACTCCTTGAAGCGGATCGCGAGACGATCGCCCTGCCGCTCGACCTGCCCGGCGAACAGCGCCGGGACGCTCCGCGCCGCGTCCGTCATCACCATCGCCTCCTCTTCCGGTAGAGCCGCCAGCCTTTCACGGCCGCCTCCGCCGTGCCGACGCCGAGGTAGACCTCGCGCACGTCCTCGTTCTCCGTCAGATCCTTCGACGCGCCCTCGAGCACGATCCGCCCGGCCTCGAGGATCGCGCCCCGCCGCGCCACGCCGAGCGCCAGCCGCGCGTTCTGCTCGACGAGCAGGATCGTGGTGCCCCTCCGGCTGATCGCGGTCAGCGCCTCGTACACGCTCTTGGCGACCCGGGGGGCGAGGCCCAGCGACGGCTCGTCGAGCATCAGGAGCCGCGGCCGCCTGAGCATCGCGCGTCCAAGCGCCAGCATCTGCTGCTCGCCGCCGGACAGCGTCTCGGCCTCCTGGCGGGCGCGCTCCTTGAGGATCGGGAACATCCCGTGGACGAAGTCGACGTCCTTGTCGACGCCGTCGTCGTGCCGCCCCCAGAGGCCCAGCTCGAGGTTCTCCGCGACGGTCAGCTCCCGGAAGAGGCCCCGATCCTCGGGCACGTAGACGATGCCGAGGCGGGCGACCGCCTCCGGCTGCCAGCCGTCGATCCGGCGGCCTGCGAAGAGGATCTCGCCCTTCTTGGGTTGGTCCTTGAGCAGCCCGGCGATCGTGCGGAGCAGCGTCGTCTTCCCGGCTCCGTTCGGCCCGAGGACCGTGAAGATCTCCCCCTCCTCGATCTCGAGCGACACGCCGAAGAGCGCGTAGATCCGGTCGAAGTAGAGCGTCTCGATGCTGGAGACCTTCAGCAGCGCCGTCATCTATTCCCCAAGATACGCCTTGATGACTTCGGGGTGGCGCTGAACCTCGGCCGGCGTTCCCTCGGCGATCTTCACGCCATGATCGAGCGCCACCATGCGGCTCGCCAGGCGCGAGGCCACGCGCAGGTCGTGCTCGACGAGGAGCACCGTGATGCCGAAGCGGCCCTGGATCTCGTGGATCCAGTACGCGGACTCGTCCTTCTCCTCCTGCGTGAGACCCGAGACCGGCTCGTCGAGGAGGAGGAGCCGGGGCTCCGTCGCGAGCGCCCGCCCCAGCTCGACGCGCTTCTGGACGCCGTACGGGCAGTCCGCGACCCGGCTCTTGCGGACGGGCTCCAGGTTGAGGAACTCGATGATCTCCTCGCAGCGTCGCCGGTGGCGAATCTCCTCGCCGCGCGCTCGCAGGACGGCGGCGAGGAGGTTCTTCTGGAAGTGGAGGTGCCGCCCGACCATGAGGTTGTCGAGCACGGACATGTTGTGGAAGAGACGCAGGTTCTGGAACGTCCGCGCGATCCCCAGACGCGTGATCGCGTCGGGCGTGCGCCCGAGCACCGACTCGCTCCGGAAGGCGACGCCGCCCGCCGTCGGACGGTAGATCCCGGTGACGCAGTTGAAGAGCGAGGTCTTGCCGGAGCCGTTCGGACCGATGACGGCCAGCGTCTCGCCCTCGGCGACGGAGACCGAGACGTCCTGCAGCGCCGTGATCCCGCCGAAGTTGAGCGAGAGGTTCGTGACCTCGAGCAGGTCTCCCATTCCCGGTCGGCACACGGCGGGGGAAGAGCCCGTCCCGGGCCCTTCCCCCGTCCCCCCTCCGCTCAGAGCCCCCGCCCTAGAAGTGCGAGGGGAAGGGCTGATAGCCGGTCAGCGGGGTGAACGTCGCGCCCGCGGCCTTCCCCGCCCGCATCATGCGGATGGGGTTGAGCCCGTGGCGTCGGTTCGGCCCCCAGGTGATCTTCCCCGTGAGGCCCTCGGGCGACCAGTCCTTGATCGTCTCCATCGCCTCGACGAAGCTGTCCCGCGTCAGGTTCTTCCCCGCCCGCGTGAGCCCCTCGACGGTCGCGACCATGCCGGCGACGCCGGCCAGCGCGAAGCTCTCGCGCCCCTTGAGCTTCGGCTCCTGCTTCACGATGATGTCGATGACGCGGTCGGCCTCGGGCTCGCCCGGCACGGCGCCGGTGACGTTGTAGTAGGCGCCTTCCCACAGCTCCCCGAGCAGGCGGAACATCACGTGGCGGTCGCCCAGCGGGAACGACGCGAAGATCTTGGGCCGGTAGCCGGCCTTGGCCATCTCCTTGATCACGCCGGCGCCGTGGGTCGCCGTCGAGTAGATGACGATCGCGTCCGCGCCCGACTCCTTGAGCTTGAGCGCGTGGGTCCCGAGCTCGCGGTCGGCCACCTCGTAGGCGACCTCCGCCGCGAGCGTCACGCCGAACTTGGCCGCGCCCCGCCGCGCGCCCTCGAGGCCGCCCTTGCCGTAGTCGTCGTTCTGGAAGAACACGGCGACCTTCTTGGCCTTCTCGAGCTTCTGCGCCTGCCCGACCAGGAACTCGGCCTCGTCCCCGTAGTCCGGGTACACCATGAACACGCCCCGCACCTTTTCCCGGGGCTGCTTGGCGAAGATCTGCGGGTTCCCGTACGGCCAGATGACCGGGAGCTTCGCGTCGGCGATGTTGTCCTTGTTCGCGTTGAGCACCGCGCTGCCGAGCAGCCCGACCAGCGCGAAGACCTGGCCCTTCAGCTCGTTCACGTTCGCGACCGCGCGCCCGGGGTTGTACCCGTCGTCCCGCATCATGACCCTGAGCTTCCGCCCGTGCACCCCGCCCTGGGCGTTGACGTATTTCGCCCACGCCTCCGCCCCGAGGGCGGTCGTCCCCCAGGCCGCGGCCGGGCCGGAGAGCGGCGTCGTGATGCCGATGACGATCTCGGAGTCCGTCACGCCGGGTGTCTGGGCCGCGGCGGGAACGGCTGCGAGTAGCAGCGCGACCATCAGTCCTGCGATCCGCATCCTCATGGATGTGTCCTCCCTACCCAGTGCGAACGTCTCAGCACCAGCACCTCGCTCCAGCGCGCCGAATTATACGCGACCGCCCCCGCCCCCGCACCCGTCCCGCGCGGGCCGGCTCAGAAGGCGTGAAGGACTCGGGCACACGTCGGGCGCGGCGGTCGCTCCGACGGCCTCCTAGCCGCGCCGGGCTCGCCGGGATAACAGCGCCGCCGGCACGACGGTTCCGTCGCCGAAGCGCGCGGCCAGCCGGTCGAGCGCGGCCGCCAGCCGCTCGCGGCGCGCCACGTCCGCGTCGAAGAGCCCGAGCTGGCTCCGGCCGGGCGGGCCGAGGTGCGAGGCCGCGAGCCCGATCAGGCGCACCGGCCGGCTCACGCCGAGGCGCTCGAGCAGCGCGAGCGCGCGCCGGTAGAGCTCCAGGCCGTCCTGCGTCGGCTCGCCGGTCACGCTGCGCGTGAGGGTCTCGAAGTCGCCGTAGCGGAGCTTGAGCGTCACCCGGGCGGCCGCGAAGCCGCCGTCGCGGAGCTCGGCGGCCACGCGCTCGGCCTGGCCGCGCAGCGTCGCCCGCAGGCGCTCGGGGTCCCGGCAGTCGGTGCCGTACGTCTCCTCGGCGCCCATGGACTTCGGGTCCTCGAAGGGCTCGACCGGGCGGTCGTCGCGCCCGACGGCGAGCGCGTACAGGTCCTCGCCGTGGCGGCCGAAGCGCCGCACGAGCACCGCCCGCGGCATGCGCTGGAGCTGACCGACGGTCGTGACGCCGAGCTCGCGAAGCTCGCGCCCCATGACGCGCCCGACGCCCCAGAGCCGCTCGACGGGCAGCGGGGCCAGGAACGCCGCCTCCCCGCCCGGGGGCACGACCACCAGCCCGTCCGGCTTCTCCAGGTCGGAGGCGACCTTCGCGAGGAACTTGTTCGGCGCGAGCCCGGCGGACGCCGTTAGCTCGGTGTCGCGCCGGATCCGCTGCTTGATCAGACGGACGGCGTCGAGCGGGCTCCCGAAGAGCGGCTCCGTCCCGGTGAGATCGATGAACGCCTCGTCCACCGACACGGGCTCGACGAGGGGCGAGAAGTCGGCGAGGATCGCCATGATCTCGAGCGACACCGCGCGGTACTTCGCCATGTCCACCGGCAGGAACGCGGCCTGCGGGCACAGGCGCGCGGCCCGCCCGATCGGCATGGCCGAGCGCACGCCATACGCGCGGGCCTCGTAGGAGGCGGCGGAGACGACGCCGCGGCCCCGGGGGTCGGCGCCGACGATCACGGGCCGGCCGGCGAGCGCGGGGCGGTCGCGCTGCTCGATGGACGCGTAGAACGCGTCCATGTCCACGTGCGCGATCGCTCGCGTCACGGTGTCCGTCCCGGCCCGGAGGTACCCTCCTCGACCACGCTAGCCACCACCCTGGACGACGATCGCCCCTGCAAGCGCACGGGTCAACCCTGAAAACACGGGTCGCGGAGGGTACCTCCGGGCCGGGACGCCCACCGTGGTGGGAGCATCCGCCCCTGGCCTCGCGGCCAGGCGCCGATGCCAGCAAGGCCTCAGGCGCGGGAGAGGCCGAGGGCCGGGGCGACGTCGGTGAGGGCGGCGACGACGAAGGCGATGTGCTCGTCGAGCGCGACGCCGAGCTCGTCGGCGCCCCGGTAGACGTCGTCACGGTTGACCGTCCGGGCGAAGGCCTTGTCCCTGAGCTTCTTCCTGACGGACGCGGGCTCGAGCCCGGCGATCACGCGCCCGGGCCGGACCAGCGCCACGGCGTGGACGAAGCCCGACAGCTCGTCGCACGCGTACAGCGCGCGGTCCAGGAGCGACGCGCGCGGCATGCCCGAGTAGTCGGCGTGCGCCAGGATCGCGTACACGATGCGCGCGGGCACGCCCCGGGCCAGCAGGACCTCGGCGCCCTTGACCGGGTGGTGCGGGGCGCGCGGATGCACCTCGTAGTCGAAGTCGTGGAGCATGCCCGCGACGCCCCACACCTCGGGGTCCTCGCCGTACCGGCCGGCGTACGCGCGCATCGAGGCCTCGACCGCGCGGGCGTGCTTGCGGAGGCTGTCGCTCCGGGTGAACTCGGTGAGGATGGACCAGGCGGCGTCGCGGCGGATCACGGCCGGCGCGCTTGCTGGCTGCGCCACTTGTCGATCGACTTCCTGGAGAAGACCCAGGCGCCGTTGAGCTGGAGCGAGGGGATGCGCCGCTCGGTCGCGAGCTGCGCGAGGGTGCGCTCGTCCATCGCCAGGTACGTCGAGGCTTCCTTGATGCTCAGCACGTCCTTCGGGGTCACGAACGTTCCTCCTCCGTGCGTTTGCGCAGCGTCTCCACGTCCCCCTCGAGCGCGCGGATCCGGTCCATGAGCTGCTCGAGCGCCCGGCTCACCGGGTCCGGCAGGTCGGTCTGGTCGAAGTCGAGCCCCCCGACCCGCTGCCCGTCCTTGTATGTTATCCGGCCCGGCACGCCCACGACAACGCAGTTCGGGGGCACGTCGCGGACGACCACCGATCCGGCGCCGATGCGCGCGTTGTCGCCGATCGTGATGGCGCCGATGACCGCGGCGCCCGCGCCGACGACGACGTTGTTGCCGAGCGTGGGGTGGCGCTTCTCGCGCTTGAGGCTGGTGCCGCCGAGCGTCACCCCCTGGAGCAGCGTCACGTTCCCGCCGATCTCGGCGGTCTCGCCGATGACGACGCCCATGCCGTGGTCGATGAAGAGGCCGGGCCCCAGCCGCGCCGCCGGATGGATCTCGATCCCCGTGAGGAAGCGGCCCGCGTGCGAGACGAAGCGCGCGAGCGTCCCCCAGCCGCGCCGCCAGAGCCCGTGGGCGAGCCGGTGGAAGGCGAGGGCGTGGACGCCGGGATAGCAGGCCATCACCTCGAGCGCCGAGCGCGCGGCCGGATCGCGCTCGAGCGCGGCGCGCACGTCGCGCCGGAAGGCGTCGAACACGCTCAGCCCCGCGCGCCGCGGGCGTCCAGGGCCGCCGCGCGCAGCGCCGCCGCGGCGACGTCCGCCGCGTGCTTGCGGTCGTCCGGGAGGCCGTCGAGCGCCGCCTCGATCTCGCCCGCCTTCACCTGCAGCAGGTCCTCCACCGTCCGTCCGCGCGCGAGCTCGCTCGCCACGCTCGCGGCGGCGATGGTCGGCCCGCAGCCGTACGTCTGGAACCTCACCTCGACGGCCCGGCCCTCCCGCACGCGCAGGAAGAAGCGCGCGAGGTCGCCGCAGCCCGCGTACTCGTCCTCGCCCACGCCGTCGGGCGTCTGCATCATCCCGGCGTTGCGCGGGTGCAGGAAGTGGTCGACCAGCGTGGCGCTGTACCTCACGCGGCTCCCACCGGCAGCGCCTCGCGCAGCTTACGCGCCACCGTCGCCACGCTCGCGACGACGTAGTCCACGTCGGCGGCGGTGGTGGAGCGGCCGAGGGAGCACCGGACCGCGCCCATCGCCCAGTCGAGCGCGACGCCCATCGCGACCAGCACGTGCGAGGGCTCGACGTTGCCCGCCGTGCACGCCGAGCCCGCCGAGACGCCGATCCCCTTGAGATCGAGGCCCAGCACGAGCGACTCCGACTCGATGTGCCGGAACAGGAGGCTCGCGGTGCCCGGCAGGCGCACGACCGGGTGGCCCGACAGGCGCACCTCGGGGACGCCCGCGCGGATCCCCTCCCACAGCCGCGTGCGGAGCGCGCCCAGGCGCTCGGCCTCCGCCGCCATCTCGCGCGCGCGGACCTCGACCGCCTTGCCGAGGCCGACGATGCCCGGGACGTTCTCGGTCCCCGCCCGCCGGCGCCGCTCGTGCTCGCCGCCGTGCTGGATCGAGACCATCCGGGTGCCCTTGCGGACGTACAGGCCCGCGATGCCCTTCGGGCCGTAGATCTTGTGCGCCGAGAACGACAGCGCGTCGATGCCGAGCGCGTGCACGTCGAACGGGACCTTGCCGAACGTCTGCACGGCGTCGACGTGGAGCGGGATGCCGCGCTCGCGGGTCGCGCGGCCGATCGCCTCGATGGGCTGGAGCGTGCCGACCTCGCTGTTGGCGTGCATGATGCTCACCGCGATCGTGTCGGGGCGGATCGCCCGCCGGACCTCGTCCGGGTCCACCATGCCGTGCCCGTCGACGCCGACGTACGTCACCTCGAAGCCCATCCCCTCGAGGGCCTGGCACGTGCGGAGCACCGCGTGGTGCTCGATCTTCGAGGTGATCAGGTGGCCGCGACCCCGCGCGAACGCGAGCCCCTTGATGCCGAAGTTGTCCGACTCCGTGCCGCCCGACGTGAAGACGACCTCGGTCGGGGCCACCCCGAGGAACTGCGCCACGCGCTCACGCGCGAGGTCGACCCCCTCGCGCGCCGCGCGCCCGAAGGCGTGGATGCTGGACGGGTTGCCGTAGACCTCCGAGAAGTACGGCAGCATCTCGGCGAGGACCTCCGGGTGCACCGGGGTCGACGCGTTGTGATCGAGGTACACGCGGCGCGTCATGTTGCTCTCCTTTTTCTAGGATGCTAGGCTCGATCCGCGATGGAGCTCGCCAGGAAGAAGCTCGGCGTGATGCTCTCCACCGGACTCGAGCATCCGAACCTCGAGACCGCGGTCGGGCTGTCGCAGGCGGCGCTCGCGCGCGGCGCGACCGTCTACCTCTACCTCATCGACGACGGCGTCCGGGCGCTCGCGGACCCGCGGATCCGGGCGCTCCCCGAGCGCGGCGCCAAGCTGTTCGTGTGCGCGTATGGCTGCCAGAAGCGCCGGATCCCGCTCGAGGACGCGGAGACGATCACCTATTGCGGCCTCGTGGTGCTGACCGACCTGATCAATGGCACCGACCGCTTCGTCGCGCTCAACTGAGCCGGTGACCGACAGCGCGCCGGTCGTCGTCCTCATCTCCGTGGACCCGCGCGCTTCGCACCGCGCCAACGAGGCGCTGCGCATCGGCCTCGGCGTCGCGGCCGGCGACAACGAGGTCATTGTCGTTCTGCGGGCCGACGCTGTCCACCTGCTCGACGCGGACACCGACGAGCTCGTGGACGGCGACGACATCGCGAAGTTCCGCGCCGCCCTCAAGGAGCTGGGCATCCCGTTCCACGTCGAGGCGCGCGCCCTCCCCGCGGACGCCGACTGGAACGCCGAGGGGCACGCGATCGTTCCCGTGACCGCCGAGCGCATCGCCGAGCTCGTGCGCCGCGGCCGGCGGTTCCTGGTCTTCTGATGGCCACCGTGCTGCACCTGCTCAAGGGCCCCGACGCCGCGCTCGCCCGGCGCGTGGTCGAGGCGCAGGCCGCCGCGGGCGACCGCGTGACGGTCGCGGTCCTGCACGGCAGCGCCGCGCCCGAGCTCCCCGCGGGCGTCGCCCTGCGACGTCTCGACCACGACCTGAGCTACTCGCAACTGCTCGACCTCATCTTCGCCGCCGACCAGGTCGTCACGTGGTAGCGGCTCGCTAGCGGTTCCGGTACTCGTCGAGCCACGCCATCTGGATCGCCTCGAGGGTCTTCTCGTTCGACGCCCCGGGATCGTCCGAGAACCCCGGCAGCTCCGTGACCCAGCGGTGGAGGTCCGTGAAGCGGACGCTCAGCGGGTCCAGGTCCGGATGGCGCTCGGCGAGCGCGATCGCGATGTCCTCGGTGTCGCGCCAGGTGATCACTTCGGGATCTCCACGACGACGTTGCCGCGCACGATCGCCTGGCAGCCGAGGCGCGAGTGGATCGTCAGGCCCTCGGCCATGTCGAGCCGGTCCTCCTCGTCGGCCTGCATCTCCGAGAGGTTCTCCTCCCCCTCGCGCACGACGACGTGGCAGGTGGTGCAGGCGCAGCTCCCGCCGCAGTTGTGCTCGAGGGCGATGTCGTGGGCGAGCGCGATGTCGAGCACCGACCCGGGCCGGCCGTGGTCGGCCAGCGGGTACTTCGCGTCGTCCACCTCCACGGTGACGTTCATCGGGAGGAACGTGACCTTGTGCACCGCCATCACGCGTCTCCTCGAGACGCCATGATCTCCGCCGCCCGCTTGCTCCCGAGCGCCCCCTTGAGCGCCGCGTCCATCATGCGCTCGGCGAGGTGCTCGGTCGCGCGGTTGAGCGCGACGGTGCGCTCGTGGATCAGGTCGCGGTCGGCCCCGCCGCGCACCCGCGTGAGCTCCTCGAGCGCCCGCCGGATGGCCGCGCGCTCGTCGGCCGCCACCAGCTCGCCCCCCTGGCGGAGCGCGCGCTCCACGTGGGTGATGACGGTGTCGGCCTCGTTCCGGGTCTCGATCAGCAGCCGCGCCTCGACGTCGGCCTCCGCGTAGGCGAACGAGTCCTCGACCATCCGCTCCACGTCCGCCTCGGACAGGCCGTAGGTCGGCTTCACCTCGATCGCGGCCGCCTTGCCGGTCCGCAGCTCCTTCGCGGTCACCTGGAGGATGCCGTTCGCGTCGATGAGGAACACCACCTCGATCTTCGGCATGCCCGCCGGCATCGGCGCGATGCCGCCGAGCTCGAAGCGCGCCAGCGAGCGGCAGTCCTTCGCGAGCTCACGCTCGCCCTGGACGACGTGCATGTCCACGACCGCCTGGCCGTCCACCGACGTGGTGAACAGCTCCCGCGCGCTGGTCGGGATCGTGGTGTTCCGCGGCACGAGCACGCTCACGATGCCGCCGAGCGTCTCGATCCCGAGCGAGAGCGGCGTGACGTCGAGGAGCAGCATGTTCGTGAAGCCGCCCTCCAGGATGTGCGCCTGGACGGCCGCGCCGGCCGCGACCACCTCGTCCGGGTTGAGCTGGCTGTGCGGCGTCCGGCCGAACAGCTCCTGCACGCGCCGGCGGACGAGCGGCACGCGGGTCGAGCCCCCGACGAGCACGACCTCGTCCACGTCCGCGGGCGCGAGCCCGGCGTCGGCGAGCGCCAGCCGGCAGGGGCCGAGCGTCGCGTCCACCAGGCGCCCGACGAGGCCCTCGACGTCCGCGCGCGTGATCTCCCGGTGGTACGTGAACGCGTCGAACGGGATCGTGAGCGTGGTCCGCTCGTCGCTCGACAGGCGGATCTTCGCCGCCTCGGCGGCGAGCCGCAGCTCCTGCATGGCCTCGGCGTCGCGGCCGAGGTAGGCGTCGTGCCGCGCGCGGATGTCGTCGAGCAGCCAGAGGACGATCGCGCGGTCGAAGTCGTCGCCGCCGAGCCGCGTGTTGCCGTGGGTCGCGAGCACCTCGAAGACGCCGTCCTTCACGCGCAGGAGCGAGACGTCGAAGGTGCCGCCGCCGAGGTCGTAGACGGCGATCACGCCCGCCTCGAGACGGTGCAGCCCGTAGGCCAGCGAGGCCGCCGTGGGTTCGTTCACGATCCGCACGACGTCGAGCCCCGCGATGCGCCCCGCGTCTTTCGTGGCCTGGCGCTGGCTGTCGTTGAAGTACGCCGGCACCGTGACGACCGCCTTCTCCACCGGCTCGCCGAGGTAGGCCTCCGCGCGCTCCCGGAGCGCCTTCAGGATGATCGCCGAGACCTCGGGCGGCGTGACCGCGCGGCCGCCGAGGTCGATCTTCACGATCCCCTCGCAGGGGAGCACCTTGTACGGGAAGTAGCAGAGCTCGTCCTTGATGTCCTCGTAGCCGCGGCCCATGAGGCGCTTGACCGAGTACACGGTGCTCTCCGGGCGGCGCACGAGCTGGCGCCGGGCGGCGTCGCCGACGAGCACGCCGTCGGGCGTGAACGCCACGATCGACGGCAGGAGCGTGCGCCCCTCGGCGTCGGGGATCACGCGCGGCAGACCGGCCGTCCCCTCGACGAACGCGACGAGGCTGTTGGTCGTCCCGAGATCAATGCCGACGATGCGTGACATGGCCTTCCTGGCTCTCTCCCAGCGCCTCGGTGAGGTCGTCGATGACCGTCGCGAGGTACGCGCGCGTCGCGAGCGCCTGCTTGCACGCCGCGAGCACGCGCGGCCGCTCGCCGGCGTCGGCGGCGTCCCACGCGGCGGCGAGCGGGCCGGCGAGCCGCGCCTCCTCGTCCCGGTGGCGGGCGACCAGCCGGTCGCGCTCGGCGGCGAGCCGCCGGTGGCCGTCCGCGTCGAGCCCGCCGGCCTTGGCCTCCGCGAGCGCCTCCTGGATCTCGAACATCTCCTCGAGCAGCTCCGGGGGCGCCGTCGGCCCGACCGCCGCCCCCTCCCTCGTCGGGCGGCCCTCCTCGAGCCGCACGAGGTACTCCACGCGCGCGATCGGGTCGCGCAGCGTGCGGTACGCGGCGTTCAGCCGCGCGGAGGCCTCGAGCGCCCGCGCCTGCGCCTCGGGCGGCGCGGCCTGGTGGAAGTCGGGATGCCAGCGTCGCGAGAGCGCGTAGAACCTCCGCTGCAGCTCGGCCGTGTCGATCCCGAGCTTGCGCGGCAGCTCGAACACCTCGAAGTGGTTCATCCCTCCGTCACCCTCAAAAGAAGAGCGGGCCCGGCGCCGGGCCCGCTCCGCGACCTCGCGGCGCCCCGGCTAGGCCGAGAACGACGTCCCACAGCCACAGCTCGACTTCGCGCTCGGGTTGACGAACGTGAATCCGCCCGTCAGCCCCTGCTGGACGTAGTCGAGCGTCGTGCCGTTCAGGTAGATGTAGCTCTTCTTGTCGACGACGACCTTGATGCCGTCGATCTCGAACTCCTTGTCGTGCGGCCCGAGCTCGGTGTCGAACTCGAGCGAGTACGACAGGCCCGAGCACCCGCCGCCCTTCACGCCCATCCGGAGGAACACCGTCTCCGGCAGGTGCTGGGCCTGCTTGAGCTCCTTGACCTGCCTGGCCGCCGCTTCCGACAGGGTCACCGCCATCGCCCGTCCCCTCCCCTCACGCGGACGCCGTCGGGGCCTCGGCCCCGGCGAGCGCGTCCCCGTGCTTGTCCCTGTAGTCCGCCAGCGCCGCCTTGATCGCGTCCTCGGCCAGCACCGAGCAGTGGATCTTGACGGGCGGCAGCCGGAGCTCGTTCACGATGTCCGTGTTCTTGATCTTCCCGGCCTCGTCGACCGTCTTGCCCTTGAGCCACTCGGTGGCCAGGCTCGACGAGGCGATCGCGCTCCCGCACCCGAAGGTCTTGAACCTCGCGTCCTCGATCACGCCGGTGTCGAGGTTCACCTTGATCTGCAGCTTCATCACGTCGCCGCATTCCGGCGCCCCGACGAGGCCCGTCCCGACGCCCGGCGTGTCCTTGGTGAAGGAGCCGACATTGCGCGGGTTGTTGTAGTGGTCGACGACCTTGTCGCTGTAGGCCATGGGCCCTCCCCTTTACTCTGCCTTCCACTGGATCGACTTCAGGTCCACGCCTTCCTTCGCCAGCTCGTAGAGCGGCGACATGTCCCGCAGCCGCTTGACGACCTCGATCGTGCGCTTCGCCACGACTTCCACCTCCTCCTCGGTGTTGAACCGGTGGAGGCTGAAGCGGATCGAGGAGTGCGCGAGCTCCGTGCTGGCCCCGAGGGCCGCGATCACGTACGACGGCTCGAGCGTCGCGGACGTGCACGCCGACCCCGACGACAGCGCGGTCTCCCTGTTGAGGCCCATCAGCACCGACTCGCCCTCCACGTAGGCGAACGAGATGTTCAGGTTCTGGGGCAGCCGCCGCTCCGGGTCGCCGTTGAGGAACGCCTCGTCCACGCTCGAGAGGATCAGGTCTTGCAGCCGGTCGCGCAGCGTGGCGAGCCGGGCGCTCTCCTCCGGCATGATCTCCTCGCAGATCTCGGCGGCGCGGCCGAAGCCGACGATGAGCGGCACCGGCAGCGTCCCCGACCGCATCCCGCGCTCGTGGCCGCCGCCGTCGATCATCGGGGCCAGGCGCACCCGCGGGCCCTTGCGCCGCACGTAGAGCGCGCCGACGCCCTTCGGCCCGTACATGAGGTGGGCGGTGCACGACAGGAGGTCGACGCCCAGCGCTTCCACGTTGACGGGCACCTTGCCGACCGCCTGCGTGGCGTCCGTGTGGAAGATGACGCCTTTCTCCTTCGCGAGGCGGCCGAGCCCCGCGATGTCCTGGAGCGTCCCGATCTCGTTGTTCGCGAACATCACGGACACGAGGATCGTCTTGTTCGTGATCGCCTTCCGCACCTCGTCCACGTCCACGAGGCCGCCCGGCCCGACGGGCAGGTAGGTCACCTCGAAGCCCTGCCGCTCGAGACGCTTGCACGTGTCGAGGCCGGCGCGCTGCTCGATGACGGTCGTCACGATGTGGTTGCCCTTCTCGCGGTACATCTCGGCGGCGCCCTTCAGGGCGAGGTTGATCGCCTCGGTGCCGCCCGACGTGAACACGAGCTCCTTCGGGTCGCGCGCGCCGATGAGCCGGGCGAGCTTCTGCCGGGCCGCGTCCACCGCGCCCTCGGCCTCCCAGCCGAAGGGATGGTTGCGGCTCGCCGGGTGGCCGAACTTCTCGGTGAAGTACGGCAGCATCGCCTCGACGACCCGCGGGTCGCACGGCGTCGTCGACTGCGCGTCCATGAAGATCGGAAACTTCAGCGCCATGGATTCGGTCTCCTCACATCCGGATCGTCAGGAGTTCGGGGACGTCGTCGGTCGCCAGGTCCGCCAGGCTCATCGTGTCGAGCATCTGGCTGATCGCGGCCTGGAGCTTCTGCACCGGCCGCCGCAGGTTGCAGCGCTCCTCCTGCGGGCAGCCGCTGTGGTCCAGGCAGCCCACGATGTTGATCGGCCCCTCGAGCGCGCGCACGACCTGCCCGACCGAGATCTGCTCCGGCCGCCGCGCCAGCACGTAGCCCCCCTTGGGCCCGTTCTGGCTCGCGATGAGACGGCGCTTGGCCAGCCGCTGGAGGATCTTCGCGAGCAGCTCGGGCGGAATGCCGAACTCCTCGGCGATCCGCTTGGCGCTCACCGCGCCGAGCTGGTCGTTGATGGCGATGTAGTGGATCGCCATCAGCCCGTAGTCGGCGCGCTTGGTGAACCGCAGCATCCTAATTCCTCGCCTTCCGCCGAGGATTCGTATATGCCGGAGCTGTGGCCGGCTCGACCGACCTGACAGCATCGGCGACAAATCCTATCGGCGACTGTTTCGGTCGTATTCTGGCCCCTGCGGCGAGCGATGTCAAGTGAAAGGTCCCGAAACATGGAGAAACCCGAATTCGACTCGCATCTGCTCCGGACCGCCCTGGCCCAGCTCGACCGGACCGCGCTCCGCCTGAACCTGGAGCCCGACATCCACGAGCGGCTCCGCTACCCGAGGAGGGCCCTCGTCGTCTCGGTCCCGGTCCTGATGGACAGCGGAAAAACCGAGGTGTTCCAGGGCTATAGGGTCCACCACAGCACCGTCCTCGGCCCCACCAAGGGCGGGCTCCGCTACGCCCCGGACGTGAACCTGGGCGAGGTCACCGCGCTCGCGATGCTGATGAGCTGGAAGTGCGCGCTGATCGGCCTGCCCTACGGCGGCGCCAAGGGCGGCGTGAGCGTGGACCCGCACGCGCTGTCCAGGCGGGAGCTCGAGCACCTCACGCGCCGCTACACGGCCGAGATCATGCTGTTCATCGGGCCCGACCTCGACATCCCGGCGCCCGACCTGGGCACCGACGAGCAGACGATGGCCTGGATGATGGACACCTACTCGATGACCCAGGGCAAGAGCGTGCCCGGCGTCGTCACGGGCAAGCCGCTCATCGTGGGCGGCTCCGCCGGCCGCCGCGAGGCGACGGGCCGGGGCATCGTCTACGCCGTCTACCACGCCGCGCACCGGCTCGGGCAGAACCTGCAGGGGCTCAAGGTCGTCGTCCAGGGGTTCGGCAACGTCGGCAGCGTGGCGGCCCGGCTGCTGTGGCGCGAGGGCTGCGTCGTCGTGGGCGTGGGCGACGTCCGGGGCGCGATCTGGAACCCGCACGGCTTCGACGTGCGCCAGCTCGAGGCGCACGTCGCCGAGAGCGGGAGCGTCGCGGGCTTCCCGGGCAGCGAGCCCCTCGGCAACGCCGAGCTGCTCGAGCGGCCGTGCGACATCCTGGTCCCCGCCGCGGTCGGCTCGCAGCTCCGCGAGGACAACGCCGACCGCGTGAGGGCGACGATCGTCGCCGAGGGCGCGAACGGGCCGACGACGCCCGAGGCCGATGCCGTCCTCCGCGACCGCGGCGTCACCGTGATCCCCGACATCCTCGCGAACGCGGGCGGCGTGATCGTCTCCTACTTCGAGTGGGTCCAGGGCCTGCAGTACTACTTCTGGCGCGAGAGCGAGATCGTGTCGCGCCTGCAGGAGGTCATGACGCGCGCGTTCAGCCGCGTCTGGGCGCTCGCGGCCAAGGAGGGCACCGACCTCCGGACCGCGGCGCTCATGGAGGGCGTCCGCCGCGTCGCCGAGGGCTACCGCGTCCGCGGCCTCTACCCCTGAGCCCGCGCCTCTCGAAAGGAGCCCCCATGCGCATGCCCCGAGTCGGCGCCCCGGCGGCGCTCGCCGCCCTGCTCCTGCTGCCCGCGAGCGCCCACGCCGCCGGCACGCTCACCGGCCTCGGCGCGAGCCCGTCGCCGGCGACGACCGGCCAGCCGGTCACGTTCACCGTCACCGGCGCCGGCGGCTGCGAGTTCTCGGTCGTGTACGGCGGGGGCGAGCCCAGCGACAACCTCGTGGCGAGCCAGTTCCCGCTGACCTTCGGGAAGACCTTCGGCCGGGTCGGCATCTACCTCGTGACGGTCAAGCCCCGCCAGCCCTCGTCGAACCCCTGCGAGGGCGACAAGACGATCACGCTCACCGTCGACGCGCCGGCCTCGGCACAGACGACGCGGCCGGTCCTGCGGCTCGGCGAGAACCCGTGCCCGTCCGGCTGGCACCCCGGCGGCGCCGTCGGCACGTACAAGGGCGGCAAGACGTTCCTCTGCGTGCCCACCAGGCCGCCCAGGATCCAGTGCGGCCCGAACACCGTCTACGTCGAGACGAGCTGCGGCTTCGGCTGCCAGGCGGTGCCGCAGTAGGGCGAGGCGCGGGATCGGGGGGCGCGGCGGTCGCTCCCCCCGACGTCGGTCGGGCGGTCAGGCCGCCGGCCGCGGCCAGGCGTCCCGCAGCTGCGCCGCGGTGGCCTCGGGAGGCGTCTCGCTGATGTAGATGCCGCCCACGCGGTTGGCGCGCTCGGGCTCCGCGGCGACCTGGATGTGCCAGTGGTAGTCGTCGCGGATCGTCGCCCAGTCGCCCTGCAGGATCCGTGAGCGGAGGTTCGGCGCCGTGCGGAGGGCGCACTCGTAACCCGGGTCGCCGAAGCCGGCCGCGAGGGCGCGGAAGTACTCCGAGAGGAGCTGCGCGAGGTCCCGTCCGACCTCGGGGCCGAGCGCCTCCTCGAACGAGCAGCTGTGCTGCCGCGGCACGATCCACGTCTCCAGCGGCACGCGCGGCGCGTACGGCACCACGGCGGCGAAGAACGGCGTGAGGCGCACGACGCGCTCCTCGCCACCGATCTCCTGCCGTAGCAGGTCGCAGTAGACGCAGCGCCGCTTGTACTGGTAATACTCGCGCGCCTCGCGCAGCTCGCGCCGCGTCTCGTAGAAGACGATGGGGATCGCGGTGATCCGCGAGTACGGATGGTGGGGCGGCACGCCCGGCTTCTTGTGGCGGCGCGAGATCAGGATGTCGCGGATCTGGCTGTCGCGCTTGAGGTCGAGGAGCCGGTCGCGGTACATCCAGAGCACGGCCTCGATGGTCTCGACGTCCATCGTCGCGAGCGTGTCGTCGTGGTGGGGGGACTCGAGGATCAGCTCGCTCGCGCCGCGCGGCGTGATCATGTCGAACATGCCCACGCCCTCGCGCACCAGCTCCCACTCCGTCCGGAAATAGGCGTCGGGCTCCGGCACGACGCGCACCGTCCAGTCGGGCCCATCGGCGGGCGAGCCCTCCTTGCGGTAGGCGGCGATCTCGGGGCCGGACAGGTGCTCGGCACCGGGACAGTACGGACACGCATCCTGCGCGTGCGGCGCGCCCCTGGGGCGGATCAGCACCCAGTCGCCGCGCGTCGGGTCCTTCCTCAGCTCCTCCACGCCACGCTCACCATAGCCGACGCCACGATACCACGGCGTGAGCCGTTCGCATGATCCGGAGTGGCGTTCGGCTCATCCCCGGACGGAGGCTTTACACCCGAGGGACGGCGCACTTACGATGGTCGAGCCCGAACATGGTCGAGAACTTCCCCCTCAGAGGCCTCCTGCTGGGCGTGGCGGCGCTCCTGCTGGCCGGGTGCGTGGAAGTGCAGAGCGAGCGGCCCCGGTTCGCGCAGAAGAACTGCCTCGACTGCCACAAGACGTTCGCGCAGAAGTACCTCGGGATGAAGGCCATCCATCCCGCGGTCAAGGCGCAGCAGTGCGAGACCTGCCACCTGCGGCACGGGCTCATCCCCAAGGCCGTGATGAAGAAGGACGGCAACGAGCTCTGCTTCCAGTGCCACGCGCGCGACAAGGTCGGCCTGAGCCGCAAGCACGTCCACACGGCGCTCAAGGCGGGTCGCTGCACCGCGTGCCACGACCCGCACGCCTCCCCGGCGAGCCACCTGCTCAAGGCCGAGGGGAGCGAGGCGTGCTACGGGTGTCACAAGAAGGAGCCGCACCAGAAGAAGGTGGTGCACGCGGCCTCACCGGTGAAGGGCTGTCTGGCCTGCCACTCGGCGCACGGCTCCGACGAGAAGGACCTCTTGCTGAAAGCGGCCGTGCCCCTCTGCCTGACCTGCCACGACGCGGCGAAGCCGACCTTCAAGAAGGCGCACGAGGGCTACCCGGTCGAGCAGGCCGCCTCGTGCGCGGGCTGCCACAATCCCCACTCCTCGGCCCAGGCCAAGCTCCTGAAGGCGAGCGCGCACTCGCCCGTCGCCGGGGGCCAGTGCGAGGTGTGCCACGAGCCGGCGTCGTCCCCGAAGCCGTTCGCGACCTCGCAGGCGGCGGACACGCTCTGCGCCACCTGCCACGACGCCGCCGAGCTGCGGGCGGGCGGCACGGTGGACCACGCGCCGTTCAAGGACGGCCTCTGCACGTCCTGCCACACCCCGCACGCCTCGGAGTTCCAGAAGCTGGCCGTCGCGAACAACACCCGGCTCTGCGTGACCTGCCACGACGACAAGGGCGCGACGGTGGCCGTGAGGCACGCCCCGGTCGCCAGCGCGCGGGGCTGCGTGTCGTGTCACCGCCCGCACTCCGCGAAGCTCGGGCGCCTCCTCGACCGCGAGGAAGGCGCCCTGTGCTTCTCCTGCCACCCGAAGACCCGGGACGCGCTCGGCTCCAAGGTGCCCCACGCCCCGTTCGCCCAGGAGGAGTGCACGGCCTGCCACAACCCGCACGGCTCGAACACGAAGCACCTGATCGCGGATCGGCAGGAGCGCGTCTGCTACCGGTGCCACTCCGAAGCCGAAGCGAAGTTCTCGAAAGCGTACACGCACAAGCCCGTTGCCGACGGTGAGTGCGCCGCGTGCCACACGCCGCACGGCGGCGGCGAGGACAAGCTGCTCAAGGCGGCCGACGGTCAGCTCTGCGTGCGGTGCCACGGAGACTTCATGAAGGAGGCGGCGGGTGGGGTCAACCACGTCCCGTTCGCCGGCGGGATGTGTCTCGCCTGCCACGATCCGCACGCGAGCAACGTCAAGGGCATCGCCGCGCGCCCGCTCGCGCCGCTCTGCGCCTCGTGCCACGACAGCCTCGAGCAGGCGGCCACGGGCGCCCGGAGCCGGCACCGGCCCGTCGTGGCCTCCGAGTGCACGCAGTGCCACAACCCGCACAAGGCGCAGCTCAAGGGGCTGCTCGTGGCGCGGAGCCCGGAGCTCTGCGTGAGCTGCCACAAGGACCTGAAGGCGCGGATGGACAAGGAGAACGCCCACCAGCCCGCGGCGCGCGACTGCCTGCGCTGCCACACGCCGCACGTCTCGCCGCAGGCTTCCCTGCTGGCGCGCGCCATCCAGCCCACGTGCCTCGAATGCCACAACGCCGACCGCGCGAGCTTCGGCAAGGCGCACCTCGGCATCGCGGCGGCGGCGATGGACTGCCGGCGCTGCCACGACCCGCACGCGTCGAAGGATCCCAAGTTCTTCAAGGCGACGATCCACATGCCCTTCGGGGCCCGGACCTGCGACGAGTGTCACGTCCGGTGACCCGGGGCTCCCTCGTGCGCTCGCGCAGCCTGTGGGTGACGCTCGGAGCGCTGCTGCTCCTGCTGCCGGCGGCGCCGGCCGCTCACGCGCAGAACCCGTTCCGGTTGAAGCTCGGCGCCCAGGGGAAGATCTGTCTCGATTGCCATCCGGGCTTCCAGAACAAGCTCACGAGCAAGTTCGTCCACACGCCCGTGAAGACCGGGCAGTGCGTCGGCTGCCACAGCCCGCACACCTCCGCCCACGGCAAGCTCCTGTCCGCGTCACCGAACGCGATCTGCGCCACGTGCCACGCGAGCGTCGTGCCCGCCGGGGCGGTGAGCCGCCACAAGGTCGTGATCGAGGGCAACTGCGTCACGTGCCACGACCCGCACGCCTCCGACAACAAGGCGAACCTGTTGAAGGCCGGCAACGCCCTGTGCGTGGGCTGCCACACGGGCGTCGGGGACACGGCCGCGAAGGCGAGGTTCAAGCACATCCCCGTGTCGGACGGCTGCCTGACCTGCCACAACCCGCACGCCTCGGACAAGGCGGCCCACCTCCTGAAGGCCGCCGTGCCGGCGCTCTGTCTCGGGTGCCACAAGCCGGACAGCCCCAGGTTCACGCAGCAGCACGCCGGGTATCCCGTCGCCAGGGCGGACTGCGCGTCGTGCCACGACCCGCACGGCTCGAACACGGCGGCGATCCTGTTCGACACGGTCCACCCGCCGGTGGCGGCCAAGCGGTGCAGCCAGTGCCACAACGCGGCGACCGCGGCCGAGCCGTTCGCGACCCGGCGCGCGGGCTTCGAGCTCTGCCGGGGCTGCCACAGCGCGATGGTCAACGAGGCGTTCAGCAAGAGCCGTGTCCACTGGCCGCTCGTGGACCGGACCGGCTGCCTGAACTGCCACGAGCCGCACGCCTCGCGCCAGAAGAAACTGCTCAACGTCGCCGAGGGCGGTCTCTGCGGCAGGTGCCACCGGGACACCGCGGACTATCAGGCGAGGCTCGCCGAGAAGGCCAGGCAGGAGAGGCCGGACTCGAAGGTGAAGGTGGAGAAGGGCGCCCTGGCCCACAGCCCCGTCCAGGAGGGGCGCTGCACGACGTGCCACGCGCCCCACGCCTCGGACAGCGTGCGCCTGCTGCGCAACGCCTCGGTCGTGGACGGCTGCGGCGCCTGCCACGACTGGCTGAAGCACAACTCCCACCCGGTGGGCGAGAAGTACGTGGACATGCGGAACCGGAACCGCTCCGTGGACTGCCTGAGCTGCCACCGCGCGCACGGGACCGGCTACCGGTACCTCATCACGTTCCCCACGCCGACGGAGCTCTGCGTCCAGTGCCACAAGCAGCTCAGGAGGTGACCGGATGCCCAGGATCCTGAGCGCGGCCCTGCTCCTGCTGGCCTCGCTCGCCGGGCTCGGCCCCGGCGCGGTGGCCGACGCGGCGGAGCGGCTCCGCTACCTCACGGCCGTCTACCTCGACGACAAGGGCGGCGGCATGCGGTGGCCCGAGGGCGTCGCGTGCAGCACGTCCGCGCTCGTCGTGGCGGACACGGGCCGCGGGCGCCTGCTCCGGTACACCCTCGAGGGCCGGGACGTGAAGCCGGCCGGCGAGCTCGTGGCGCCGCAGCTTGCGGCGCCCCTCCGGGTGCAGATCGACTCCAGGGGGGACGTGTTCGCGCTCGACGGCAAGCAGCGCCGCATCGTACGGTTCGGCGCCAAGGGCGAGCTCAAGGGCTATCTGACCCCGGAGGGCGTCCCGGAGCCGGCCACCATCGTCCCGCGGAGCTTCAAGATCGACGCCAACGATGCCATCCACGTCCTCGACGTGTTCGGCGCGCGCGTGCTCGTCCTCGGCCCCGACGGGAAGTACCAGCGCCACCTGCCCTTCCCCGAGGCGTACGGATTCTTCTCGGACCTCGCGGTCGGCAGGAACGGGACGATCTACCTGCTCGATTCCGTGAAGGCCGCCCTGTCCGCGGCCCCGAGGAACGCCAGGGACTTCACGCCCGTGGGGAAGAGCCTGCGGACGCACCTGAGCTTCGCGACGTCCATCGCCGTCGACGGCCGCGGCGTCCTCTACGTCGTGGACGAGAACGGCAGCGGCATCGTCCTCGTCGGTCCGGACGGCTCGGTCCTCGGACGGCAGCTCGCCATGGGCTGGACCGAGGGGCTCCTCTACAACCCCACCCAGATGTGCCTCAACGACAAGGGCCAGGTGTTCATCGCCGACCGGGGCAACAGCCGGGTCCAGGTCTTCGCGATCGTCCGATAGCGCTCGCACGGCATGACGGCCTCCCTGTCCTACGGCGCGATCTACCTCTTGTTCTTCCTGTCCGGAGCGGCCGCCCTCGTGTATCAGGTCGTGTGGGTCCGGTCCCTGACGCTGGTGTTCGGGGGCTCGCACCTGGCCGTGACCGCCGTGCTCACGATCTTCATGGCGGGCCTGGCCCTGGGCGGCTACCTGATCGGCAGGGTCGCCGACCGCGTCGGGCGCCCGCTGCGCCTGTACGGCCTGCTCGAGCTCGGGATCGCGGCCTTCGCGCTCGTGTTCGTGGGCCTGATGAGGATCTACCCCGCCGTGTACGTCGCGCTGGCCCGGGGGCACGACGACTCGCCGCTCTACCTCTTCGCGGTGCGCGCCGCGTTCGCGCTCGTCGCCCTCATCGTTCCCACGACGCTCATGGGGGGCACGCTCCCCGTCCTGTCGCGCTTCGTCGCCCACCGGCCGGAGACCCTCCGGCGTCCCCTGTCCTTCCTCTACGGGCTCAACACCCTGGGCGCGGTGCTCGGCGCCCTGCTGGCCGGCTTCGTCCTGCTCCGCCTGTACTCCGTGAGCGCCACCCTCTCCCTCGCCATCGCCACCAACGTCGTCGTCGGCCTCGTGAGCCTGGTGCTGCAGGGCAGGCTGGCCGCGGTCCTCTCGGCCGCGGGCGCGGGAGCGGCCGCGCCCGCGACTCCCCGGGGTGTCCGGGATCCGTTCCCCTCCCGCCTGGTGCTCTGGGGCATCGGCATCAGCGGGTTCTGCGCGCTCGGCTACGAAGTGCTCTGGACGCGGATCCTCACCATCGCGCTCGGGGCGAGCGTCTACAGCTTCACCGTCATGCTGGTCGCGTTCCTGGCGGGGATCGCCCTGGGGAGCAAGGCCTGTGGGCTCGAGCGGTCGGGGCCCGCGCGGGCGATCGTCTGGTTCGGGATCGTGCAGATCGTCATCGGGGTCTCGGCCCTCCTCGTCACGCTCTTCCTGCGGGACGTGCCGGTGAACGCGATCCGGCTGCAGGGCGCTTTCGGCGGGTCGGCCCCGGGCGCCTTCGGCGCGCGGACCTGGTCGAGCTTCGCGCTCGCCTTCGTGTACATGCTGGTGCCCGCGTTCTTCATGGGCGCCGCCTTCCCGCTCGCGGGCGAGGTCCACGCCAGGCACCGGAACGCGGTCGGCCGGGCGGTCGGCGAGGTCCTCGCCTGCAACACCGTGGGCGCGATCCTCGGGGCCGCGGTCAGCGGCTTCGCGCTGATCTACCTCTTCGGGATCGAGCGGTCGCTCGAGCTGCTGACCGTGCTCAACGTCGGCACGGGCCTCGCCGTGCTCGCGAGCCTCGGGCGGAGGCGCCGGATGGCGGTGGCCGTGGCGGCGCTCACGCTGGCCGCCCTCGCCGTGCTGGCCGCGAACCCGCGTGTCCTGCGGCTGTGGGACACCAGGTACTTCGCCATCTTCCGGAGCAACCAGCCGGAGGCCTTCCGCACGCCCGCGATGATCCGCGAGGCGGTGGAGAACACCGACGTCCTCTACTACGCCGAGGGCGTCGAGTCGATCGTCAGCGTCATCCGGGTCAAGGGGGGCGAGCAGGCGTTCCTGACCAACGGGCGGGTGGAGGCCTCGTCGCACCTGCAGGCGCAGCAGGTCCAGCTGACGCTCGGCCACCTGCCGATGCTCCTGGCCCGCGCGCCCAGGAAGGTCCTCGTGGTGGGGCTGGGCAGCGGGATGACGGCGGGCGCGACGTCCGTCCATCCCGGTGTCGAGCAGGTCACGCTGGCGGAGATCGAGCCCAGGGTGCTCGGGGTGGCCCGCGCGTTCGCCGCGTACAACCACCGGGTCCTCGACAACCCGAAGCTGCGCGTCGTGTTCAACGACGGGCGGAACTTCCTGCTGACCACGCCCGAGAAGTTCGACGTCATCACCGCCGATCCGATCCACCCGTGGTTCCGCGGGGCCGGCTACCTCTACACCTCGGAGTACTTCAGGCTGGTCGCGGACCGCCTCACCCCCGGCGGGGTCGCCGCCCAGTGGCTCCCGATCTACGAGCTGAGCCCCGCGGACGTCCGGTCCATCGTGCGCACGTTCCGCGAGCGCTTCGCCTACACGCTGCTCTGGTTGACGCACTACGACGCGGAGATGATCGGCAGCAACACGCCGCTCCGCATCGACGAGGCGGAGCTCGCGCGGCGGATGGCGGCGCCCGCCGTCGCGGGCGACCTCCAGAAGGTCATGATGGGCACGGCGACCGATCTCCTGAGCTACTTCGTGATGGGCACGGAGGGCATGGCACGGCTCGGCCGCGGGGGCGTCCCCAACACCGACGACCGGCTCTACCTCGAGTTCTCGGCGCCCTTGTCCATCGCGACCCCGTCGGTCATGGAGGCCAACGTCAGCACGCTCGCCGCGCATCGCGAGAGCCTCCTGCCGTACCTGGTGCCCGCCACAGAGCCGCGGGCGCGTGAGGAGCAGCAGCGCCGGTGGGAGCTCCAGCTCGAGGCCGGCAGGCTCGGCGATCCGACCCTCGCCCTCTTTCTCGGGGGCAAGGCGGAAAGCCCGCGATTCACAAGCGCTCTCGCCGAGCTCGAGCGGCGGTATCCCTGGTACGCCCCGGGGCGCTTCCTCAGGGGCGAGTACGGAACCACCGTGGCGCTCGAGCCCCGGCCCCTCGAGGCCGTGCCGCTGACGCTGATCGACGACCGGGGCGCCCGGATCGTCGTCGAGATCACGGCGGTCCTGGTGCCGGTGAGCCGCACCCGGGCCGCCGTGATGTTCGTGGACAACCGGGCGAGGTTCGTCTACGGGCAGCGCTACGTGGACGACTACGCGGACGGTGACGCCGTCGCCCGGCTCGTGGCGGACGTGATGGCGACGATCCGGGGCGTGTACCGGAAAGAAGCGGAGGTGTCCGGCGCGCGGCGCCAGGCGCCGCCGCCCGCGCAGGCGACGCTGCGAAAGGTCCACGCGGCCATCGCGGCGAGGGTCGAGCCCCTCACGAAGCCTTGAGGTAGACGCGGACGTCGGAGAGGGCCCTGAGCTTCTCCGCGTATCGCTCGACGGCCTCGCGGATCGCCGCGTCCCGAACCTTCCGCGCGATCTCTCCTCTGACCTGCTCGTAGGGCCGCGGCGCGGCCGCCACGACCTGCTGGACGGCGAGCACGTAGACGTGCTTCTGCGGGCTCGCCCAGAGCCGGACGTCGCCGGCCCTGGCCCCCGCGACGGCCTTCCGAACGCCCTCGGGGAGCTCGGTGGTCATGAGCGGCTTGCCGGCGAAGGTCAGGACGCCTTTCGCGCCGGGGTCCACCTGGCCGGCCGTGCGCCCGGCGACCCACTGGAAGTCCGCGCCCGTCCGGAGCGACTCCAGGGTCGTCTCGGCGGTCTTCCTGTCGGCGAACACCAGGCTCCGGATCCGCATCATCTCGGGCGTCGTGTACTCGCTGCGGTGCGCGGCGTAATACGCCTTCACCTGGTCTTCCGTGAGCTTGACGTCGGGAACCACGGCCTTGCGCACGACGGCGTCGAAGAGGGCGGCGCGCTCGTAGTCCTTGACCTTGCGCGTGTAGGCCTCGGTCGTGTCGAGCCTGAGCCGCAGGGCCTCCTTGCGGAAGACCTTCCGGTGGAGGAGGCCGTCCAGGAGCTGCTCCTTCCTGGCGTTCAGCTTCTTGCGCTCCGCGGCCATCGCCGTGCCGTGGTAGAAATGGTGCCGGAGCTCCTGGGTCAGGTCGGCCACCGTGACCGGCGCCTCGCCCTGGATCTCCGCCACGACGCGGCGGTCCTTCAGCAACGCCTCGATCCCGGGCGTGGGCGCGTCGTAGTCGAGGCTCTCGAGCACCCCGCGGTTGACCTTCACATACTTCTTCTTCAGGGCCTGATCGAACGCCGTGACGGCCTCCCTGCGCGCGCTCGTGACCGCGATCCGCTCCGCCGTCGCCCGGGCTTCCGGGCTGTCGGGGTAGCGGACGTCCTCGAGCTTCGCGATCACGAACCCCGACGTGGTGGAGATGACCGGGCTGAGCGCGCCCACCGCCAGCTCGGCGATCGCCTTCCCGATCGCCGGGTCCATGGCCTCGCGCCTGAGCACGACGCCGTCTTCCACCTTCGTGGCTCTGCCGTCCGCCAGGTACGCGCGCGCCAGCTCGCCGAAGCCCTTCCCCGCCTTCAGATCGGCCGCCAGGCTCTTCGCGTGCTCCTCCTTCGCGAAGAGTGCGGCGCTGATCTTCCACTCTCTCACCGAGGCCCGGTAGATCTCCTCGACCTGCTTCGGGTCGGCCCGCACGTCCTTGACGACGCGCTCGACCAGCTCTTCCCGGAGGGTGACCCGCGCGTTGGACTCCACCATCTGTCGGATCTCGGGCAGCCTGTCGAGCCCCATCCGCCCGGCTTCCTGGGCGATGAGGAGCACGTTGATCATGCGCGCGAGCACGGCCAGCTCCGCGCTCCGGTCCGCCGGCGCCCCGGGCGCCCGGTCGCGCCGCATGGAGGCCAGCTCCCGCGCGAGCTCGTCCAGCGTGATCGGCTCTCCCTGGACGCTCGCCACGACCTTCTTGCCGTCGACGACCGGCAGGTCCTCGGCGGCGCGGCTCGTCGCCGCCGTCACCAGCGCGAGGCCCAGGGCCGCGAGCGCCATCCTCCAGTGCGTCATCGTCTCGGCTCCGCGTCCCGCGGCCCCCGGCGGAGCTCGGCCGTCGGGGACGCGAGCCGCACGCGTTCGGCCACGGCCCGCGCCATCCGCGCGGCCATGGCGTGGGCCGTGTTGACCCTCCCCCAGTCGAAGAAGAACACCCCGTCGTCGCCGGCGTTGTGGCTGTACGAGCTGTACAGGACCCGGCGCGTCCGTCGCTCGATGAACAGGACCGAGAAGTCGACCCGGGGCGCCCCGGTGGGGCCGAGCGGGTCCTGGTACTCCAGCACCTCGCCGTTCAGCACCAGGTCGGCGTTCACGGCGCCGAGGATCGTCTCGGTGTCGGCCAGCGAGACGCCGTCGGTCATGATGATCCGGAACCGCAGCAGCTCCTGCCGGACGATGCCGGGCTCGACGACCGAGAGGTTCTCGGCCGCCACGAGGCTCCGCATCAGGTGCAGGGCGACGATCTCCCCGGCGTACTTCCGCGCGCTCCTGTTGAAGAACGGCACCACCGCGATCGAGTACGTGCGCGCCGGATCGAGCGCCTCGGCACGGTAGACGATCTTCGGCTGGAACTTCCGTGCCCCGGGCGTGTCGCCGGGGGGGCCGGCGGCGGCCGCCAGGCGCCCGACGAGTGACCCCGCCAGGGCGTCCACGGCCCGGGCCAGCAGCGCGCCGGAATCCTCGACCAGCCCGAGCCCGAGGATCCCCGGCGCGTCGTCTCCCGCCGCCCCCGTGCCGTCCACCCAGAGCACGGCCGGCGCCTCGCCGGTCGAGACCAGGCGCGCGAAGAGCCCGATCCGTGGCGGGCTCGCGTGCTCGAAGACCTCGAGCGAGGGGATGAGGATCGCCTCGACGCCCGCCTCCTGGCCGAGCGCCCTCGCAAACTCCGCCTCGACGCCCGCCATGTACCGGACCCGGTGCCTCGCGGCGACGCGCTCCAGCGCCGCGTCGGCCAGCACGCCGAACCCGGAGGCCGTCAGGCGCTCGACGAGCAGGCGCCGAACGTCGTCCAGCGGCGCGGGCTTCCCCGAGAGGTTCTCCACCGGGAACACCGCGACGAGGCGGGTGGCCCCCCGCGCGCGCTCCGCCGTCCCGGCCGCGTGGACGGCGGTGTCCGTGACGGCCACGCAGCCCGGCAGCGAGGCGAGCGCGCACGCGAGCAGCAGCGCCGGGGCTCGCATGCTACTGGAAGAGCTTCGCGATGAGGTCGTCCACCGCCGCGCGCGTCACGTCGTTCATCGGGCGGCCCCCGCCGCCGAAGAGCCGGTCCCAGGCGTCGATGCCGCCCCTCGTCGAGGAGGCCGTCCAGATGACCTTGCCCGTCTGCGCCTCCAGCATCTGCACGCTGACGGAGATCAGGTTGGCGGAGGTCGGGCCCGACCGCACCTCGCCGTACTCCTGCACCGCGCCCGTGATGATCGCCTGGGCCTTGAGGAGCCCGCTCAGCTTGACGACCTCCTCCGGGGACGGCGCGGTCGGCGACTGGATCTCGGCCCGGGAGACGCCGCGCGCCACCTCCCCGACCGGGACGACGTACAGCGCGCCGGTGGACAGCAGCCCGTTGATGAACACGTCCCGGACCCGCTCCGCGGCCAGGCTGTCCCGCGAGAGGTTCTGGAAGGGCATCACGCCGACCGTCTGGATGGCCCCGAAGTCCATGTTCGGATCGCGATAGACGGTCCGCGTGACGACCGGAGCGCACGCGCCGAGGAGCGCCGTGATCAGGAGCAGCAGCACGCGGCACGTCGTGGCAGGCGTTCGCAGGAGTCGCCTCACGGGCTCCCTCGCATGTCGTCCAAGACCTCCCCATGATACGCGACCCTCGCGACTCCGTGCCATCGGCCCACCCGCCCCCGGCGCCCACGCGTCCCGCGCATCGCGGTGTCAGTAGAAAAGGATGAGGCTCGTGCTGAACAGCTGGGACTCCGACTTGAGCGTGCTGGACTGACTGGTGTTGAGCTGGTAGGTGGCCTCCAGGTACGAGCGGCGCCTCCCGCTCAGGTACCAGCGCACGCCCGGCTGGACGATCCGCGACGTCGGGCCCTCGGTGAGCCGATTCTCCGCG
Organism: Candidatus Rokubacteria bacterium RIFCSPLOWO2_02_FULL_73_56; assembly: GCA_001788495.1. GTDB lineage: Bacteria > Methylomirabilota > Methylomirabilia > Rokubacteriales > CSP1-6 > GWA2-73-35. The sequence continues at coordinate 29,136 of MGCF01000064.1, forward strand.
TAGAAGAAGGAGAACTGGAGGCTGCCGTCGGGGAACGGCGCCCAGCTCAGCCCGTAGTTCTGGGTCACCCGCGTGTCCTGGTCCGTCTGGGACTGGACGTCCGCCGACGCCGACACGCTGAGCGTGCGGAACGGCGTGAACGACAGCGCCAGGTCCAGCCGGTTCTCCGTGGTGTCGCGAGACTCCCCCGTCGTGCCGCCCGACGAGCTCGTGAGCTTGCCCAGGTAGTAGACGGTGAGCGACAGGCTCCGGTGGGGCGTGAGGCCCGAGCCGGCGTTCACGAAGTACTCCCGGCGGCGCGTCAGCGAGCCGTCGCCCTGCTCGTCGGACGTCAGCACCGCGCCGAGGTTGAGCGTCGCGTCGATCCCCCGGTAGAGCTGCGCGGTGTTGTAGAGGACCGCGGAGTCGCTCGTCGTCGCCGTCGGGCCGACCCACTGCCGGTTGCCGCTCACGACGAGGCTGTCCGTGAGCGTCCTGAGCGGCGTGGCGGTGAGCGACGCGTAGTAGAGGACCGCCGTTCGCGTCTCTTCCTGCTCCCTCCCCAGCTCGACGGAGGTGCTCGCGCTCGTCGCGAAGACCGGGTTGAAGCGGTGCGTGAGGAAGAGCCCGTTGGAGAGGTTGTACCGCTCCGCACCGTCCGGCTGGAACTCCTGGTACTCGGCGTTGACGCGATGGTAGAGCGAGGGCAGCCGGAGCAGGAGGGTCTTGACCTCGAGGGTGTGGGTCCGGACGGTCTGGCTGATCGTCTGCTTCGTCCCGGTGCGCGCCCCGGCGACCGTCCGGTCGATGAACGCCTCGACCTCCGTGATGACGATGGGCAGTGAAAAGCCGGTCGAGCCGAACGGGCTGGTGGGGAGCGGCAGGGTGACCACCTTGATGTACTGCGTGGTGACGCTCGGAAAGGCGATCACGAAGCGCTGGTCGAACGGCCCGAAGCCTGCCGGCGCCACGGTCGGAACGCTCGGGTGGGGCACCCAGGTGGTCCCGTCCGCGCTCGTGTGGATGCCCCAGGAGAACGAGCTCGCGACGTCCGCCGGCAGGGGGCCGGTCCCGTACCCGGCCACCCACACGCGGAGACTGTTCACGGCCACGGCGGTCCCGAAGTTGAGCCCGACCTGTCGAAGGGTGGGAACGCCCCCGACGAACCCGATGCTGAGGCCGGTGCTCGTCGTCCGGTCCCCGTCCAGCGCCGGGTCCGGCGCCAGCGCGAGGGGCGAGATCGTGTTGCTGATCGCGGACAGGCCGGGGAGGACGGCGGGCACCTGGAGCCCGGAGGTGCCGTCGAGCCCGGCCAGGCCGCCGCGGCGGTCGGTGGTGATCTCGGTCGCGCGGATGCGATGGTCGGTGGCGAGCGCGATGCGCCCGTCGAGGAACGTCCCGGCGTACACCACCTTCCCCTCGTGCGAGGTCACCGCCGATTCGAGGTCCCGGAGATTGTCGCGGGTCGTCTGGTAGTTGCCGGCGTAGGACGCGTTGAAGCCCCGGTAGGTGTACTCCGACTTGAGGAAGAAGAGATCCTGCTCCGCGTCGAGCAAGATCCGCGCGTCGTCCCGCGTGGACGTCCGCGTGTAGCGGGCCTGCGTCGCCGGGAGCTCCAGGGGCCGCCAGGTGAGGCCCGCGTTGTACGTCTCCCGGGTGAGCGTGACGCTGTCCTGACCGGAGGTCTTCGTCGTGTCGTCCGCCCGGTCGTAGCCCACGGCCGCGCCGATCACGGGATCACGGAGCGTCAGCCAGACGTACGGCCGGATCCTCGTGACCTCCGTCTCGATGGTGTCCGTGCCGCCCGAGAACTCCGACAGGTTCTTCTGGAAGGTGCCGCCCGCGTTGAGGTTGAGCTGGGGGAGGAGATTGTAGTTGAGCCGCATGTGCGATCGGCTGCCGTAGTTGTTGGTGCGGATCTTCGTCGTCGTCCCCGCGGCGTCGGTCGTCTTCGAGGACAGCAGGCTGTAGGTGATCTCCTCGCTCCCGCTCAGGGCCTCGAGGAGCCCGTCCGCCTGCGCCGCGGCGGGCCCGAGCGTGACGGACAGCGCGGCCGCCGCGAGGGCGTGGAGGGCGTGCCGCGCTGACGGGAGTCGTGGCATGGGCAATCGGGACGATCCTAGTTCTCCCCCATCACGCTGATCCAGGCGGGGCCGTCACCGACGTCGAGCTCGCCCACCGTGCGCTTCCGGATGCGGTCGAACACTTGCACGCGATCGGTGGCGGGGTTCACGAGGTACAGGGTATTCTCGTCCCCGTCGGTCGTCATGTACACGATGCCCGGGCCGCTCTCGACGAAATCCACGGCCGCAAAGGACAACGGATCGTACACGCCCACGCTGAACTCACGCCGGCCCGCCAGGTAGACGAAGTCCGTGTCGGGGTCCACCTTGATCGCGTCCATCCCCGAGCGCACCGGAAACCGCCCGGTCACGGCCAGCGTGGCGGGGGTGATCACGGTCACCCTCGACGTCAGCTCGTGGACGACGTAGAGCCGGTCGCCCCGGCGGTTGAGCCGCCCCTGGACCGGGCCCGGGTCCGTCGGGATGGATCCGAGCGTGTCTCCACCGGGAAGGCCGAGCACCGAGACGCTGTTGGACAGCTCGTTGATGACGAACGCCCGCCGTCCCGTCCGGTCGAGCACGATGAAGCGCGGCCCGTTGCCCACGCGGATCCTCCGCCGCTCGAACCGGGTGCCGGCGTCGATGAGGCTGACCGTGTTGGATCCCCGGTTCGCGGAGAGGAGCGTCGTGCCGTCGGGCGTGAGCGCGAGCGCCACGGGCTCGTCGCCCGCCGTCAGCCTGATCCGCTCCGTGATCCGGCCGGCCAGGACGTCGACGACCTCGACGCCGTCGTCGCCCGCGAGGGCCACGTACACCCGGTGCGCCCGCTGGTCGAGCGCCAGGCTGGCCGGCCCCCGGCCGGTGGCGATGACGTCGAAGACCTGCAGGGACTTCTTGTCGAACACGGTGACGTCGCCCGATCGGCTGTTGGCGACGAAGCCCATCAGGCCCACCGCGGGCCGCTCGGGCGCGTAGACGGCGAAGGCCGGCGTGAGCCGCACCGCGGTCTCGAGCGACCGGGCGTAGTCGAGCGCGAGGGCGACGACCTGGCCCTTCCCCCGGCGCACGGCGAACTTGAAGTCGAGCCGCGTCGGCGCCTCGGGCACGAGCAGCGCCGACTGCCCCTCGGGACCCCGGAGGGAGGCCTTGCCCGTCCGCAGCACGAACCCGGCGTACTCGCCCACGGGCAGCGGGCCGGCGGCGAGCAGCCGCTGTCGCCCGACGTCCTGGTGGGTGAGCTCACGCAGCGCCACGGAGAGCGGCTGCTCGGCGCCGTCCGCGCGCAGGGCGGAGATCCCCTCGACGGCGACCCGCAGGCGCTCCGCTTCCCGGGCCAGGGGCTGGAGATAGAGGTACACGACCCCCTCGTCGTCGAAACGCTCGCGGAGCTGCGGGAGGCCGGCCTGGCAGCCAGCCAGCACCAGCCAGACCACCAGGAGACCCGGACGGACGCGCTTCACCCGCGAACCATACTCAGGCCGGGTCGGGTGTTCAACAACGGAAAAACGGAGGGCTGGCCGGGCGGCCAGCCCTCCGTGCGCTCACGGCAGGACGACTAGTCGTTGGCGTGGCACTTGTTGCAGAGCAGGCGCTGGTAGCTCGCGAACTGGGTCACCGGACGGTCGTAGTAGGCCGCCTGGGTCTCCGCCGCCAGCCGGCCCCGCGCGAACTGCGGCGCGGTCGGCGTCGAATCGGTGCCGGGATACAGGCTGTTGTAGACGATGAACTCGCCCTCCACGTTCCAGCGCAGCGCATGCGGCCAGCCGCTGGCGTGGGCCCGATGGCAGGAGAGGCACGAGACCTGGTCCGAGCCTCCCGGGCCGGTCAGGACGCTGTCGTCGTTCTTGGCGTGACCGGCCAGCACCGCGTAGTCGGCGGTGCCCTCGATGAACGGGACGAGCGACGTGAATCCGTTGATCCCGTCACCGCTCATGTCGCCCGACTTCACGTACGTCTTGTAGTTGCTCGCGATCGTGGACCCGAGGTTCTCGTCGGTCGGGTGGACGTTGCCGCTGCCGCTGTGCATGTTGGTGTGGCAGGTGGCGCACCAGGTGCCCCAGGCCGCGTGGCCGCCGGTGGAGGCCTTCCCGTAGGCGACGCGCGTCTGGGTGGCCGCCTCGGTCCGGTTGTACGCGCTCGGCGCTTTCGCCGCGGGCACGCCGCTGAACGTGGCGGTGCCCTTGGTGTAGCCGGCGCCCGCCAGGAGGCGGTAGACGCCGAGCGCCGTGCCGGCGGCCGGGGGCTCGGCGTAGCCAGGTGTGGTGCTGGTCGCGTAGGACCCCGACGCGATGATCGGCGCGCCGGTCTTGGCGATCGTGCCGTCGCTCAGCCTGCGGTACTTCCCGTGCGGGTCGTGGCAGCTGTTGCAGGCGAGCTGCGTGCTCGGGAACGTCCCGCCGGGCGCCGTGGCGTTGACGGCGTCCACGACGTACCCCTTGTCGGCGGCGATGATGTTGTGGCCGTGGCTGGACCCCTCCTCCGTCGACGTCGCGCCGCGAATGGTCATCGTGTACGACTTCTTCAACCAGCCGAAGTCGCCGCCCGGCGACCGCTGCTTGGGAGGAACGCCGGCGGGCATGTCCGCCTCCGCGGTGCTGACGTGGTAGCTCGACGGGCCCGTGTCGCCCGCGTGCTCGTGACAGCTCAGGCAGGTCGAGCTCTGGTCGCTCGCGACCAGCAGGAAGCTGCCGCCCGCCGCCGGGCTGTGCATGCTGTGGCAGCCGGTGCACTCGGCGACACCGCCCGAGTGGAAGGCGTAGGCCGCGCCGCCCAGTCCCAGGGCGAGCACGACCGCCGCCAGTGCGATGAATCCCCATCTCACGGTTCTCATCCCCTCCCCCCTCCTTCTCGTTGGCTCTGCGCTCTCGTGCGGTTCCGCTCGCTGCCGTCGTTCCGGGCCCGGTGCCACCTCCCTCAGAGATGGGCCAGCTTGAAGACGCTGATCCCGCGCTTGCCTGCCTGGGTGACGTACACCCTGTCTCGGCCGTCGATCGCCAGATCGTCCGGGTAGATCAGCTCCCCGGGCTTGTAGCCGCGGGCGGCGAACTGGGCCACGAACTCGAATCGCCCGGTGAACACCAGGACCGCGCCCTTGAGCTTGTCGACGACCAGGAGGTTGCCCTTGCTGTCGCGCGTGATGCCGCCGGCGATGTTGAACCGGCCCGGCGCGCCCCCGGCCTTGCCGAACGCGCTCAGCGTTCCGTCCGGCGCGAGCACGAACGCGCGGAACAGCACGGGAGCGGTCAGCAGGATATTTCCCGCCGCGTCCACGCCGAAGCCGCCCAGCTCGACGGCGCCCCGGTCCTTTTCCTCGAGCTCGAAGAGCGTGAACAGGTCGTACCCCTGGAGGAAGTTGCCCTCCCGATCCGCCCGCACGACCTGGAGCCCCATGGAGGACGCCAGGTACAGCTCGCCGCGCTGGAACACCAGCCGGTTCGGGGCGAAGTCCGAGAACGTGTCGGGCAACCCCGTGAGCGCGCTCCGCGCCTGCGGCCGGCCCCGGTAGTCGCAGCGGACGATCGCGGGCTTCCCGTCGCGCCAGGCGAGCAGCAGGATGTCGCCGCGATCGTCCACGGCGACGTCCACGAGGTGGCCGAGGTCGAGGTCGTCGCCGAACTGGTAGACCTCCATCCCGGACTCGTTGAACACGCGCACGGTGTTCTGGTAGAGGACGTAGACTTCGTTCCGCTCCCGGTCCACCGCGACCCGCGAGTGGTTGTAGGGGATCGGGCCCGTGAAGCTCGAGAGCGTGTAGAGGTAGCTCCCCCTGACCGCCTGCGCCGCCGCGGGCGCGGCGAGGGCCGCCGTGGCGACGAGCGCGGCGAGGGCCGCGAGCGCCCGCCTCACGGCCGCCCCTCCTGTCCGGGGCCGCCCGGGTTCGACACGACGCTCAGCACCCTGAGCCGCGACGGCGACGGGTTCACGATGGTGCAGGGCGTGGCGGAGTCGAGGCTGAGCGACGCCTCGGGCAGGAGCTCCCACCGGCTGCCGCCGACCTCGAAGATCGCCTGCCCGTCGAGCACGAGGTGCCAGGAGGACTGGCCCCACAGCACGGGCTCGACGAGCGCCGCGCCGCCGTCGACCTCGGTCATCACGACCTCGATGTCCCCGGTGCGGTAGCGCACGCTCACCCGGCCCCCCGGGTGCTGGATGGACATGAGCGCTTGCGCGAGCCGCCCGGTCCGTGCCGTGTGCGCAGTCGGGTGCAGCATCACGTCGGGTATGAGTGGCAAGATCGGTGCCGGAGCTCCTCCGCGGCCACGCCGGAGGAGCCAAAAAAAGCTCAGTGAATCAGCAGCTTATCTTCCAGCTCGGCGGGGGTCGGTGTCAGGCTGCCGACGCTCGTGCATAGTGAAATGGTCACGGCGCCAAGTGCCTGAAAACACGACAGAAGGAAGGTTTGCGGAACTGCCGGGCGAGCTTTCAGATTGAAACGCCCGGCTACAACCCGATGAGCGTCCCCGTGTCCTCGTCGCTCTCGCCGTTCTCGCGCTTGAGCTTGCGCCAGAGCGTGACGACGGAGAGCCCGAGGACCTCCGCCGTCCTCGTGCGGTTCCCGTCGCAGGCGTCGAGCACCTCGCGGATGTAGTCGGCCTCGACCTCCTTGAGCGTCCGGAACGGCCTGGCGGGCGCCGGTGACTCTCCGGTACCGCCCGGCCGCAGGTACGCCGGCAGGTGGGCCAGGCGGATCGGCGCGCCCGCCTCGGCGAAGATGACGGCGCGCTCCACGGCGTTGCGCAGCTCGCGGACGTTGCCGGGCCACGCGTAGCGCCGGAACGCCTCGAGCACGTCGGCCGAGAAGTCGGCCACGGGCTTCTTCTGCTCGCGCGCGTAGCTCGCCAGGAAGTGGCGCGCGAGCGGGACCACGTCCTCGGGGCGCTCGGCGAGCGGTGGGACGACGAGCTGGACGACGTTCAGGCGCCAGAAGAGGTCCTCCCGGAAGCGCCCGGCCTTCGTCTCCGCCTCGAGATCCTTGTTGCTCGCCGCGATGATCCGCACGTCGACGTCGACGGCCTCGTCGGACCCCACGCGCTTGACCCGGCGCTCCTCCAGCGCGCGGAGGATCTTCGACTGCAGCTCGACGGGCATCTCGCCGATCTCGTCGAGGAAGAGCGTGCTCCCGTCGGCGAGCTCGAAGCTCCCGCGGCGGCTGTAGACGGCGCCGGTGAACGCCCCCCGCCGGTGGCCGAACAGCTCCGACTCGATCAGGTTCGCGGGGATGGCGGCGCAGTTGACCGTGACGAAGGGCCGGTCGGCCCGCGGGCTCGAGGCGTGGACGAAGCGCGCCAGGACCTCCTTGCCGGTGCCGCTCTTCCCCATGATGAGCACGCTCGAGTCCGCCGCGGCCACCTTCTGCGCGGTCTCGAAGAGCTGCCGCATCGCGCGGCTCTCGCCGACGACGATGTGCGCCGCCGCCCCCTGTGCGAGCGCCGACCTGAGGTAACGGTTCTCCTCGAGGAGCCGCCTCTGCTCGATGGCCTTCGCCACCGCGTGGCGGAGCTGCTCCGGGTTGAACGGCTTGGCCAGGTAGTCCACCGCCCCGGCCTTGATCGAGCCGACCGCGGACTCGATGGAGGAGTACCCCGTCATCATGATCACGGCGACCTCGGGATGCGACTCCTGGACCCGGGCGAGCAGGTCCATGCCGTCCGCCTCGTGCAGCCGCACGTCGCAGATCACGACGGCCGGCATGCTCTGCTCGAGCCGCGCCCACGCCTCCTCCGGACCCGCCGCGACGTCGACGGCGTAGCCCACGCGCTCGAGCGCGCGCCGGACGGCGTCGGTGATGTTCGCCTCGTCGTCGACGACGAGGACCCGCCCGAGCGCGGGCCTCACGCCTCGGCTCCGTCGACGGGCACGAGGACCCGCACCGTGGTTCCCGTCCGCCCGTCCGGCCCGGCGTCCTCCCGGGTCAGGCTCTCCACCTCCATGCGGCCGCCGTGCTCGCTGACGATCCCGTGGCTGATCGACAGGCCGAGCCCCGTGCCGTCGGGCTTGGTCGTGAAGAAGGGGTCGTAGATCTTCGACCGGAGCGCCGCAGGGATCCCGGGACCGTCGTCCTCGACCTCGAACGCGAGCCACGCGTCCTCCCGCCGCGCCCGGACCACGACGCGACCGCCCTCGCCGGCCGCGTACGCGGCATTGGCCAGGAGGTTGACCAGCACCTGCACCAGGCGCGCGGGGTCGCACGGGACCTTCGGCAGGCCCGGCGCGAGCTCGCGCCGGACGCTGACGGCCCATCGGTCGACATCGTGGGCCGTGGACGCGAGCGCCTGCTCGACCAGCGCGTCCACCGCGGTCGGCACGCGCTCGACCTGCCGCACGTGCGCGAACGCGCGCAGGTCCTCGACGATCCGTCGGCAGCGGCCGGCGTCGGCGTCGATCTTCCGCAGCTCGGCGCGGATCGGCGCCTCCGCGCCGACCTCCTCCAGCGCGAGGTGGGTGTTCATCACGATGCTGGTGAGCGGGTTGTTCAGCTCGTGGGCGACCCCCGCGGCGAGCAGCCCGAGCGACGCGAGCTTCTCGGACTGCACGAGCGCCTGCTCCTTCTGCCGCAGCTCCTCGGTGCGCCGCCGCACCCGCTCCTCGAGCGTCCGGGTGTGCTCCTCGAGCTCCGCCCGGCGCTCGCGGACCTCGCGGACCATCGCGTTGAAGGCCGCGCCCAGCTCGGCGATCTCGCCCGCGGCCGTGGTGCGCACCTGGTGGCTCCAGTCCCCCGTCATGACGCGCCGGATCCCGAGGAGCAGATCGTTCAGGGGGCGCGCGATCCGCCGGGCGGTCAGCATGGCGGCGGCCGCGCCGGCGAGCGCGATCGCGGTGGTCAGCGCGACGGTCAGGACCCACGCGCGACGCCGAACGGCGTCGGCGATCTTCTCGTCCTGCGCGGCGTGGTCGCGGACCGCCTGCAGCATCGGCTCGACCCGCGCCAGCACGCCGGCGACGCCCTGGCGTGCGGCCTCCACGCGCGCCACCCCCTCGGGAACGTCCGCCTCGAAGATCGCCCGCCCTTCGCGCCGGAGCTGCTCGACCGCCGGCCGGAGCGCGGCGGCCATCCGGGCCGGGGTCCCCCGCGCATAGTGGCAGAAGCCGCCGGCACAGGACTGGAGCTTGCTCTCCGCCGTGCGAACCAGGCGCTCGAATCGCTCCCGGTTCGCGGGATCCCGACTCACGAGGAAGCCCACCAGCGGGGCGCTCGCCTCGACGAGCGTGCTGTTCAGGTCCGTCACGGCCTCACGCGAGCGGATGATCTCGGCGAGCTCGCTGATCGCGCTGTCCAGGGAGGCCAGCGAGTAGTAGGTCACCGCGCTCAGCAGCACCGTGCTGGGGACGATCACGGCCAGGAAGCCGATCAGCAGCTGGCGTGCAAGCATACCCCTGCTCGGATGGTAGACGCATCGCGTGAGAAATGCACTCGCCGGCGCGGTCCCTAGGCCGATCGGCCCACAGAATCCGTGCCAGTTGGCGGACTCGCCCCCCGGAGGACGAACCGCACCCAGGCCGCTCCTCGACGCATCTCAATCGGTGGGACCGGCGTGTCATCTCGAGGGCGGCCCGTCGCCGGGGCCGGGAGGACTCGATGAAGAGCGTGCGGATCTACTCGACCCCGACCTGAGGCCCGTGCCGCGCGGCGAAAGAGTTTCTTTCGTCTCGGGGAGTGCCGTTCGAGGACGTGAACGTCGCGGAGCGCGCCGAGGCCCGCGAGGAGCTGGTGCGGCTCACCGGCCGGATGGCGGTCCCGGTGATCGTCGTGGACGGCCAGGTCGTGGTCGGCTTCGACCAGGCGAAGCTCCAGGCGCTGCTCGCTACTCCTTGAGCTGGCTCCGGAGCTTGCGGAGGTGCTGCCGGGCGACGTCCACCCAGTCCTTCTCCGTCGGGAGCTGTGAGGCGAGCTGGATGTAGCGCTCCCACTGGGCGATCGCCTCCTTCGGGTCCACCTTCTCGAAGACCAGCGCGAGGTTGTACAGCGCCCCCGTGTGCCTGGCGTCCAGCTCGATCACCCGGCGGTACTCGTCGATCGCCTCCTTGTAGAGGCCCTTGTCCTCGTAGACCTCGCCGAGCCCCATCCGCGCCTCGACCGAGCCCGGGTCGAGCTCGATGGCGCGCTTGTAGGCGTTCACCGACTCGTAGTAGAGGCCCTTCTCCGTGTAGTAGATCTTGCCGAGGGAGAGGTGGACGCGCGGGTTCACCGGGTTGTGGACGAGCGCCTTCCGGTACGCGGCGACCGCGCCGTCCACGTCGCTCTTGGCCGCCCGGGCGTCCCCCAGCCCGACGTGGGCGTCGGCGTAGAACGGGCGCAACTCGATCGCCTTGCCGTAGGCCTCCACCGCCTGGTCGAAGAGGCGCCGCGGCGCCGAGAGGAACAGATCGCCGAGGGCCTTGAACGGCTCGGGGTACGCGGCGTCGAGCTGCGTCGAGGCGCGGAACTGCGCCGCGGCCTTCCACCGGTTGCCGAGCGCCTGGTGGACCACGCCGAGCGCGTAGTGGGCGACGACGAACTGGGCGTCCGCCTCGATCGCGCGCGCGAGCAGGTCCACGGCCGCCTCGTTCTCCTGCTGCCCGCCGTGGAGCGCCGCGGCCTGCCCGCGCGCGTAGAACTCGAACGCGCGCAGCGAGCGCGTGGGGTGCGCCGCGCGCTCGATGCGCGCCGCCTCCGTGTCGGTGACCGGCACGCCGAGCGCGCGCGCGTACGCCACGGGCAGCCCTGCCAGGCGCGCGAGCAGCTCCCCGGCCGGCACGCTCACGGGCTCGAGCCCCCCGGGCTCGCCGCCCTTCGCCTGGAGCGCGTGCGGCAGCAGCACGAGTTGGCCCTGGCGCCGCTCGAGCCGCCCGTAGAGCGCGGCGTCGGCCCGCGCGGTCCGGACGGCCTGGAGCGCGCCGGCGTCGCCCCACGCCCCCGGGGTGCCGATCGCGCGGAGCCGAGCCCGCTCGACCTGCACGAAGCCCGGGTGCTGCGCCAGCCCGAGCGCGAGCACCTGGGCGATCCCCTCCCCGATCCAGCGCTCTTCCTGCTCGAGCGCGCTCGCGTCGAAGGGCAGGATGACGACCGCGCGCGGCGGCCTGGCCTGACCGCTCGCGGGAAGCGCGGCACCGAGCGGAAGCAACCCCGCGAGCACGAGCATCGCCAGCCGCCTCATGGACCCTCCTTCTGCGCGCGCCCCGGCCGCACGCGCGCCGCGAGCCGGCCGAGCGCGCCCGGCCCCAGGCGCCGGAGCGCCACGTCCGGGATCAGCAGCAGCGCCGCCAGGCCGACGAGCCAGGGCCAGATCTCCACGGCGATCCGCGACCGGCGCCGCGCCTTGAGGAACGCGTCGCGCGGCGCCTCCAGCGCGCCGCCGCCCGTCAGCTCGCTGAGCTCGCGGAGCAGCGCCTCGTCCACGCCGAGGTCGCGGAGCTCCCGGCCGTAGGGGACGACGAGGCCCGCGAGCTGCGAGCCGACGACGCGCTCGGCCTTGCGCTGCGCCATCCCGACGAGGTACACGCCCTCCTGCGTCGCCGGGAAGCGCCCCCGGTAGCGCCCGGGGCCGACCTGCTCGAGATCGATGACCGTGCGCTCCCGGTTGGGCGCGACCACGCCCACCTGGGAGTCGAGGAAGTTGATGAACTCGCCCTTGCCGTCGATCGCGTCCACCACGATCTCGCCGACGTCGTCGTGCCGCTCGACCCGCGCCACCGTGTCGCTGCGCGAGCCGCTGCGCAGCGTCCAGCGCACGAGCTGCGCCCAGAACCGGTTGAACTCGCGCCAGCGGAGCCAGAGCACACCCCACTTGGCCTTGGCGTCCGACGTGAACGCCGCCGACCGCCCGAGCCCGTACCGCCAGGTCGCCAGCACCGGGTCCTCCTGGTGGCTCATCAGCACGAGCTCGGCCTGGCCCTTGAGCGAGGTGGCCACGTAGCCACCGAGCGGCGGGACGCCCTTCCAGTCGATCTCCTGCATCGCCTCGTGGCCCGGCGCCGTCAGCCGCGGCGTGAACGGCTGCTCGACGAGCGAGGCCTTGGAGGCGAGCTGGGTCTCGAGGGTGAAGATGCGCGGGATCGTCTGCGAGTCCTCGGTGTAGTAGAAGCGCCCCTTGCCCCACTTCGCCACGTCCACCATGAGCTGGACGTCGGCGTCCTTGCCGATCGCGACGGTGGAGACGGTGATCTTGTCCTTCGCCATGCGCCGCAGCAGGCCCTGGAAGTCGCCGCGCGTCATCTGCCCGTCCGAGAGGAAGATGACGTGCTTGAGCAGCGCCGGCCGCTCGAACAGGACCGCGTAGGCCTCCTTCAGCGCCGGGTAGCCGTCGGTGCCGCCGCCCGCCTTGACCGTCGCGATCGCGTGGTGGAGCGCCAGCTTGTCCCGCGCCGCGCGCACCGGGACGTCCCAGATGAACTCGGTGTCCCAGCTCATCACGCCGACCTCGTTGCGCTCGTCGAGGAGCTCGACGACGAGGTGCGCGGCCTCCTTCGCGAGGTCGAGCTTGGTCACCTTCTCGTCCGTGGACATGGCCATCGAGCCCGAGCGGTCGATCGAGAGCACGACGGCGAGGCTCGGGATCTCGACCTTCTGCTTGACGTCCATCGTGACCGGCAGCGCCTCCTCGATCGGCGTCCGGTAGTACCCGCCGAGGCCGAAGCTCTCCTCGCCGCCGATCATGAGCAGGCCGCCGCCGTGCTCGCGCACGTAGTCGCGGAGCTGCCCCATCTGCGCCCGCGTCATCTTCAGCGAGGAGACGTTCGAGAGGACGACCCCGTCGTACTTCTGCAGGCCCGCGACGTCCCTGGGGATCCCGCCGGGCTCGACGACCGTGACCTCGATGTTCTGCAGGCGGAGCGCGCCCGCGAGCGCCTGCGCGTGGCTCCGGTCCCGGTCGGCGAGCAGGACCTGGGGCCGCCCGCGGACGACGACCGTGCCGACAGCCCGGTTGTTCTCCTCGATCGTGTCGCCCTCGACCTCGATCGCCGCCTGGTAGACGTGGATGCCGCTGGCGTCGAGCGCCTGGCGGTAGCTGAAGACGTTCTTGCCCGCCGTGAGGCGCACCAGCTGGGAGCCGAGGAACTCGCCGTTGCGGAAGAGCGAGATGCGCCCCGGCGTGTCGCGGTGGCTCCAGAGGACGACCCTGGCCTGGAACGGCTCGCCGTACTTGACCTCCTGCGGCAGCACCATCGCCTCGGCGACGACCTCCTGCGTGAAGGTCAGCGGCGCGGCGACGTAGTGCAGGTCGGCGCCCGCGTCCTTCGCGGCCTGGGCCCCCGCGACCGCGTTGCCCGCGTTCTGCCGGCCGTCGGTCAGCATCACGACGCGGTTGGCCTGCCCCGGCGGCGCCATCGCCAGCGCGAGCTGGATCGCCTGGAAGAGGTTGGTCCCGCGCGCGTCCACCTCGGCCCGCGGCCGCTCGATCGCCGGGTGCGGCGCCAGGGGCCGGTCCACCACGGCCTCGGCGCCGAAGGCGATCACGCTGCCGTGGTCGCCCGGCTTCATGTGGCGGACGGCCTCGGCCACGAACCGGTACGCGCGCTCGCGGGCGGCGAAGCTCACGCTGTCCGAGAGGTCGAGCAGGAACATCACGTTCATCCGGTCCACCCAGCGGGGCACGGCCGGGCGGGCGAGCGTGAGGAAGAGCAGCGCGACCAGCGCGCCGCGGAGCGCGAGCGCCCACCGGTCGCCCGGGCTCCGGGGCAGCCGCAGGCGGGACGCGCTCTGCCGCCGCCAGTAGAGCAGCCCCTCGAGCACGAGCAACAGCACCGCGAGCAGGACGAGGAGCGGCCAGAGCTCGCGCTGCACCGGCACGGGCGCCGGCGCCACGGGGTCCGGCCCCGCGCCGGCCGGCAGCGGCCGCGGCGCGAGGTTCGACTCGTCGGCGTCCATCAGGTTCACGGCGACCTTGAGCTCGCTCCGCGCCATGCCGAGCGTGTAGATCCCGACCTCGTCGGTCTCGGTGAAGCTCACGACGCCGCGGGTCACGCGCGCCCGGACGTGGCGGCCCCCCGGCGTCGTGACGCTGACGACGTCCACGCCGTGCGGGACCGGCAGCAGGATCGGCTGTCCCGCCGCCAGCTGGAGGCTCGACTGGTCGAGCCCCGCCGGGTGCAGCCAGCGCAGGCTGTTGGACAGGATGAGCGGGAACGCGACGCGCAGCGGGAAGTCGGTCCGGAACAGGTCGAAGGCGACGACGAGCGCCTTGCGCTCCGGCTCCTCGAGCGCGAAGATCAGCGGCCCGCCCACGGCCTCGACGAGCGGGCGGCCGGCGGCGAGCGGCCGGAGCCGCATCGCGTCCTCGATGGCCACCTTCGCGAACTCGACGTGCCGCATCACCGGGTGGTTCCGGTCCCAGTCCATGATCGTCGGCTGCTCGATCCGGCCGAGCACCTCGAGCGGCACGTCGGGCGGCACCGTGTTGACGAGGACGAACCGTCCGGCGCCGACCTTCGGCGGCGTCACCGAGTCGAGCACGACGATGTCGGCGTCGCCCATCCCGCCCTGGTACTGCTCGGGCGTGCGGACCTCGAGCGCCACCTGGGGGTCGGTCTTGAGGACCTTCTCGAGGAACAGGTTGCCCGGGCTCACCAGCAGCACCGCGATCTTCCGCGGGGGCGGCAGCACGGCGTACGCGACGTCGTCCACGGAGAGGTCGTCGCGGATGCGGAGCCGCGCGGTGACCACACCGCCGCCCGCGTGGCTGAACGGCAGCACGACCGCGCGCCGGACGCTCGGCTCGAGGGTCACGTCCTTCTCGGCGATCGTCCGGCCGTCCACCTCGAGCGTGAACGCGAACGCCTGCGCCGCCGGCGTGTAGTTGACCAGCGAGACGAACGCCTGGTGGTCGAACGCGCCCCAGTACGTCCGCCGGACGGAGAGGCTCGTGATCCCGACGTTGTGGCTCCGCCGGCCGACCCCGACCCAGCGCACGCGCGGGTCCACCGGCGCCTCCGCCGGCGCCGCCGGGAAGGCGCCGTCGGTGAAGACGAGGATCTCCGCGCGCGGGTCGGCGCCGACCAGGGCGCGCGCCGTGCGCACCGCCTCCGGCAGGCGGTCCGGCAGGTCGCGGGCCCGCGCCGCGGCGAGCGCGGCGAGCGCGCGCTCGCGGTCGCGGCCGAGGGCGGCGGCGACGCGCGGCTGCACGCCCGACTCGATCACCATCACCTCGGCGCCCTCGCCCAGGCGCCGCACGACCTGCGCCGCCTGCGCGCGGGCGGCCTCGAAGCGCGAGGGCGAGACGTCCCGCGCCCGCATCGAGGCCGAGGTGTCGAGCACGACGACGAGCTTGCGCGCGCCCTCGCCCATCACCGTGGCGACCGGACGCGCGAGCGCCAGCGAGAGCGCGAGCAGCGCGAGGATCTGGAGGATCAGGAGCGGGTCGCGCTGCAGCCGCTGGAAGAACGCCGAGGCCTCGCGGTCGCGCAGCGCCGGCGCCCACAGCAGCAGGCTCGGCACGCTCCGCTCGCGCCGCCGCACCTTCAGGAAGTAGAGGAGGACCAGCGGCAGGGCCAGGGCGAAGAGCGCGAGGGCCAGCGGCGAGAGGAAGGTCATACGAGCACCCGGCCGCGGAGCGCGGAGAGCACGAACTCCGCCGGCGGCGTGTCGGTGACGACGCGGTGGTAGCCGATCTCCTGGCTGCGGCAGAAGGTCTCGGCGTGCTCCAGGAACTGCCGGAGCCGGTCGCGGTAGCCCCGCAGCGCCTCGCCGTCCACCGACAGGTCGCGCACCTCGCCCGTCTCGCTGTCGACGAGCCGCAGATCACCGGCGAGCTCCGGGTTCATCTCCTCCGGGCTCAGCACGTGGACCACGTGGACGTCGAACCGGTGCTCGAGGAGCGCCCGGACGCCGGCCTGCCAGCCCTCGGGGTCGAGCAGGTCGGAGAGGATCACCGCGAGCCCCGGCTCGCGGGCCCGCATCGCGTAGTCCATGAGCGCCGCGTCGAGCCCGGTGCCGCCCGCGGCGCGCACGCCCCCGAGGAAGCCGAGCAGGCCCTGCACCTGGTTGCGGCCGCGCGCCGGCGGCCAGCCCTCCGCGACGCGCCCGCGCAGCACCGCCACGCCCACGCGCTCCAGGTTCACGAGCCCGACGAAGCCGAGGGCCGCCGCCACGCGCACGGCGTGGTCGAGCTTGCTCGGCTCGCCGAAGCCCATCGAGGCCGAGCCGTCCACGAGGAGGTGCAGGCAGAGGTCCTCCTCGTCCACGAAGAGCTTGACGTGCAGGCGGTCGGTGCGCGCGTAGATGTTCCAGTCCACGTAGCGGAGATCGTCGCCGACGCCGTACGGCCGATAGTCGGCGAACTCGACGCTGTGCCCGCGCCGGGGGCTCCGGCGCTCCCCCTTCACGTGCCCGCGGAAGATCCGCCGGGAGAAGAGCGCCAGGCGCTCGAGCTGCGCCAGGAACTCGGACGAGAAGAACTCGTGCCGTGTGGCCGGCATCCGGCTAGCGCTCGTCGAGCGCCTGGAAGTACTCCTTGATCTGGTCGTGATACTCACGCGGGATCTGCTCCCGCGCGATCGCGTCCTCCATCTGCTTGCGGTACTGCCCGACGACGCCGAGGTACTGGAGCCGGGACCCCATGGTGCCGCCGCGCCCCGTCAGGTTCGTGTCGTAGCCGTCCTTGCGGCCCCGCCGCGACTCGCCCTCGACGCCCACGTCGTACGGCCGGGCCCGCAGCCGCGCCGTCGCCTCGCCCTTCGCCAGGGGGCTCCGGCCCGTGCCCGGCAGGAGCCCGTCGGTGTCGCCGAAATCCTGGTCCTCGGGGCCGACGCCCTCGCCGCGCCCGCGGTCGCGGCCGCGCGCGCCCCGGTCCCGCTCGCGGCCGCCGCGCAGGCCCTTGCCCGAGCGCTGCGCCTCGTCCATCGCGCGCATCTTGTCGAGCGCCTTCTGCATGGCCTGGAGGGCCTTGTCCGTCTCGCCGCCCTCGAGCGCCTCCATCCCCTCCGCCGCGTCGCCGCCCCAGGTGCCGCCCTTGCGCCCGAGCCGCTCCATCTCGTCGAGGAGCTCGCGCAGCTTCTGGGGCGAGATCTGGTCGGGGCGGAGCCCCGAGCTGAGCGCCTTCGACTTGCGGAAGACCATCTTGTAGGTGGTGCTCGTGAAGTCGGACTGGAGGTCCGGCAGCCGGTCCACGTTCTCGAGGAGCTTCAGGCGCTCGTCGCCCTTCTTCAGGAAGCTGTTGAAGTCGGGCCGCTGGCCCGAGAGCGAGGTGTCCTTGAAGATCGCCGCGAGGTCGCCGGCGCTCGCCGCGCCGCTGGCACCGGCGCGCTGCGCGAAGTCCCGCTCCTCGAGCATCGCGCGCTTGAGCGGCTCCTTCGCGAGCGGCCGCGTGCGCTCCTCGAGCAGCGTCGAGGCCGAGCGCTCCTCGCGCTCCTCGTCGCCGCGGGACGGCAGGAAGTCGGGCAGCCCGCCCGCGGGCATCGGCACCGGCGGCGCCAGCAGCAGCACGAGCCCGGCCAGGACGGGCACGGGCAGCCAGCGCGCCTCGCGCGGCGACACGCGCTCGACCATCCGCCGGGGCTCGAGCGCCTCGACGCGGGCGAGCGTGTCGGCGACGAGCGCGTCGACCAGCGGCGTCCGGTCGGGCCGCTCGGCCCACTCGAGGACGGTCGCCACGCGGTCGTCGAGCGCGAAGGCCCGGTCGGCCACGCGCGCGGCGTCTCGGGCGCCCACGCGCCGGGCGAGCCCCCACGCCACCCCCGCGAGGACGCCCGCGGCGACCAGGCCCGCGGCGAGCGCGAGCGCCACGGCGCCGAGGGGACTCCGGAAGACCAGGAGCAGGGCGGCGGCCGCCGCGCCCCAGAACGCCCCCCGGACGCCGGCGTGCTCCGCGCGACGCAGCCGCACCTGCCGGGCGACCCGCCGCACGAGGGTCTCGATCGGCAACGGATGCGTCACCGGAGGAAGACCTCCTTGCGCTCGACGGCGGCCGCCTCCACGCTCTCCACGATCTGGCCGACGAGGGTGTCCGTGTCGACGCCCTCGGCCTCGCCCTCGAAGTTCAGGATGATGCGGTGGCGCAGCGCCGGCGCGGCCAGCGCCTTGATGTCGTCGACGCTGACGTTGTAGCGTCCCTCGGCGAGCGCCCGCACCTTCGCGCCGAGGACGAGCGCCTGGGCGCCCCGCGGGCTCGCCCCGTAGCGGACGAAGCGGCGCGCGACCTCGGGCGCCTGGTCCCACTGCGGGTGGGTCGCCATCACGATCGCGGACGCGAAGTCGCGCACGTGGGAGGCGATCGGCACCTCGCGGAT
The DNA here is from genome assembly GCA_001788495.1 of Candidatus Rokubacteria bacterium RIFCSPLOWO2_02_FULL_73_56. Lineage (GTDB taxonomy): Bacteria > Methylomirabilota > Methylomirabilia > Rokubacteriales > CSP1-6 > GWA2-73-35. Next base: position 47,378 of record MGCF01000064.1, read on the forward strand.
GAGCTCGCGGAAGCCGAGGACGGTCGGCCCGCTCAGGACCCGGTTGACCGCGACCTGCCGCGCCTGCGTGGTCCGGTCGATGATCGCGTTGAGCTCCTCGAGCGCGGGGTAGCGGACGCGGAGCTTGAAGAAGAAGCGGTCGAGCTGCGCCTCGGGCAGCGGGTACGTGCCCTCCATCTCGATCGGGTTCTGGGTGGCCAGCACGAAGAACGGCGCCGGCAGCGGCCGCGAGGCGCCGCCCACGGTCACCGCGCCCTCCTGCATGCCCTCGAGCAGCGCCGACTGCGTCTTGGGCGTGGCCCGGTTGATCTCGTCGGCCAGCAGGATGTGCGCGAAGATCGGCCCGTGCTGGAACTGGAAGTGCTTCCGGCCGTCGGCATCCTCGACGATGATGTTCGTCCCGACGATGTCGGCGGGCATCAGGTCGGGCGTGAACTGGATGCGCGAGAACGACAGCTCGAGGCCCTCGGCGAGCGTCTTGATGAGCAGCGTCTTGCCGAGCCCGGGCACGCCCTCGAGCAGGATGTGGCCGCCGGCGAACATGCCGGTGAGGACGTGCGTGATGATCTCGCCGTGGCCGACGATGACCTTCTCGACCTCGGCCCTGAGCGCCTGGAAGGCGCCCACGAATTCCCGCGCCCGCTCCTCCTGGCCCATCCGGCTCTCCTCTCTCGAGGCTCGCCGCGCCCGCGTCGCGCGCCGAAGGCGGTGACCGCCCAGGTTCATTATGAAAGAACCGTCAAGTGGCCTAGTGGTTCCATACTACTCGATCCCCCGCCCGCCTGTATCTGCGCACCGCGGCACTGCCCGCTCAACGGGCACCTCCCGCACCTGGGCGCCGGGCGCTCCGACCCACACGACGTCGGGGCGCGCGAGGTCCCACGGGCAGCCGACGAGGGCCACCGACTCCGGCGCGAGCCGCCGGGCGAGCCGCGCGCTCACGCGCTGGCAGGCGCCAGGCAGCGGTACACGTCGAGGTAGCCGTCGATCTCCCGCGCCCCGGGGAAGCGCGCGGTGACGAGCGCCTGGCCCGCGGCGCCCAGGCGCCCGCGCAGCGCCGGGTCGCCCGCGAGGCGCTCGGCCTGGGCCTCGAGCTCGGCCGCGTCGCGGAAGAGGAGCCCCGTGACGCCGTCCTCGACCAGCGAGCGGTTGCCCTCGATGTCCGAGGCGAGGACGGCGCGGCCGAGCGAGAGGGCCTCGAGGATCGAGTTCGCCATCCCGCCCTCGGAGAGCGAGCAGTTCAGGACCACGTCCGCGCGGGCGTAGAGCGAGGCCATCTGTGCGTGGGGCACGGCGCCCACGTGGCGCGCCCACGGGCGGCCCGCGAGCTCGCGGAGCAGCGCCTCACCGAGGTCCGGGTCGAGGATCGGCCCCGCGTAGAGCAGGCGCAGCGCCGGCCGCCGCGCGGCCAGGCGCGCGAGCGGCCCAAGGGGCAGGAGCGGGCCCTTGACCATCCGGACGGCGGCGGGGAAGACGAACAGGAGCGCGCCGGGCGGCAGCGGGAAGCGCCCGGCGAAGTCGAACGCCTCCTGCGCCTCGAGCCGTGCCGCCTGCGGCACGACGACGAGCCGCCCGGCGAGGTCGGGCAGCACGCCGAGGACGCGGGCGGCGATGGCGGCGTGGAACACGGTGACCCGCGCGGCGCCCTCGAGCACGCGGCGCACGACGGCTGCGCGCGCCGGGTCGAGGAGGTCGTGGTTCGCGTCGGTCCCCGTGAGCGTCACGACGAGCGGCAGCTCGGCGCGGCGCGCGAGCCGGAGCGCGAGCGGACCGGCCCGCCAGGCGTGGAAGGCGTGGATCAGCGCCGGCCGCCAGGCGCCCACCTCGGCCTCGACGAGGCTCTCCGGCGCGACCGAGAGGTCCCAGACCCGAAGCTCGACGCCCCGCGCGCGCAGGCCGCGCGCGATCCGCTCCACGGTCACGGCGTTGCCGCGCACGGACGGGGACAGGAACGGCGCGAGGAGGGCCAGGCGGGCGGGCATCGGGCCCGAGCATACCGGCGGGCCCGCGCCCCGTCCAGCCGGGCGCGGAATCCTTCGCCGCGGCGGAGGCATCCCTACAGCAGGAGCTTCTTACATATAATGACCGCGATGTCCGACAGCGGTGCGTCCGGGCCCTCGTCGCTGGAGTGCCGGCAGATCGCCGAGCTGCTCGGCGACTACATCGAGGGCGCCCTCCCGGTGGAGACCCGCGAGCTGATCGAGTGGCACATCGAGAGCTGCGGGCCGTGCGTGGCCTTCGTGAACACCTACCGCGGGACGATGAACGCGGCCAGCAAGCTCCGCGAGGTCGAGATCCCGGCCGAGCTCAAGCAGCGTCTGCTGGCCGTCCTGCGGAGCCAGGCCGCCTCACACGAGCCGCGCGCGTAGGTACGCGCTGAGCGCGTCCACGAGCGTCACGATCGCGTAGATCGCCAGGATCAGCGTCAGGAGCTGGTGCTCCTGGAACAGGCTGATCGCGATGTGGATCCGCTGGCCGAGGCCCCCCGCCCCCACGAAGCCCAGCATCGCCGCGGCCCGGATGTTCACCTCCCAGCGGTAGAGCGCGTAGGAGACGAACTGCGGGAGCGCCTGCGGCAGCACGCCGTAGACGAGGATCCCGAAGCGGCTCGCGCCGGTCGCCTGCAGCGCCTCGAGCGGTGCCGGGTCCACGTCCTCGAGCACCTCGCCGAAGAGCTTGCCGAGCACGCCGCCCGTGTGGAAGCCGAGCGCGAGCACGCCGGGGAACGGGCCCAGGCCGACCATGAAGACGAAGATCAGCGCCCAGACGATCTCCGGGATCGTGCGCAGCAGGTTGAGCAGCGCCTTGCCGGCCGCGTAGAGCGCGACGCGGGCCGTGCGGGCGCCGGGGCCGGGGCGCCGGCCCTCGAACAGGATCCCGCGGTAGAGCAGCGTCCGCGTCGCGAGCAGCGACAGGGGCAGGCCGAGGCCCACGGCGAGCAGCGAGCCGATCAGCGAGATCGCGAACGTCTCGACCGCGCCGGCCGCCGCGTCGCGCCACGTCCGGGCGGAGAGGTCGGGCGGGAAGAGTCCGGCGACGTACGTCGCGACCTGGCGCATCCCCTCCCCGCCGAAGAGGCCCGGGAGATCCACGGCCGTCCCGTGCCAGGACCAGGCCAGGAGCGCCGCCAGGCCCGCGCCGGCGAGCAGCGGCGCGGTGCGCCCGGGGCGGGCGGCCGCGGCGCGCGCCCTCAGGCCACCCACCCGCGGATCCGGCCGCTGAGCACGTCCACCGACGCCACGAGCACGAACAGGATCGCGAGCAGCGTGAGGACCTCGTCGAACTGGAACATCCGCATGGACAGCTCGATCTGCTGCCCGAGCCCGCCCGCGCCCACGAAGCCGAGGATCGCCGAGGCGCGGATGGCGCACTCCCACCGGTAGAGCGTGTAGGCGATGACGTTCGGGAGCGCCTGCGGCACGAGCCCGTAGAGGGCCACGCCGAGGCGGGAGGCGCCCGCGGCGCGGAGCGTCTCGAGCGGCCGCGGGCTCACGTTCTCGAGGATCTCGGAGTAGACCTTGCCGAGCATGCCGCCGTAGGCGACGCCGATCGCCAGCACGCCCGCGAACGGGCCGAGCCCGACCGCGCGGACGAACATGAACGCCCACACGTACTCGGGGATCGCGCGGAACACCGAGAGCACGGCGCGCGCCGCGGCGTACGGGGCGAAGCCCAGGAGCCACCGCCCCGTGCGGCTCGTCCGCTCGTGCAGCACGCCCCGCCACGTCAGCGACGAGGTCGCCAGCAGGCCCAGCGGGACGCCGAGCGCGACGGCGATCGCGGTCCCCATGACCGAGATCTGGACCGTCTCGATCGCCGGGCGCGCCATCAGCCCGAGGAACTCGCCGTCGAGCCTCGGCGGGAACATGCCCCGGACGAACTTCGCCACGTTGCCGAGCGCGTCGCCCTCGAGCAGGCGGCGCGGGTCCACCTGCGCCGCGCGCAGCGAGAAGAGCACGCTCGCCGCGAAGACGGCGGTGAAGAGGTACGGGAAGCGCCGTCTACTTCCGGAAGCCCGGAAGCGGTCGGCAGGCGGCGCCGAGGGGATTCTGGCCATCGCGGAGCCGTTCGAGCTGGCGTTCCTCGTCGCGGTGCCCGGCGTAGAGCTCGGCCAGCAGCTCCGGGCCCACCCGGTCGGGCGAGAGGTCGAACCGCACGCGCCCGTCCCGGACGCCGACGATCCGCGGGAAGTAGCCGAGCGCGAGGTCCACGCTGTGGAGGTTCATGAGGAGGGTCTTGCGCGACTCGTGCGAGAGGTCGCGCAGCAGCGTCACGATCGACACCGCGAGCGACGGGTCCACCGCCGAGACCGGCTCGTCGGCCAGGATCACGTCGGGGTCCTGCACGAGCACGCGGGCGATCGCCACGCGCTGCTGCTGGCCGCCGGAGAGCTCGTCGGTGCGCGCCCAGAGCTTCTCCGGCATCCCGACCTGCTCGAGCGCCCGGCCGGCGCCCGCGACGTCGCGGGGCCGGACGAGCGAGGCGAGCGCGGTGGCGGTGGACCAGCGGCCCAGATGGCCCGCGAGCACGTTGTGGACGACCCGCAGCCGGCCGACCAGGTTCTGCTGCTGGTAGATGGTGCCGATGCGGGTGCGGACGCGCCGGAGCCCGGCATCGGAGAGCCCCGCGACGTCCTGCCCCTCGAAGATCAGCGTGCCCGCGGTCGGCCGGAGCGTGAGGTTCAGGATCCGGAAGAGCGTGGTCTTCCCGGCCCCGCTCGGGCCGATGAAGGCCACGTGCTCCCCCGGCCCGACCCTCAGCGAGAGGTCCTCGAGGGCGACCGAGCCGTCGGCGAAGACCTTGCGGATCCCGGCGAGCTCGTACACTACCTGAGCAGCCCCGCCGAGATCGCCGCCTCTTCCACGCCCTTCCACTCGGCGTCGATGGCCTTGATGTACCTCTTCGTGCGGTGCAGGTCCAGGAGCCGCGTGTGTGCGGGGTTCGCGTGGTCGAGCTTGAGGAACGCCGCGGTGATCTTCTCCTGCAGCCCCGCGTCCAGGTCGCCGCGCGCGGTCCAGACGTAGTCCACGTACGGCGGCGTCGTGTAGAAGACGTCGACCTTCGCGCGGTCCACCTTCTTCTGCGCGACGAGCTTGTCCCAGACGAGGAAGTTCAGCGCGCCGGCCTCGACCTTGCCCGACTCGACCCAGAGCGCGGTCGCGTCGTGCGCGCCGGAGAAGGCGACCTGCTTCAGATCCCTGTCGGGCGCGACGCCGGCCCTGAGCAGGAAGTAGCGCGGCATCAGGTGGCCCGACGTGGAGGAGACGGAGCCGAACGCGAAGGTCCTGCCCTTGAGGTCGGCGAGGCCCTTGATCGGCGAGCCCGGCCGGGCGATGAACACCGACGTGAACTGCGCGTCCTCCTGGCGGAGCACGAGCCGCTTCGCGGTGCCGTTGGTGCGGCGGACGGCCTGGACCGAGGTGAAGCCGCCGTACCAGACGAGGTCGAGCTTCCGCGCGGCGAGCCCCTCGACGGTCGCGGCGTAGTCGACCACCGGCGTGAACCGCACCTTCATCCCGAGCTCCTTCGCGAGGTACTCGGCGAACGGCGCGTAGATCCGCAGGAGCTCGTTCGGGTTCTCGTCCGGGATCGCGGAGATCCGGAGCACCTCGGGGACGTCGGCCGCGCCGACCGCGGGCAGCGCGACGGTGGCCAGGGACAGGAGCGCGCGGAGCAGCCACACACGCTTCATGCCAGGGCCTCCGGGCGAAAGATTGGCGGCCGGCGGCCGGCGCGCCTCCCTGTAGAGAGGCGGGCTCAGGCTATAGGGATTCTCACGGGAGTCACATCGTTTCTGCCGATTTGCAACGGCAGCTCGTATCGGCGGGGACCGCACCCGCCCCCGGGCCGGGCGCGGCGAGTGTGCCGTTCTCGAAGTCATGTCAAGCCCCGTCGCGCGTCGAGTCCGGGCCGACGGGCGCGTGCGGGAGGGGACGCCCCGCGCGCCCGGATGGAGTGAAGCCGCGGCGACCGTGAACGCGAGTTCGTGGACGGGACGCTAGGCCAGCACGGTGAGGACGGGCTCGGCGAGCACGCGGCCCACCTCCCAGCACTCCTCGCCGCGCCGCAGGAAGCCGTCGAGCACCTCCGCGGCGCGCTCGGGCCGGACCGAGAACAGGAGGCCGCCCGAGGTCTCCGACTCCGTCAGCAGCGAGGCGAGGACGGCGGGCACCGCGGGGTCGATGCGGAGCCGCTCGCCGAAGACCGCGTCCACGTGGCGGCGGTTGCGCTTCATCCCGCCGCTCCAGTGCCCGGCCTCCGCGAGCGCCCGGGCGCCGGCGAGCAGCGGCAGGCGCCCGGCGTGGATCTCGAGCCCCGCGCCCGAGGCCGTCACCATCTCGCCGGCGTGGCCGAGGAAGCCGAAGCCCGTGATGTCGGTCGCGCCCGAGGCGCCCGTCGCGCGCGCCACCTCGGCGGCGAGCCGGTTCAGCCGCAGCATGCTCGCCACGGCGCCCGCGAGCACGTCGGCGGGGGCGTGGCCGTCCTTGCCGGCGGTGGCGATCACGCCGGTGCCGAGGGGCTTCGACAGGAACACGCGATCGCCGGGGCGGAGGCCCCCCTTGAGCAGGAGCCGGTCGGGATGCACGCGGCCCGTGACGCAGAGCCCGTACTTGGGCTCCGTGTCCACCACGGTGTGGCCGCCCGCGATCACGCCGCCCGCCTCGGCCACCTTGTCGCTGCCGCCGCGGAAGACGTCCGCGATGATCGCCTTCGGCAGCTCGCGCGGGAAGCCCGCGATCGCGAGCGCGAACAGCACCTCGCCGCCCATCGCGTAGACGTCCGACATCGCGTTGGCCGCGGCGACGGCGCCCCAGGTCCAGGGGTCGTCCACGACCGGCGGGAAGAAGTCGAGCGTCTCGACGATCGCGACGTCGGGCGTGATCCGGTACACGGCGGCATCGTCCGCCGCGCCGAGCCCGACGAGCAGGTCGGGCGGCGTCGCCCGCCCGGCCGGCCTGAGCCCCGCGAGCACCTCCTGGAGATCTCCAGGAGCCATCTTGGACGCTCAGCCGGCGCAGGCGGCGTACGAGGTGAGCCGGACCTCCGTGTGCGTGTGCTCGACCATGACGTGCCTTAGGACGCGCGGCCGGGGGCCTGGGATTCCACGAACTCGACGAAGGCCTGGGCGAGGGGCGACCGGGCGCGATTGCGGTGGGTGACCAGGTAGAAGGCGCGGGCGAAGCGCAGGTCACGGACGCGCACGCACGAGAGCAGGTTGGCCCGGCACTCGTCCTCCACCGCGCGCCTGGAGATCAGGGCGACGCCGACGCCGGCGCGCACCGCCTGCTTGATCGCCTGGGTCGAGCCCAGCTCCCCGACCACGCGGAACTTGCCGAGCGCCGTGCCGGCGTCGGCCAGGCCGCGCTCGAGCGCCGCGCGCGAGCCCGAGCCACGCTCGCGCACGAGGAGCGGCTCCTGCTGCACGTCGGCGAGCGCCACCTGCTGCGTGCCGGCCCAGGGGTGGTCGGCGGGGACCACGACGACCAGCTCGTCGGCCATCAGCTCGCGCGACTCGAGCGTCCGCGGCGCCGGCGGCGCGCCGACGACGCCGACCTCGGCCCGGCCCTCGTCGACCCACTCGCTCACCTGCGCGCTCGAGCCGATGCGCAGGCAGATCGAGATGTCGGGGTACTTGCCCTTGAACTGGCCGATCAGCGCGGGGAGCACGTACTCGCCCGGGATCGTCGAGCCGCCGACGACCAGCTCGCCGCTCATGCGCCCCTGGAGCTGGTCGAGCGCCTGCCGGGCCTCGCGCGAGAGCGCGAGCAGCCGCCGCGCGTAGCCCAGGAGCAGCTCGCCGGCGTGGGTCGGCGCGGCGCCGCGGCCGAGGCGGTCGAGGAGCTGCACGCCCAGCTCGTCCTCGAGCGCGCGCACGTGCTCCGACACGGTGGGCTGGGTCAGGGCGAGCGCCTCGGCGGCGCGGGAGAAGCTGCCGAGCTCCGCGACCTTGGCGAAGATCTCGAGGCGGCGGAGATCCATCAGCGCGCGGCGGGGCGCGGGGGGACCGTCAGTGGCAGGCGCACCCGCCGCCACAGCAGCCGCCGCCGTCGCCCGCCGCGGCCGACGCCTGGAAGGCGCCGGTCGTCCGGAGGCCGAACACCGACAGCTTGCGCATCACCTCGCCGCTCTGGCAGGTCGGGCAGAGGACCGCGGTCGCAGCTCCCGGGACGTACTTCTCGAACTCGGCATCGCAGCGCTTGCACCGGTACTCGTAGATCGGCACGGGCTTACTCGCCTCCCCGCTGCACGTAGCTCTTCACGAACTCCTCGGCGTTCTCCTCCAGGATGTCGTCGATCTCGTCGAGGAGCTTGTCGATGTCTTCCTTGATCTTCTTGCCCTTCTTGGCGAGCTCGGGGCTGCCCGCCGCGCCGTCGCCGCCCTCCGCGGGCTTCGTCGGCCGGGTCTCCTTCTTCTTCTGCTGCTCAGCCATGGTGCCCTCCCTCGGGACCTCCACCGTGGGACGCCGCGCCGGGACTCGCCACTGCCGCCATTCTATCATCCCTCCGCGGGGCGCCTGAACTGCTTGGAGAGGGTGAGCGTCTGGTGCTGGTAGGACGAGCCGAGGCCGACGCCGTAGACGCGCTCGGGGCGGCCGCGCAGCCGCTCGAACCACACCTTGAAGGACGTCTGGCCGTCGTAGACCATGAACGGCACCTCGCGGGCGCGCACCTCCATCACGACCCGGGTCCCGAGCACGCTGCCGTCGCCGAACCCGAAGCCCGGGTCGAAGAACCCGGCGTAGTGCGTGCGGATCTCGCCCGCGCCGGCGTCGTAGACGACCATCTCGGCCGCGAACTCGGGCGGCACGCGGATCCGCTCCTTGGACACGAGGATGTAGAAGCGGTTCGCCTCGAGGATGTAGGCGTCGTGCGCCGGGCGCTTGATCGGCTCCCAGAACTCCGCGGGGTCGTAGTGGTCCACGCGCGCCAGGTCCACGGCGGGCGGGTTCGGCTGGGCGCGGTAGCCGATGATGCCGCCGGTGCGCACCCCCGACAGGTCGACGCCCATGCAGAGCCCGTCGTTGAAGACCGCGCGCTCGACGGGGATGGGCCGGCCGGCGTCGTCGTAGAGCAGCGGCGTCTCCCGGTACGTTCGCTCGAGCTCGGCGTCGGACATCGCGGTCTGCCCCGTGAGCAGCCGGAGCTGGTTGAGCGAGGCGCCCGCGTGGACGCGCACCGGGAACGACTGCGGCGAGACCTCCAGGTAGAGGCCCCCGCGGTAGCCCGCGCGGATCTCGTCGAAGCGCGGCGTGCCGTCGCTGATGACGCGCGTGAAGATGTCGAGCCGCCCGGTCGTGGACTTGGGGTTCGAGCGGCCGCGGACGTGGGGCGGCAGCGCGAGCGACTCGAGCAGCGGCACGAGGTAGACGGAGCCGCGCTGGAGCGTGGCGCCCGACTCGAGCGAGACGCGGTCGATGACGAGGTCGCTCTGCGCGAGGTCCTCGCCCAGGCGGCTCTGCACCGTCTGCCGGAACGGCAGGAAGCTGGCGCGGAGCTGGTAGCCGACCGGGCCCAGGCGGAGGTCGAGGCTGGCGGGCTGGAACTGGGCGTCGGCGACCGGCTCGACGACGCGGATCCAGCCCTCGGCCACCGCCCGGCGCAGCTCCCGGTCCGCGAGGACGCCGTCGGTCACGCCGCACCACCCAGCACCCGCACGACCGCGCCCTCGGTGTCCACGGCGAGGGCGTGCGCGGCGCCCGCGATCCCCGCCGCCCGGAGCGCCGCCTCCATCGCGCGCCCGAGGTCCCCGGCGTCGCCCGTCGTCACGGCCAGGAGCGCGGGCCCGGCGCCGCTCAGCACGCAGCCGAGCGCGCCCGCGGCGCGCGCGGCGGCGGCGACGTCGGGCATCCACGGGAAGAGCTTGAGCCGGTAGGGCTGGTGCAGCCGGTCCTCGAGCGCCCGCGCCAGCGCGTCCGTGCGCCCGGCCTGCAGGCTCGCGAGCAGCAGCGCCACCCGCTGCACGTTGAACACCGCGTCCTCGCGCGGCACCGTGCGCGGCAGCACGGCGCGCGCCTCGGCGGTCGCGCTCGTCACGCCGGGGATGAGCGCCACCCAGCGGAGCGCCGGCGGCACGGGCAGCGCGACCGCGGTGACGCCCTCGCCGTCCGCGCACGCGACCGTGAGCCCGCCCAGCAGCGCGGCCGCGACGTTGTCGGGATGGCCCTCCGCGCGGGCCGCGAGCGCGAGCAGCGCCTCGCGCGGGAGCGGCGAGCCGAGCAGCGCGTTGCCCGCCACGAGCCCGCCCACCCACGCCGCCGCGCTCGAGCCGAGCCCGCGGGCGGTGGGCACGCGGTTCAGGCAGTCGAGCGCGCAGCCGGGGAAGCGGCGCCCGACCGCCTCGAACGCCAGCCGCACGCCGCGCGCCACGACGTTGTCGCCGCCGCGCGCGAGCCGCGCCGCGCCCTCGCCCTCGATGCGCACGCTCACGCCCTCGGCCTCCGCGGCCGTGACCTCGTTGCGCAGCGCGAGCGCCAGCCCGAGCGTGTCGAAGCCGGGGCCCAGGTTGGCGGAGGTGGCGGGGACGCGGACGTGGACGCGCACGCGGCTACAGCCGCCTGAGGAGCCACTCGGGGGTGAGGGAGATCGCCCAGGCGTTCAGGAGCGTGTAGTAGTTCGTGTAGACGAGGACGCCCACGACGATCAGCATGACGCCCGCGACGCGCTCGACCACCGGGATGAACGGGCGCCAGCGCCGGAAGACGCGCAGCGCCGGTCCGAGCATGAGCGCGGAGAGCACGAACGGCACGCCCAGCCCCGCCGAGTACGCGACCAGGAGCCCGACGCCGCGCCCGACGTTCTCCGCCGTGCTCGCGAGCGAGAGGATCGCGCCGAGGATCGGGCCCACGCAGGGCGTCCAGCCGATCGCGAACGTCACGCCGACCACGAGCGAGCCGAGGTAGCCGGCCGGCTTCTCGCGCAGCCGCCACTGCGTCGTCCGCCCGAGCAGCGCGAGCTTCAGGAGCCCGGCGATGTAGAGCCCGAACAGGATGATCAGCACGCCGCCGACGCGGCGGATCCAGTCGCGGTAGTCGAGCAGGAACTGCCCGAGGGCGCTGAACGAGGCGCCGAGCCCCACGAACACGAGCGAGAACCCCCCGACGAACGCGAGCGCGTGCAGGAGCACCCGGCGGCGCACCGCCGCGCCGAGGTCGCCGGCGAGGTCGCTCACCGACATGCCCGTGATGAACGAGAGGTACGAGGGGAAGAGCGGGAGCACGCACGGCGACAGGAACGAGAGCAGGCCCGCGCCGAAGGCGACCGCGACGCCGAGCGAGGGGCCCATCAGCGGCGGAGCAGCGCCTCGACCAGCGAGTGCGAGGCGTCGTTGTCCCAGGCCCGCGGGCCGAGCGCGAGGGCCGTGAGGGTCCCGCGGCGGTCCACGAAGAAGCTCGACGGCAGCGCCCGCACGCCGTAGGCGTTCGCGACGTCCATCGCCGGATCGAGCAGGATCGGGAACGTGAGCTGGTGCTCGGCGACGAACGGCTTGACCTTCGCCGTGACGCTGTCCACCGACACGGCGAGGAGCACGAAGCCCTGGTCCTGGTGGTGCCGCCACAGGCGCTCCATCGCCGGCATCTCCTCGCGGCACGGCGGGCACCACGTCGCCCAGAAGTTGATCATGACGATCTTGCCCCGCTGGGCGGAGAGCTTGAGCGTGCGGCCGTCGACGAGCGGCGCGCTGAAGTCGTCGGCGAGCTTCTGGCGCGACGGACGGATCAGGTCGAGCTCGCGCAGGGCCTGCTCGAAGCCGAACGCGCGGCCGGCGCGCGGCTTGAGCGCCACCGGCTGGACGGAAGCGCCCGCCGCCGGGCCGGCCGGCGCCGCCTCCTCGACGCGCGCCGCCGGCGCCGGCCGCAGGGCCAGGACGAGGACGACGCCCGCGAGGCCGAGGGCGACGGCGGCGACGGTGACGAGTGCGAGCTTGCGTGGCATCGGACGCCTCGAAGTATACCTCCGGCGACGGTGAACGATCTGTAAACACTTGCTATAGTGGGGCGTATTCCCATGGCGCTCACGATCCTCGCCGACGATCTCACGGGCGCGTGCGACTCGGGCGCGCTCTTCGCCGGCGAGGCGCCGGTTCCCGTCACCGTGTGGCCGGCGGGGCGCGCCGCGGGCCCGGTCGCCGTCGTCGACACCGAGTCGCGCCCGCTCGCGCCCGCCGAGGCGGCCGCGCGCGTCGGGCGCGCCGCCGCCACCGCGCGCGGCGCCGGCACGTGGTTCAAGAAGATCGACTCCACGCTGCGCGGTCCCGTCGGCGCCGAGCTGGACGCGCTGCTGCGCGCCGCCGGCGCGGCGAGCGCGCTCCTCACGCCCGCGTTCCCGGCGCAGGGACGCGTCGTGCGCGACCGGGTCCTCCGCGTGGACGGCGCCGCCGCCGCGCACGTCGTCGACGTGCTCCGCGCCGCGCTCGACCGGCCGATCGCGTGGATTCCCCTCGTCGAGGTCCGCGCGGGCGTCGCCGCGCTCGCCGCGCGCCTCGGCCGGCTCGGCGGCACGGTCGCGGTCGCCGACGCCGAGACCGACGCGGACCTCGGGGCCCTCGTCGACGCCGCGCTCGAGTCCGCCACCGCGCCGCTCCTCGTCGGCTCCGCGGGGCTCGCGGGCGCGCTCGCGCGCCGGCTCGGGCTGGCCGCGCCCGCGCCGCCGCTGCCGACGGGCGGCCGCTGGCTGATCGTCGCCGGCAGCCGTCACGCGGCGACGCGCGCCCAGGTCGCGGCGGCGCGACGCGCGGGGCTCGAGGTGCTCGCCGCGCCCGAGGGCGACGCCGCCGACCCGCACGCGGTCGCCGCGGCGCTCGCCGCCGAGGTGCGGCGCCGCCTCGACAAGGACGCCTGGGACCTGGTCGTCGCGACGGGGGGCGACACCGCGGTCGCCCTCTACCGCGCGCTCGACGCCGAGCGCGTGGACCTCCTGGGCGCGCCCCGGCCGGGGCTCGCGCTCGGCCACCTCCGGACGCCCGCGCGTCCCCCGCTCGCCCTGCTCACGAAGGCGGGCGGGTTCGGCGCCCCCGATCTCCTCGTCACCCTCCACACGGAGGCCCGCTCGTGATCAGACCGATTCTCGGCGTGACCATGGGCGACCCCGCCGGGGTCGGTCCCGAGATCATCGCGCGCGCCTGCGCGGAGCCCGCCGCGGCGGAGGCGAGCCGCGCCGTCGTCATCGGCGCCGCCGGGGCCATGCGCGAGGCGCTGGCGCTGGTCGGCTCGCCGCTCACGCTGCACGCGGTCGCCCGCGTCGCGGACTGCCGCTGGGCGCCGGGGACGCTCGAGGTCCTGAACCTCGGGAACGTGGACATGGCGACGCTGCCGCGGGCGGAGGTGAGTGCCCCGGCCGGGCGCGCCGCGTACGCGTACATCGCCAAGGCCGTCGCGCTCGCGCAGGCGGGCGAGATCCACGGCATCGTGACCGCCCCGATCAACAAGGAGGCGCTCGCCGCCGCGGGCGTGCCGCACGCGGGCCACACCGAGATCCTCGCCGCGCTCTCCGGCACGCGCGACTTCGCCATGCTGCTCATGGGCAAGGAGCTCCGGGTCATCCACGTGACCACGCACGTGCCGCTGCGCCGGGTGCCCGACCTCGTCACGCGCGAGCGCGTGCTGCGCACCCTCCACCTCGCGCAGCAGGCGCTCGCGGGGCTCGGCCGGCCGCGCGGCCGCATCGCGGTCGCGGGCCTCAACCCGCACGCCGGCGAGGACGGCCTCTTCGGCGACGAGGAGCAGACCGCGATCGCGCCGGCGATCGCGGCGGCGCGGGCGGCGGGGCTCGACGTCACCGGCCCCCTGCCCGCGGACACCGTGTTCTCCCGCGCGCGCGGCGGCGAGTTCGACATCGTCGTCGCGATGTACCACGACCAGGGGCACATCCCCGTGAAGACGCTCGGCTTCGAGTACGACGAAGCGCGCAAGCGCTGGACCGGCCTCTCGGGCGTCAACGTCACGGTCGGCCTCCCCTTCCTGCGCGTCTCGGTGGACCACGGCACGGCCTTCGACCGGGCGTGGAAGGGCACCGCGAACCACGAGTCCATGCTGGAGGCGATCGAGGTCGCCGTCCGTATGCTGGAGGCCCGGTAGGGGGCCGCGCGCTTGACGACCGCCCCGGCGCCGACTATAAGAGTTCCACCGCTCCGCCCCAGCGAGCCCAACCCGCAGGAGGGTGCCCATGGACGAGCACGCGCTGAGAGAGATGATCGCCGAGGTCAAGGCCGGCCGCCTCGGGCGCCGGCAGTTCATCCAGACGATGGTCGGCCTCGGGCTGACCGCGCCCCTCGCGACCCAGATGCTGGCCGGGGCGGGCGTCGCCCACGCCCAGCCGAAGAGCGCCGGCCCGGCCAGGCGGGGCGGCGGCGGCAAGGTCCGGGTCCTCTGGTGGCAGTCGCCGACACTCCTGAACCCGCACTTCGCCGTGGGCACCAAGGACCAGGACGGCTCGCGGATCTTCTACGAGCCGCTCGTCTCGTACGACCCCGACGGCAACCTGGTGCCGTTCCTCGCCGCCGAGGTGCCCAGCCTGACGAACGGCATGGTCGCGAAGGACGGCAAGTCGGTCGTCTGGCGCCTGCGCAAGGACGTCGTCTGGCATGACGGCAAGCCCTTCACCGCCGACGACTGCGTCTTCACCTGGGAGTTCGTCATGGACAAGGAGACCGCCTCCGTCTCCATCGGGTCCTACAAGGGCATCGAGCGTGTCGAGAAGCTCGACGCCCACGGCATCAAGGTGGTCTTCAAGGAGCCGACCCCGTTCTGGGCGGACGCGTTCTGCGGCGTCCGCGGCATGGTCATCCCCAAGCACGTGTTCGAGCCCTTCAAGGGCGCCAAGTCGCGCGAGGCGCCGGCCAACCTCCGGCCCGTCGGCACCGGGCCGTACCGGATCGTGGACTTCAAGCCCGGCGACGCGATCCGCGCCGAGCTGAACCCGACCTACTACCTGCCGAACCGGCCCTTCTTCGACCAGCTCGAGCTGAAGGGCGGCGGCGACGCGGTGTCGGCGGCCCGGGCGGTGATCCAGACCGGCGAGTACGACTACGCCTGGAACATGCAGGTCGAGGACGACATCCTGAAGCGCAT
>MGCF01000064.1:62455-64487 GCA_001788495.1 Candidatus Rokubacteria bacterium RIFCSPLOWO2_02_FULL_73_56
TGGAGCAGGGCGGCCGCGGCCGGGCGAACATCGTGGCCGGCGGCAACATCGAGCACATCCAGCTCAACAACACCGACCCGTGGAAGGACGTGGACGGCGAGCGCTCGAGCCTCAAGACCACGCACCCCTTCCTCGGGGACCCCGCCGTCCGCCAGGCCCTCAACCTGCTCGTGGACCGCGGCTCGGTCCAGGAGCAGATCTACGGGCGCACCGGCATCGCGACGGCCAACTTCCTCAACGCGCCGTCGAAGTTCCAGTCGAAGAACACCCGGTGGGAGTTCAACGTCGACAAGGCCAACCAGATCCTGGACGCCGGCGGCTGGAAGCGCGGCGCCGACGGGATCCGCGCCAAGGACGGCAAGCAGCTCAAGCTCGTCTACCAGACGTCGATCAACGCCCCGCGCCAGAAGAACCAGCAGATCGTCAAGCAGGCCTGCGCGAAGGCCGGCATCGAGGTGGAGCTGAAGTCGGTGGTCGCCTCGGTCTACTTCTCGTCGGATCCCGCGAACCCCGACACGTACACCCACTTCTACACCGACATCCAGATGTACACGACCACCATGACCCAGCCCGATCCCGGGCTCTTCATGAACCAGTTCACCTCCCGGGAGGTCGCCGGGAAGGCGAACAAGTGGCAGGGGCGGAACATCACCCGCTGGCGCAGCGCGGAGTACGACAAGCTCTACCAGGCCGCGGAGACCGAGCTCGACCCCGTCAAGCGCGCCGCGCTCTTCATCGCGATGAACGACCTCGTCATCAAGCACGTGGTCGTCATCCCGGTGGTCTTCCGGCCGCGCGTGGCCGCCATCTCCAACCGGCTCAAGGACGCGGCCCAGAGCGGATGGGACTCCGACTTCTGGAACCTGCGCAACTGGTCCAAGGCGTAGCGGTCCCCACGGGGGCCGGGCCCGCCGGTCCGGCCCCCGGGCTGCATGTCACGGTACCTCGTCCGCCGCCTGCTGATCTCGATCCCCGTCCTGGCCGGGATCAGCCTCATCCTCTTCAGCGTGCTGGCCCTCGCGCCCGGCGACCCGTTCGAGGAGCTGGCGACCAACCCCAACGTGCCCGCCGAGGTCGCCCAGCGGCTGCGCGAGCAGTTCGGCCTGGACGACCCGGTGCTCGTCCGCTACGCGCGCTGGTTCACCTCGATGGTGCGGGGCGACTGGGGCTTCTCGTTCGTCAGCCGGGTCGACGTGGACACGCTCATCCTGCAGCGGCTCGGCACCACGCTCTGGGTGCTGGGCTCGGCGCAGGTCCTCGGCATCCTGGTCGCGCTCCCGATCGGCGTCTACTCCGCGCTCCGCCCCTACTCGCTCTTCGACCAGTTCGCCACGACGTTCGCCTTCATCGGCTTCTCCCTGCCCACGTTCTTCACGGGGCTCGTCTTCATCCTGGTCTTCAGCATCCAGCTCGACTGGCTGCCCTTCATCTACCGCGCCGACCTCGACTCCACGGGCCTCACGTGGGTGTGGGACAGCGTCAAGCAGGCGCTCATGCCGGTGACGGTGCTCGGCCTGTTCCAGGGCGCCTCGCTCACCCGCTTCGTGCGCTCCGCGGTCCTCGACGTCGTCCGCCTCGACTACGTCAACACGGCGCGCTCCAAGGGCCTCTCGGAGCGCGTGACGATCGTCAAGCACGTCGTCCGCAACGCGCTGATCCCGGTCGTCACGCTCGTCGCGCTCCAGATCCCCGGCATCTTCACCGGCGCGATCGTCACCGAGCAGATCTTCCGCGTGCCCGGCATCGGCTCGCTGCTGATCAGCTCGATCCTCGCCAACGACACGCCGGTGGTCATGGCGATCACGTTCGTCTTCTCGTGCCTCGTCGTCGTCTTCAACCTGGTCGCCGACCTCCTCTATGGCTGGCTCGACCCGCGCATCTCGTACCGCTAGGCCATGACGCCCCCGGCGGCCCCCTCCGGCGCCCTCGCCGGCCTCCTGCCCCGGGCGCGCCCCGCCGCGAGCGAGACGCTCTGGGGCGAGGCGTGGCGCCGCTTCCGCCGCCACCGGCTCGCGATGGCGGGGGCGGTCGT
>MGCF01000065.1 GCA_001788495.1 Candidatus Rokubacteria bacterium RIFCSPLOWO2_02_FULL_73_56
CCGTTCAGCAACGATCGATACTTCGGCGGGCACGGGGCGTGCCCGGGATGCGGCGCGGTCAGCATGCTCCGCCAGGTGATGCAGAGCGTCGGCCCCAGGGCCTACTACTTCATCCTGGCGAGCTGCGCCGGCAGCTACTTCCCCGGCGAGTTCACCGTGTGCGACAGCAACGTCATCTTCACCGTCTACGCGGCCGGCTTCGCCGAAGCGGAAGGCATGTCCCAGGCGCTCGCGCTGCGAGGCCGCACCGACGAGACGGTCGTGGCCTACTCGGGCGACGGCGGGGCGTTCGACATCGGGCTGGGCGGGCTCTCCGGCATCGCCGAGCGCAACGCCAACGTGCTCGTCATCGTGAACGACAACCAGGGCTACCAGAACACGGGCGGCCAGCAGTCGGGCGGCACCCCGCGGGGCATCATCACGAAGTCGACGCAGCCGTTCCAGCAGGTGCCCGCCGCGGCGCGCAACCGCAAGGACCTGCTGGAGATCCTCGCCGCGCACCGGGTGCCGTACCTGGCCACCGCGTCGGCGGCGTTTCCGCGGGACCTCGACGCGAAGCTCCAGAAGGCGCTCACCTACAAGGGCTTCAAGCTGGTCCACGTGGTGACGGCGTGTCTCAACTGGGGCTTCGAGTCCCGCCTGGCGATCCGCGTCGCCCGCCTGGCCGTGGAGACCGGCTTCCACCCGCTCTACGAGATCGAGGGCGGGCGGCGCTATCGCGTGAGCCACGAGCCGGCCTTCGCGCCGCTCGCGGACTTCACGCGCCTGCAGCGCCGCTTCGAGGGCGTCGACCTCGCGCTCCTCGGGCAGGACATCGCCGAGCGCTGGGCGGACCTGCGCTACAAGGCCGCGCGCGCCTGGCCGGCGCCGGAGCGCCAGAGCGCCTGACGCTACCGGATCATCGTCTCCGGGATCAGGAGGATCATCTTCGGGAAGGCCACCAGGATCGCGACGTTGATGATGTCGACGAAGACGAACCAGCCGCAGCCCCGGAACATGTCGCCCATGGAGACGTCCCGGGCGACGCCGCGGAGCACGTAGACGTTGAGGCCGACCGGCGGCGTGATCAGGCCGATCTCGACCATCCGGACCACGAGGACGCCGAAGACGATCGGGTTGATCCCCAGGTGCTTGATGGTCGGCAGGATGATCGGCACGGTCAGCAGGATCATGCCGATGCCGTCGAGGAACATGCCGAGGACGAGATAGAGCGCCAGGATGGCGATGAGGACGGCCGTCGGCGTCCAGTCGAGGACGGCGATGGACTTGGCGATCGCGCCCGGCATGCCGGTGAACCCGAGGAAGTGGACGTAGATCAGGACGCCGGCCACGATGGCGAAGATGAGGGAGCTCGTCTGCGCCGTCTCGACCATCGCGGCCCAGAAGTCCCTCCAGCGCATCCGCGGCACGGCGAGGACGAGCGCCCCCAGCGCGCCGATGCCGGCGGCCTCGGTCGGGGTCGCGATGCCCGTGTAGATGCTGCCCATCACGAGCACGACCAGGACGAGCATGCCCCAGACGCCCCGGACCGATCGCAGGCGATCGGGCCAGGTGATGCCCCGGATCGGCGGACCCAGCGCAGGGTTCAGACGGAAGCGCACGAGCAGCATGATCACGTAGCTGACGGCTTCCAGGAGCCCCGGGATGATGCCGGCGAGCAGCAGGGCGCCGATCGACTCCTCGGCGATGAACCCGTAGACGACCATCAGCACCGAGGGGGGGATCATCGTCGCCATGGTGCCGCCGGCGGCGACGCAGCCCGTCGAGACCTTGTCGTCGTAGCCGTAGCGCTTGAGCTCCGGCAGGGCGACGCGGCCCATCACCGCCGCCGACGCGGTGGAGGCGCCGCAGGCCGCCGCGAAGCCGGCCGCCCCGAAGATCGTCGCGATCGCGAGGCCCCCGGGCAGGTGACCGAACCACTGCCGCGCCGTCCAGTAGAGGTCGCGCGTGATGCCGGCGTAGTAGGCGAAGAAGCCCATCATGATGAAGAGCGGCAGCACCAGCAGGTTGTAGTTGGTGAGGTGGCCGAGGACGCTCGTGGCCGAGAGCGTGGCCGCCGGCTGGTAGCCGCGCAGGATCCACAGGCCGAGGAACCCGCAGAGCGCGGTGGCGAACGCGATCCGCGTGCCCGAGAGCAGGAACAGCGTCAGGACGGCGAGCGAGACTACGCCGACGGCGACCTGGTCCAAGGGGCTCTCGGCGCGCCGCCGGCGGCCGGCGCGATGCCGGCGGTCCCGCTACTCGACCGCGTGCAGGGTGTCGTCGGGCGCATGCGAGGGGAAGCGCGCGGGATCGAAGAGGTTCAGGATCTGCAGGTACATCCTGAGCGTGATCAGGGCGTACCCGAGCGGGATGGCGGCCGCGGCCGGCCAGGTCTTGAAATAGGGCGGCGTCATCGTGACGTCGTCGTAGAGCCAGAGCTGGTAGGCGTTCTTCCCGCTGAAGTAGGCGAGGACGGAGCAGGTGAGCAGGCTGACGACGAGCGTCGCCATCTGCGCATAGCGCCGCGCCCCGGGCGGCAGGACGTCCAGGAGCAGATCCATGCCGACGTGGCGGTGGGTCGCCTGGGTGTAGGACAGCGCCAGGAAGACGATGATCGGCAGCAGCAGCTCGGAGCCCTCCAGGTGTCCCGGGATCGGCGCGTTGAACCCGTAGCGCATCAGCACCTCGGCGCCCACGAAGACCATCACGAACAGGATGACCACGACGGCGCCGGAGAGCAGGGCGTATTCGAGCACGCGCAGCGCGCGGCCGACCAGGCTGACGGCGGCCGTCGTCGCCGCCAGGGCGACGGCGACGATGGCCGCCAGGCTCGCCAGCTCGTGCACGTGGCGCCCGCTCGGCTCAGCTCACTTGTGCTTGGCGACTTCCGCCCTGACGAAGTCGAGGATCGCCCGCCCGGGGCGGCCCGCCGCCTCCTGCTCCTTGACCCAGGCCTCCCAGATGTCCTTGGCTCCGGCGGCGAGCTTCGCGCGCTCCTCGGGCGGGAACGGGGTGAGCTCGAGCTTCTCGCGGAAGATCGGGATCCACTTCTCGTCGGCGGCCTTGTAGGCCTTGAACAGCGCGGCGGTCGCGAGTTCCTGCGCCTGGGGCAGCTTCGCTTTCAGCCCGGCGGGCAGCCTGTTCCAGGCGTCCAGGTTCACGCCCTGAAAGCACTGGAAGCCGCTCATGGCCATGCCCTCGGTCACGTATTTCGAGACCTCGTGGAGCTTGTAGGCGCCGAAGGTGTACGAGTACGGAAATCCAAAGCTGTCGATCGTGCCGCGCTCCAGCGCGGTGTACCCCTCGGGCGCGGTGACCATCGTCGGCACCGCCCCGAAGACCTGCAGCGCCTTGGCGTTCAGACCGGAGATCCGCATCTTGACGCCCTTCATGTCGGCGACGGCTGCGATCCGCTTGTTCCCCATGAACTCGTAGGCCGGCAGGAAGGTCGGCCCGAAGTACTTGATCTTCCAGCGGTCGGCCATTTCCTTGGCGATCAGCGGGTGACTCAGGACGGCGTGCTCCACCCTGGCCCGATCCTCCGTGCGCCGGGGCAGCAGGAAGGGCAGCTCCGTCACGGACAGCAGCGGAAACTTGTTGGGGTAGTAGCCGACGCACATCATTCCGCCTTCGTAGCCGCCCGACTTGATGGCCTCCGGCACCTGCTTTTCCGGGCCCAGGGCGGCGCCATAGGCGATCTTGATCTCGAACTCGCCGCTCGATTCCTTCTTGTAGAACTCGGCCATCGCCTCGATGCCGGTCGTGACCGCGCGGGGTGGGCCGAAGAAGTTGTGGTTCCAGACCGCCTTCTGGGCGGCCGCGGGCGCGGCGCCCACGAGGACGGCGAGCAGGGCTGCGGCGAGCGTTCCGGCCACGACGGACCGCGGAGCGTGGATCATTTTCACACCTTCCTCTCCCGGGCCCTCTCGCCCCCACCGGCCATGATGCTGCGCGACCACCCGCTGGACTCGATCCAGCGTGCTTCGTGACTCCCTCGATCGGGAAGCGGACCGAGCGCCCGGTCGTTGCGACGCACCATAGATCGCGGAAACCAGGCCGACAATGAGGCATTCGGATGGGAATTGCCCCGACGCGGCCCCACGCCGTCGGTGCCGCGCGAGGCCGGAGAACCGCCCGGGACAAGAGGCCCGCGCTGCGGTACCCTGGCGGCAGGGGGAACGGAGAGCCCATGACGGACACGAACGGCGGGGTCGAGTGCAAGCACGGTCTCAGGCTCGGGTGCAGCTACTGTCACGCGGGCCCGGCGCCGGTCGCCGTCCCGAAGGCGGGGAAGACCCGGCGCACGGGCGCCGGCCGCCTCGCCGAGCAGATGAACGACCGCATGACCGCCCTCAACCGGCGGCTGCGGGAGCTCCGCGCCGAGTAACGTCGCCCCGCAGCCCCGTCGTCTGAGCGTCGTCGCTCCCCGGGTGCCGGGATCGCGGCGACACCGACCAGCCCGCGCAGCCCGAGCGGCTGCTCCCCGTGGTGCCGGCATCCCGCACGCAGCAGACGCGCGAGGGGCTTGACCACATATATAAGATCATATAAATTATATAAAAGATAGAATGGCACGAGCCGAGGAGCCGAGACATGGTACGGTGCGCGACCTGCCGACGAGAGCTCAAGGACGAGACGCAGAAATTCTGTAACGAGTGCAGCCGTCGATTCGGCGGGAAGCCGGGGGAGGGCACGCCGGCCTCGCCGGGGCGAACTGCTGCACGAAGGCGCCGCCGGCGCGGCCGCTGAGCACCGTCGCCCCCGGTGATCGCGACGCGAGCCCGGCGCCCTCGCGTCGCGCGCTCCGCACGCCACCGAGCGCCAGACCCTCCACGGCGCCGCCCCGCGGGCCGGGCGAGGAGCCGATCCGGGCGGAGCTGTTCGGCGCCGAGCGCCTCGAGCAGCACGCCGAGAGCCTGGCGAGGGCCCAGCGTGTCCTGAGCGGGTCGATGAAGGGGCGCCCGCTGCTGCCGCGCGTCCAGGACAACGGACGCGTGCTGCGCGACGCGTATCGCGCGATCGCGAAGGCCATCCGGGAAGAACGCGCGATCACTCCGGCCGCGGAGTGGCTGGTCGACAACTTCCACGTCGTCGATGAACAGCTGCGTGAGATCCGCGACGATCTGCCGGCCGGCTTCTACTGGAAGCTTCCCAAGCTGGCCGAGGGGCCGCTCGAGGGCTATCCGCGCGTCTACGGACTGGCCTGGGCGTTCGTGGCGCATACGGACAGCCGGTTCGACCCGGACATGCTCCGGCGGTTCGTCCGCGCCTACCAGCGTGTTCAGCCGCTGACGATCGGCGAGCTCTGGGCGGTCGCGATCACCCTGCGGGTGGTGCTCGTCGAGAACCTCCGGCGCCTCGCCGAGGCGATCGTGCGCGGCCGCACGGCGCGTCAGGACGCCGATGCACTGGCGGACGGCCTGCTCGGCCTCGACGGCCAGCCGGCGGCGCCGGTGGCGACGGTCCTCGAGCGTCTCGAGGGCGCCCCGCTCGCGGCCGCCTTCGCGGTGCAGCTCGTCCAGCGGCTGCGCGATCAGGATCCGGCGGTCACCCCGGCGCTGCTCTGGCTGGACGAACGCCTGACGGCCCAGGGGACGACGCCCGATGACATCGTGCGCCTCGAGCATCAGCGTCAGGCGGCGATGAACGTGACCGTCCGCAACGTGATCCTGAGCATGAGCCTGATGTCCGCGCTCGACTGGGCCGAGTTCTTCGAAGGGGTCAGCCTGGTCGACGAGGTGCTTCGCGCGGACCCGCACTTCTGTGCGCTGGACTTCGCGACGCGCGACGCCTACCGGCACGCGATCGAAGAGCTCGCCCGGGGCTCGGGCCGCTCCGAGCTGGACGTCGCCCGGGAGGCGCTCGGGCGCGCGGGCGCGTCCGGCTTTCCGCTCATCGGGAACGGGCGCGTGGCCTTCGAGCACGCGCTCGGCTGCCGGCCGCCGCCTCTGCGCCGGCTGCGTCGCGCCTATGTCGCGGCCGCGGCGCCGGGATTCCTCGGCACGCTCGTCGTCCTCAGCGGGTTGATCCTCTCGCTGCCCCTCCTCCATGCGGGCGCCTCGGGCGTCGGACTGGCCGGCCTGCTCCTGCTCGGGCTTCTGGCCGTCGTCCCGGCCTCGGACCTGGCGATGGCTCTCGTGAATCGCGGCGTCACGGCGCTGCTCGGACCGAGCGCGCTGCCGCGACTCGCGCTCCGCGATGGCGTGCCGTCGCATCTGCGGACGATCATCGTCGTGCCGACCCTGTTGACCGGCCGCGCCGAGGTCGACGAGCAGATCGAGCGGCTCGAGGTGCATTACCTGGCGAATCCCGACGGCGATCTTCACTTCGCGATCCTCTCCGACTGGACGGATGCGTCCGCGCAGAGCGTGCCGGGCGACGACGAGACGCTCGCCGCGGCGCGCGCGGGCATCGCGCGCCTGAACCGACGCCACGGCGCGCCGCCGGGCGGCGGCGCCCGATTCCTGCTCTTCCACCGCCGGCGGGTCTGGAGTGAGGGCGAGCAGGCGTGGATGGGCTGGGAGCGCAAGCGCGGGAAGCTCCACGAGTTGAACCGCCTGCTCCGGGGCGCGACGGACACGACGTTTCTGCCGACGGACGGCGCGGCGCCCGCCGCGCCGGCCGGCGTGCGCTACGTCATCACGCTCGACGCCGACACGCGGCTGCCACGGGGCGTCGTCAACCGGCTGGTCGGCACGATGGCGCACCCCCTCAATCGGCCGCAGTGTGATCCCGACACGCGTCGCGTCGTCGACGGCTACGGCGTGCTTCAACCGCGCGTGACGCCGCCCCTGCCCGGGGGCGACGGCTCTTTCTTCCAGCGCCTGTCGTCGGGCCCCTCCGGGATCGACCCGTACGCCGCCGCCGTGTCCGACGTCTACCAGGATCTCTTCGGAGAGGGGTCGTACACCGGCAAGGGGATCTACGACGTGGACGCGTTCGAGGCGGCGCTCGCGGGACGGGTGCCGGCCAACGCGCTGCTGAGCCACGACCTGTTCGAGGGCCTCTTTGCGCGCGCCGGCCTGGTGACGGACATCGAGCTCTTCGAGAACGCGCCGTCACACTACGGGGTCGCCGCGGCCCGTCAGCACCGCTGGGCGCGCGGCGACTGGCAGCTGCTGCCGTGGATTCTCCGCGCGCCGCTCCCGTTGATCGGGCGCTGGAAGATGGTGGACAACCTGCGGCGCACGCTGTCGGCGCCGGCGGCCTTCCTGACGCTGGTCGTCGGATGGACGCTGCCGGCCGCCTCGCCCCTGGTCTGGACCGCGTTCGTTCTGGCGACGCTCGGGCTCCCCCCGCTCCTGCCGGTCCTCAGCGGGCTGGTCCCCCGCACGCCTGGCATCGCGAAGCGGAGCCACGTCCGCGCGGTCGGCCGCGACCTCGTCCTGGCCGCGTCGCAGACGGCGCTCACGCTCACGATGCTGGCGCACCAGGCGTGGCTGATGGGCGACGCGATCGCGCGGACGCTCACGCGCGTGTACGTGACGCGCCGCCGGCTGCTGGAGTGGGTGACCGCGGCGCAGGCGAAAGCCGGGCTCCGCCTGGACCTCCTCGGGTTCTCCCGGCGCATGGGCGGGGGGGTCGCCCTCGCCGCCGCGGCGGCGGCCCTGGTCGCGTGGAGACACCCCGAGGCCTGGCCCGTCGCGATGCCCTTCCTGCTGCTCTGGGCAGCGTCGCCCCTGGCGGCTCGATGGATCAGCCTGTCGTGGCGCCCCGCGCGGGCCAGGGCGCTGTCGCCCGGGGACGCGCGCGCCCTCCGGCTGATCGCGCGACGAACGTGGCGGTTCTTCGCGACGTTCGTCGGTCCCGCGGACCACGCGCTGCCGCCCGACAACTTCCAGGAGGATCCGAAGCCGGTCGTGGCGCACCGGACCTCGCCCACGAACCTCGGGCTCTACCTGCTCTCGACCGTCGCCGCCCGGGATTTCGGCTGGCTCGGGACCGTCGACGCCGTCGAGCGCCTCGAGGCCACGTTCGAGACCATGGACGGCCTCGAGCGCTTCCGCGGCCACTTCTACAACTGGTACGACACGAAGGACCTCCGCGCGCTCGAGCCGAGATACGTGTCGTCGGTGGACAGCGGAAACCTCGCGGGGCATCTCATCGCGCTCGCGCACGCCTGCCGGGAAATGATCGACCGCCCGGTGCTCCACGGGGCGGCGCTCGCCGGGATCGAGGACGGCGCCCTCCTCGTCCGCGAAGCGGCGGGCGCGCTCGCCGACGACCGCCGGCACGCCGCGAGCCGCCGACGCCTGGAGGCCGCGCTCGACGCCTTTCGGGCGGCCAGCGGGCGGCCGCTGCGGACTCCCCAGGAATGGGCCCCGCGGCTCGCGGACCTCGACGCCCGGGCCGCGACGGTCACGGCCATCGCGCGCGCCCTGCTCGAGGAGGATCGCGAGAGCGCGGAGGCCGCCGACGTCCTCGCCTGGGCGGAGGGCCTGCGCGCGAGCATCGAGAGCCACGCCCGCGACCTCGGCCCGGCCGCGCCCGGCGCGCTGACCCGTCGCCTCACGGTCCTCGCCCGGAACGCGGAGACGATGATCCGCGCCATGGACTTCGGCTTCCTCTTCGACCCGGTGCGGAAGCTGTTCTCGATCGGCTACCGCGTCGCGGACGGGAGTCTCGACCCCGGGCGATACGACCTCCTCGCCTCGGAGGCCCGGCTCACGAGCTTCGTCGCGATCGCGAAGGGCGACGTCCCGGTCGCGCACTGGTTCCGCCTGGGGCGTGCCCTGACGCCGGTGGGCCAGGACTCGGTCCTGGTGTCCTGGTCGGGCTCCATGTTCGAGTACCTGATGCCCTCGCTCGTGATGCGCGCGCCGGCGGGGAGCCTGCTGGACCAGACGTGCCGGCTCGTCGTCCGCCGGCAGATCGCGTACGGGGCCGCGCGCGGCGTGCCGTGGGGCGTGTCGGAGTCGGGCTACAACGCGCGCGACGTCGAGCTGACCTACCAGTACTCGAACTTCGGTGTGCCGGGCCTCGGGCTGCAGCGGGGGCTGAGCGACGACGTCGTCGTCGCCGCCTATGCGACGGCGCTGGCGGCCATGCTCGACCCGGTCGCCGCGCTCGCGAACTTCCGGCGCCTTGCGGACGCCGGCGCGCGCGGCGCGTACGGCTTCTACGAGGCCCTCGATTACACGGGCGCGCGACTCCCGGAGGGCGCCCGCGTGGCGGTCGTGCGCACCTACATGGCGCACCACCAGGGCATGCTGCTGGTCGCGCTCGCGAACGTGCTCCACGCGGGCGTGATGCGCGCCCGCTTCCACTCCGAGCCGCGCGTCCAGGCGACGGAGCTCCTGCTGCAGGAGCGGACCCCGCGGGACGTGGCGGTCGCCCGGCCGCGCGCGGAAGAAGTGAGCGCCGCCGCCGACGTCCGGGAGTTCGTGCCGCCGATCGTCCGGCGCTTCACCTCGCCGCACAGTGCGGCTCCGCGCACCCATCTCCTGTCCAACGGGCGGTACGTGGTGATGGTCACGGCCGCGGGCTCCGGCTACAGCCGCTGGCGTGAGCTGGCGGTCACCCGCTGGCGTGAGGACGTGACGCGCGACGTGGGGGGAACGTACGTGTTCCTGCGCGACGTCCAGAGCGGCGAGAGCTGGTCGGCCGGCTACCAGCCGAGCGGCGGTGAGCCCGACCGCTACGAGGTGACGTTCTCCGAGGATCGGGCGACGATCGTCCGGCGGCAGGGCGCGATCGCGTCCACGCTCGAGGTGATCGTGTCCCAGGAGGACGACGCCGAGGTCCGGCGCGTTTCGCTCACGAACCTCGGCGCGAGGCCTCGCGAGATCGAGCTGACGTCGTACGCCGAGCTGGTGCTCGCACCGCCCTCGGCCGACGCGGCCCATCCCGCATTCTCCAACCTGTTCGTGCACACCGAGTGCGTGGCCGAGCTGGACGCGCTCCTCGCGACTCGCCGGCCGCGCTCCCACGGGGAACCGCCGATCTGGCTCGCCCACGTGGTGGTGGTCGAGGGCGAGCCGCTGGGCGATCTCCAGTGGGAAACGGACCGTGCGCAGTTCCTCGGCCGCGGCCGCGGGATCCGGACCCCGCAAGCGGTGATCGACGGCCGCCCCCTCTCCGGCACCGTCGGCCCGGTGCTCGACCCGATCGTCAGCCTGCGACGCCGGGTGCGGCTGCCGCCGGGCGCCACCGTCCGGGTCGCCTTCTCGACGCTCGTCGCGCCGTCGCGCGAGCAGGCCCTGGACCTCGCCGAGAAGTATCGCGACGCCGCGACCTTCGACCGGGCCGCGACGCTCGCGTGGACCCAGGCCCAGGTGCAGCTGCGGCATCTCGGCATCGGGCCCGACGAGGCCCATCTCTTCCAGAGCCTCGCCGGCCACATTCTCTACGCGGACCGGACGCTCCGGCCCCCCGCGGACGTGCTCACGCGTCCCACGGGCGGTCCCGCGGTCCTGTGGGCGCACGGGATCTCCGGGGACGTCCCGATCGTCCTGGTGCAGATCGACGAGCCCGAGGACGTGGGGATCGTGCGGCAGCTGCTCCGCGCCCACGAGTACTGGCGGATCAGGCAGCTGGCGGTCGACCTGGTGATCCTGAACGAGCGCGGGACGTCCTACGTGCAGGATCTGCAAGCGCTGCTCGAGACGCTGCTCCGGACGAGCCAGTCGGCGGCGCCGCACGACGGCCACGAGCCACGCGGGAGCGTGCGCATCCTTCGATCGGACCGCCTCACGGCACCGCAGCGCGACGCGCTGCAGACCGCGGCGCGCGCGGTCCTCTCGAGCCGACGCGGGACGCTCGCCGAGCAGATCCTGCGCGCGCAGCGACCCGACACCGCGTCGGGCCCTCCGCCCCGGCGGCACGCGCCGGCGAAACCGCAGCCGGACATCCCGTTTCCGCGACCGGAGCTCGAGTGCTTCAACGGCCTCGGCGGGTTCGAGGCGGACGGACGGGAATACGTGACGCTCCTCGGCGAGGGACGCTGGACACCGGCGCCCTGGATCAACGTGATCGCCAATCCCGCCTTCGGCTTCCAGGTCTCCGAGTCGGGCTCGGGGTACACGTGGGCGGTCAACAGTCGCGAGAACCAGCTGACGGCGTGGTCGAACGATCCGGTGAGCGACCCGCCGGGGGAGACGATCTACGTCCGGGACGAGGAGACGGGCGAGCTCTGGGGCCCGACGGCGCTCCCGATTCGCGAGGAGAGCGGGCCCTACGTGGCGCGACACGGGCAGGGCTACAGCCGCTTCGAGCACGCCTCCCACGGCGTCGCGCTCGAGCTGCTGCAGTTCGTGCCGCTCGACGACGCGATCAAGATTTCCCGGCTCACGCTCAGGAACGAGTCGGGCCGGACGCGCCGGCTGTCCGTGACCGCGTACGTCGAGTGGGTCCTCGGCGCGTCGCGCAGCGCGGCGGCGCCGTTCGTCGTCACCGAGATCGACCCGAGCACGCGGGCGATGCTCGCGCGCAACGCGTGGGACCGCGACTTCGGCGCCCGCGTGGCGTTCGCCGACCTCGGCGGCGCGCAGACGGCGTGCACGGGCGACCGCACCGAGTTCCTCGGGCGTCACGGCACGCCCGATCACCCGGCGGCGCTCGAGCGCGGCGGCCGGCTCTCGGGACGGGTCGGCGCCGGCCTCGACCCGTGCGGCGCCCTCCAGACGGCGGTCACGCTGCGCGCCGGAGAGCGCGCGGAGGTCGTGTTCTTCCTCGGCCAGGCCGCCACGCGTGAGGAGGCGGGGGGACTCATCGCGCGCTATCGGTCGAGCGACCTCGACGCGGCCGTGCGAGCCGTCGCGGAGCGCTGGGACGACGTGCTGGGCACGGTGCAGGTGACGACCCCGGACCGCGCCATGGACCTGCTGCTCAACCGCTGGCTGCTCTACCAGACGCTCGCCTGTCGCGTCTGGGCGCGGTCGGCGTTCTACCAGGCGGGCGGGGCCTACGGCTTTCGCGATCAGCTTCAAGACGTGATGGCGCTCACGGTCTCGCGGCGCGATCTCACGCGCGGGCACGTGCTCCGGGCCGCCGCGCGGCAGTTCGTCGAGGGGGACGTCCAGCACTGGTGGCATCC
The DNA here is from genome assembly GCA_001788495.1 of Candidatus Rokubacteria bacterium RIFCSPLOWO2_02_FULL_73_56. GTDB lineage: Bacteria > Methylomirabilota > Methylomirabilia > Rokubacteriales > CSP1-6 > GWA2-73-35. Next base: position 12,017 of record MGCF01000065.1, read on the forward strand.
CCCGGCGGGCCGGGGCGTTCGCACCCGGATCTCCGACGACCTGCTCTGGCTTCCGTACGTGGTCAGCCAGTATCTCGAGGTCACCGGCGACACGAGCCTCCTCGACGAGGTCGTGCCCTTCCTCGAGGGGCCGCTCCTGGCCGACGGGGAGGTGGAGTCCTACTTCGAGCCGCGCGTGTCCGACCAGCGGGGCACCGTGTTCGAGCACTGCGCGCGCGCGCTCGACCGCAGCCTGCCGCTCGGGAGCCACGGCCTGCCGCTGATGGGAACGGGCGACTGGAACGACGGGATGAACCGGGTCGGCGCGGAGGGCAAGGGCGAGAGCGTCTGGCTCGGCTGGTTCCTTCACACGATCCTCCGGGCATGGGCGACGCTGGCCGACGGGCGCGGGGAGGGCCGGCGCGCCGGGGCGTGGCGACGGCACGCTGACGCGCTGAAGGCATCGATCGAGCGCGAGGCGTGGGACGGCGAGTGGTATCGGCGCGCGTATTTCGACGACGGCACGCCGCTCGGCTCCCTCGAGAACGACGCCTGCCGCATCGACTCGATCGCGCAGTCGTGGGGCGTGATCTCGGGCGCCGCCGAGGCGGCGCGCGGGCGGCGCGCCATGGCGGCGGTCGACGAACACCTCGTCCGCCGGCGTGAGGATCTCGTGCTGCTCTTCACGCCGCCGTTCGATCGCACGCTCCTGGATCCCGGCTACGTCAAAGGGTATCTGCCCGGCGTCCGCGAGAACGGCGGCCAGTACACGCACGCGGCGCTCTGGTCGGTCATCGCCTTCGCCGCCCTCGGCGACGGCGACCGTGCCGCCGAGCTGTTCGCGATCCTGAACCCGATCCGTCGCGCCGGCACCCGCTCCGGCATTCACCGGTACAAGGTCGAGCCCTACGTCGTCGCGGCGGACGTCTACGCGGAGCCGCCGCACGTCGGGCGCGGGGGCTGGAGCTGGTACACGGGGTCCGCGGGGTGGATGTACCAGGCCGGCCTCGCGTGGATGCTCGGGTTCCGGCTGCGCGGCACGCGGCTCGTGGTCGATCCCTGCATCCCGCGCGCGTGGCGGGGCTTCAGCATCGCGTTCCGCTATCACTCCGCCCGGTACGACATCGTCGTCGAGAACCCGCGGGGCGTGACGCGGGGGCTGTCGTCCGTGGAGATCGACGGCGTGCCGTGCGACCCCCGGGCGGGCATCGCGCTCGCCGATGACCGGCAGCCGCACCGGGTGCGGATCGTTCTGGGCTCGCCAGGGCGCTGCGTGACTCACCCTCCGCGGCCGACAGATCCCGCTTGACTCGACACCTATATCATATATATTACATGAAAGCTATATGTTATATACAGGCGACCGGACATGGACAGGAGGGGTGATGCTCGAGACCAGAGCGAAGGTCCTCCTCATTCTCTCCCAGGACGTCTTGGACCGGGCGCGGGTCTTGGCCGGGAAGGCGACGACGGCGCTCAAGCTTCCGGTGAGTCTCCAGATCGTCCTTCGCGCCCTCCTCGAGGAGGGGCTGAAGCGGGACGGCTCCCCCGCGCTCCTCGCGAACATCGAGGGCCAGGCCCAGGCCGTCCGCCAGAGGCGGGGCGCGGCGCGCCGCGCGGAGGCGGCTCGGAGCTCGCGAGGGCCGAACAGCAAACGGACGACACCCGGACGCTGAGGGATCAGCATCCGGGGAAGGAGACGACGATGTCGAGATGGACAGGGGTGACAGGGCTCGCCGCGGCCGTGGCCGTGATGAGTCTCGGCTGCGCGCAGGGACCGTCGGCGCCGACGGCGACGATCGAGGACAAGACCTACGCGGTGACCCCGGCGTCGGTGACGGTGACCGCCGGGATCCTGACGGGCGAGGTCACGGAGATGAAGGTCACGGAGCGGGTCGAGGCAGGCTCCGACCGCATCGTCACGCCGGCGAAGCTCAGCGGGATGCTGCGACTGAAGAACACGTCCGCGAATCAGACCGTCCGCCTCGTCGCCGGCAGGATCCTGTACATCGATGCCCGGGGCCGGCCCATCAAGCTCGAGGAGTCGCGGACGGAGCCCATCGTCAAGTTCAGCACGTACAACAACGAGCGGCTCGACCCGGGCCAGGACACGAAACAGTCCGTGGACCTGGACTTTCCCGCCGAGGCCCTGAAGGCGACGAAGCTGAAGGAGATCCGCCTGGAGCTCGCCTACATTCCGTCACCGTATCAGGAGCAGACCGTCAACTTCATCGTGTCGATCGGCGAGGGCCAGTGAAACCTGGCCGGCTGGCGGGCCTCGACGCGCTGCGCGAGCAGGGCCGGATGACGTGGACCGCCGAGGAGCGCGGATGGGTCGCGGCGCCGGAGGAGATCGTGACGGCACTCTCGGACGACGGCTTCCAGGAGTGCAAGCGCGAGATGACGACGAGCCGGCGCGATCTCCGGCCGGCCGGCGGCGTGTGGCAGGGGGTCAACGCGCGCACGGGCACCGTGGCATCGGCGATCTGGGTGAACCGCCCGGGATGGCAGGACGCCGTGGTGTTCATCGACATCGACGGGGCGTCGTTCGGGAGCCCGGCGTCGTCGACGCTCGAGCGTGATCCCTACCGAGAGGACGGGGGGGAAGGTTAAGCCCGGAACGCCATGCTGAACGACATGCTGGCCGTGGGCGTCGCTGTGGCGCTCCTGGTGGTGATTGCCACGATCCTCGGGGCGGTCGAGCTGCTACGGAAGGCCGTCGCGGCTATGGCCGGTATGGCCGGCCGTTGATTCGCCCACAGTCTTGCCCGCCACAGAAGAGGGATCGCGCTCGCACCGACTGTGGCATACTCATCGCGTCTGGTCCGGTCGTCGGTTCGCCGTGGACCCCCCTTCCCCATCAGACCGTGTCTCTGGCACTCGCTTCCGCTGTGCCGGAGCGTGCTCGTTCATCGCGGGAGATGCATCCGGAGGTGCACCATGGCGCACAAACTGTTCATCGGCGGCCTGCCCTTTTCCACGTCGAGCGATCGTCTTCGCGAGCTGTTCGCGCAAGCGGGCGGGGTCGAGTCGGCGACGGTCGTGATGGAGCAAGACACCGGCCGTTCGCGCGGGTTCGGCTTCGTCGAGATGACGACGGCCGAAGAGGCTGACGCGGCGGTCAAGAAGTTCAACGGCCAGGAGATGGATGGCCGAACGCTGAAGGTGGAGCTGGCCAAGTCCGCGGGCGCCGGCGGCGGTCGCGGCCCGCGCTACTAGACGGATGGACAAGTGGTGGAGCGAGATCGACGACGCGGTCCTCGCGTGTCTCAGCGGGACCGGAGGGATGAGCGCGCACGAGATCGGCCGCCGCCTCGGCATGTCTGAAGCGGCGGCGGTCTCGGTCCTGGGCATGCTCGCCCAGGAGGGTCGCGTCCGCCTCGCCCACGTCGAGGCCGTGTGACCCCGGACACCTGGGTCACGGGTCCCTCGGCGCCGTCCGCGCTGATCGAGGACACGATCTACACGGTCACGCCGGTGTCGGTGAAGGTGCAAGCCGGCATCGTCACCGGCGAGATCACGGATATGCAGGTGCGCGCGCGGGTCGAGACGGCCTGCGGTCGCCCGAAGCTGACGGGCACGCTCCGGCTCAGGAATACCTCGGAGACCCACAGCGTCCGGCTCGTGGCGGCGGCGATGCAGTACCTCGACGAGCAGTGGCGGCCGCTCGGGCTCGAGGGCTCGGGGACCGCGGCGACCTTCACGTTCACCGCGTACGGCAGCGAGCGCCTCGACCCCGGGCAGGAGACGGTCCAGGCCATGGACGTGGCGTTCCCCGCCCGGGCGCTCGAGGCCGGGAAGCTCAGGGGGCTTCGCCTCGAGATCGCCTACGTCTGCTCGCCGTACAGGACGGAGATGGTCAGCTTCGCCGTGTCACTCGTGGGCCGGTGAGGCGAGGGGGGTAAGCCCGCATGCAGGTCACGGCGTTCGCGACCCCGGCCCGTCCCGAATGGCGCTGGAGAATCTGCGACTACGCGGGGGAGACGATCGAAGAATCGTATGACACCTTCCCGACGATCGCCGCCGCCGTCGCCCGGGGGACGGCGCGGCTCACGCAGATGAACGCCGATGCCGTCGGTCGCTCGACGTCGGCTCGCGGCTCCTGGCCGTCAACGCGCCGTCCGGGCCGATGACGCCGTCTCGCTGAGGACCGCCTCTCGGGCCTCCCCGCGGGCTCACGGGGTCGTGGTCGGCCGCCCCATCCGCCGCAGCCAGCGGAAGTGCGACGCGATGCCGGCCCGGAACGACGTGAACTCCGTGTACCTGATCCCGAAGTCCCGACAGGTCTGTTCCACGAGGCTCGAAATCGCCGGGTAGTTGACGTGGCTGATCCTCGGGAACAGGTGGTGCTCGATCTGGAAGTTCAAGCCGCCGAGGAGCCACGCGACGACGCGGCTCCGCCGGGCGAAGTCCGCGGTCGTCGCCGCCTGGTGGACGGCCCAGGCATGGTCGATGCGCCCGGTGCCCGTGCGGGGCAGCGGAAACTCCACCGCGTCCACGCAGTGGGCCACCTGGAACACCACGCTCAGCACGATCCCCGCCACCAGCCCCGCCACCACGTAGTAGAGCAAGACGACCCCGGTGGCGTGGAGCAGCAGGGGGATCCCGAAGGCCAGCGCGAGGAAGATCGCCTTGCCGGCGACGAAGGTTCCCAGGTCCCATCCGGTGGGGCGGGGGAATCGATGGTCCCCGATCCGGCCGGTGATGAGCTTTCGGAAATCGTCGACGAGCTGCCACTTGATGGCCAGCAACCCGTAGAGCGGCCAGAGGTAGAGGTGTTGCCACCGGTGCATCGCGAGCCGCCTCTGGTGAGGCGTCAGCCGGGCGAGGAGGCCGAGGTCGATGTCGGTGTCGTGGCCGGTGATATTGACGTAGGTGTGGTGGACCAGCACGTGCTTCCAGCGCCAGAGGTACGAGCTCCCGCCGATCAGCTCGAGCGTCATGGCCATCAGCGTGTTGACCCGGGGCGAGCTCGAATACGCCTGGTGCCCGCCGTCGTGTTGCACGTTGAGCCCGATGCCCGCCGCGGATAACCCGAGCAGGACGGCGAGCAGCAGGCCCTGCCACCAGGTCTGGGCCGCGAACACCAGGAGACCGTACGAGAGGGCGAAGCCGCCCGCGAGGATCGCCGTCTTCGCGTACATCTGCCAGCAGTCGCGCGGCCGCCGGCCGCTGGTCCGGAAGTACGCGTCGACCCGCCGCCGGAGCTCGACCTGGAACGCGTTGTCCCTCGAGAACTTGACCGCGTGTGCGACCTCGTGGCCTCTGCGCTCCATCCTCACCAGCGATGAATTATATAACGTATATCAGCGACGACCTATCCGCCGCATGGCGCGGGCGGCGGATCGGCGGCAAACCGGGGCGCCCCCGGCCGGCGCCGCGCGCTATCATGCGGACGGCAGCGTCGTTGCCGGAGAGGAGCTGTCGGATGGACCTGAACTACTCGCCCGAGGAATCGGCGTTCCGCGACGAGGTGCGCGCCTGGATCCGCGCGCACCTGCCCGACGAGGCGCGCGACAAGGTGCTGAACTACCGGGAGCTCTCCAAGGACGACCTCCTCGGCTGGCACCGGACCCTCGCGACGCAGGGCTGGGTCGCGCCGCACTGGCCGGTCGAGTGGGGCGGCACCGACTGGACGGTCGTGCAGCGCTACATCTTCGAGGAGGAGTGCGGCGCGGCCGGCGCCCCGCCGATCGTGCCGTTCGGCGTGCGGATGTGCGCGCCCGTGCTGCTGCGCTTCGGGACGCCGGAGCAGAAGCAGCGCTTCCTGCCCCGGATGTACCGCGGCGACGACTTCTGGTGCCAGGGCTACTCGGAGCCGGGCGCCGGCTCGGACCTCGCCTCGCTCAAGACCCGGGCGCTCCGGCAGGGCGACCACTTCGTGGTGACGGGGCAGAAGACCTGGACGACGCTCGGGCACTACGCCGACTGGATCTTCTGCCTGGTCCGCAGCGACCCCGGCCGCGAGAAGCGGCAGGAGGGGATCTCGTTCCTGCTGATCGACATGCGCTCGCCGGGCATCACGGTGCGCCCCATCGCGCTGATGGACGGCGGCCACGAGGTCAACGAGGTCTTCTTCGACGACGTGCAGGTCCCGCTCGAGAACCTCGTCCACGAGGAGCACAAGGGCTGGACCGTCGCCAAGTTCCTGCTCGGCTACGAGCGCATGGGCACGGGCAACATCGCCGTCTGCAAGCGGGAGCTGGCGCGCGTCCAGGCCCTGGCGGGGCCGCTCCTGGACGACCCGCGCTTCCGCGACCGGCTGACGCGCGTCGAGGTGGAGCTGATGGCGCTCGAGATCACGAATCTGAGGTTCCTCGACCAGCTCCGCGGCGGGCGGCCGCCCGGCGCCGAGGTGTCGCTGCTCAAGATCAAGGGCACCGAGATCCAGCAGGCGCTCACCGAGCTGATGATGCAGGCGGCGGGGCCGCGGGCGCTGGCGTTCCGGCCGGTGGACGCGACGGCCGCCTTCGACCGCTTCACCGCGTCGCTGGCGCCCCGGTACTGCAACGTGCGCAAGGCGACCATCTACGCCGGGTCCAACGAGATCCAGCGCAACATCATCGCCAAGGCGACCCTGGGCCTGTAGGCGCGGAGGCGCGACATGGACTTCGAGTACACCGAAGAGCAGCGGCTCCTCGCCGAGACCCTCCGGCGCTTCCTGGCGACCGGCTACACCTTCGACGCGCGCGCCAAGATCGTCGCCTCCGCGCCGGGCTACAGCGAGGACGTCTGGGCCGCCCTCGCGGAGATGGGCGTGCTCGGCGTGCCGTTCGCGGCCGAGCACGGCGGCTTCGGCGGCACCACCGTGGACATGCTGGTCGTCATGGAGGCCCTCGGCGAGGCGCTGGTCGTCGAGCCGTACCTGGCCACCGTGGGGCTCGGCGGCCAGTTCGTCGCACGCGGGGGGAGCGCGGCGCAGCAGGCGCGGATCCTGCCCGCGCTGATCCAGGGCAGGGCCAAGCTCGCCTTCGCGCAGACCGAGCGCGACGCGCGCTGGGACCTGCGGCACGTGGCCGTGCGGGCCCGCGCCGCGGGCGACGGCTTCCGGCTCGACGGCGAGAAGTGCGCGGTGCTCCACGGCGGGTGCGCGGACCTGCTGGTCGTGTCCGCCCGCACGGCGGGCGCCGACACCGACGCGCGCGGCATCAGCCTCTTCCTCGTCGAGCGCGGGGCGCCCGGGGTCGCGGTGACGGAGTACCGGACCCTCGACGGCCTCCGCGCCGCCGACGTCCGGCTCTCCGGCGTGGCGGTGCCGCGCGCGGCGCTGCTCGGTGCCGAAGGGCAGGGCCTCGCCCTCGCCGAGGAGGTCGTGGACTACGCGACCGCGCTCGTCTGCGCCGAGGCGGTCGGCGCGATCAAGTACGCCCACGACGCCACGCTCGACCACCTCAAGACGCGGCGGCAGTTCGGCGTGCCCATCGGCAGCTTCCAGGCCCTGCAGCACCGCATGGTGGACATCCTGATCAGCTACGAGCAGGCGCGCTCGATCGCGTGCCTGGCGTGCGTCAAGGTGGACACGGCGGAGCCCGCCGAGCGCCGGCGCGTCGTCTCGGCGGCGAAGCTCAAGATCGCCGACGCCGCGCGCCACGTGAGCCAGGAGGCCGTGCAGCTCCACGGGGCGATGGGCATGACCGAGGAGCTGAAGATCAGCCACACGTTCCGGCGGCTGACGCTGCTGGCCCAGGCGTTCGGCGACGCCGACCACCACCTGGCGCGCCTGGCGGCCTGCGGCTGAGCCGCAGGCCGCGCCGGCGCGCCCTCAGCGCGCCAGCGCGACGACGAGGATCCCCAGCCAGGCGAGGGCGAACGCGAGCGGCGAGAAGAGCAGGTACCACCTGGACGAGACCGCGCCGAAGGTGCGCAGCATCGGCCGCGCGCGCCGCCTGGCGTCCTCCGTCTCGAGGATCGAGAAGCGGGGGTCGTCCCGGTGCCGCGCGCGGAGCTCCGCGAGCTTGATCTGCCACACGTCCTGGAAGAGCGAGGTCCGGCCGATCGAGAACATCCCGATGAAGCTGAAGACGGCGCCGGCGAGGTAGACGTACCACTTGCCCGCGGTGAGGCCGCCCGAGACGTTCACGGCCGACACGAGCAGGGCGTTGACGGCGAGCAGCACCTGGAGCTTCGTGGTCTTGATCGGGTTCTCCTTCGACCAGAGCTCCAGCAGGCTCTTGTAGGTCTGGTAGTCCCGCTCCACCCCGTCCGGCTCGTTCATCGCCGCAGGCGCGCTCAGCGCTTGTAGAGGCCCATCAGCGAGGCCTTCGCGAGCGTGTTGAAGTTCAGGTAGAAGCCCACGACGGCGGCCGCGGTGTCGGCCGTCACCGGCAGCGTGTCCATGGACACGGCGTGCACGCTGAACAGGTAGCGATGCGGGTGATCGCCCTCGGGCGGGCACGGGCCGCCGTAGCCCGGCTTGCCGAAGTCGGTTCGCACCTGGAGCGCGCCCCTGGGGAGCGTGCCGCCCGCGGGGTTGCCGGCGTCGAGCGGCAGCTCGGTCACGCCCGGCGGGATGTTGACGACGACCCAGTGCCAGAAGCCGCTGCCGGTCGGCGCGTCGGGGTCGAAGCAGAGCACCGCGAAGCTCCTGGTCTCCGCGGGCGCGCCCTGCCAGGTGAGGTGCGGCGACTTGTTGCCGCCGCCGCAGCCGAAGCCGTAGTCCGCCGACAGGATGTGCTGCGGACCGAGATAGTCGCCGTCCTTGAAGCTGTGGCTCGTGAGCTTCATCGCGCGCGTCCTCCTTTGCGCCAAGCCTCCACGGTTGGGCGCGGAAACGCAAGCCCCCAGGTCGGCGTCGGGGAGAGCGACCGCTCGCGCCTGACGTGCGAAGGGGGCTGAGGCCGCGGAATCCCCCCGGCGGTGGCCCGTGTCTTATGAGGTGGCGCGGTGCGCGCCGACCCCGATCGCGGAGGTGAGCGCCATGCGGCTCGGCTCGAAACAGCTCGGTCTCCCCTCGAAGGACGCGGCGCTCCCCGGCCGCGCCGAGCCGCTGCCCGTCCCCGCCGCCCACTACGTCCACCGGACGCCGCTCGTGCCGCCGTTCCCCGAGGGGCTGGAGCGCGCCGTCGTCGGCATGGGCTGCTTCTGGGGCGCCGAGCGGCGCTTCTGGCACACGCAGGGTGTGTACACGACGGCCGCGGGCTACGCCGGCGGGCACACGCCGAACCCGACGTACGCGGAGGTCTGCAGCGGCCGCACGGGCCACGCCGAGGTGGTGCTCGTCGTGTTCGACCCCCGCGTCGTGGGCTACGGCGAGCTGCTGCGCCTGTTCTGGGAGGGCCACGACCCCACGCAGGGGATGCGCCAGGGCAATGACGTCGGCACCCAGTACCGCTCGGCGATCTACTGCCACGGCGAGGCGCAGCGGCGCGCCGCCGAGGCCTCGCGTGACGCCTACCAGGCGGCGCTCGGCCGCGCGGGCCACGGCGCGATCACGACCGAGGTCCGCGAGGCGCCCGCGTTCTACTACGCCGAGGCCTATCACCAGCAGTACCTCGCGAAGAACCCCGGCGGGTACTGTGGCCTCGGGGGCACCGGGGTCGGGTGCCCGACCACCGTTGCCGCCGCGCCGTCGCCCGCCTCGTAGTCTCCGCCGCGCGCGCCGCCCGCCCTCGCTTGACAGTCGCCACCCGCGGCGCCAGACTGAGCACTCTTCGGGCGTGTCCGGGCGCGCCGACCTCACATCATGAAAGTCACCATGCTCCTCGCGGATGCGGCCCAGGCGATCGGCGGCAAGCTCTATATCCTGGGCGGCGGCTGGTCGGTCACCGGGCCGCACCCGACGGCCGCCGCGATCGCCCTCAAGATCGAGGTGCCCTGGGACGAGGCCAACCGGCCGCACGCGCTCGCGCTCGAGCTCGTGAACGCCGACGGCCGGCCCGTGCTGGTGCCCTCGGGCCCGGACGCCGAGCCGCGCCCCGTGGAGATCCGCGGCGAGTTCGAGGTCGGGCGCCCGACCGGACTCACGCCGGGGACCGCGCTCGACGCGGTGCTGGCGATCAACCTCGGTCCCCTCCCGGCCCTCGCCCTCGGCCGCTACGTGTGGCGCCTCTCGATCAACGGCGCCTCGCACGACGAGTGGCAAGTGGGGTTCACGGTTCGCGCAGCGCCCGCGGGCCGAGCCGTTTGACCCATGGACGATCCGGAAATCACCGCCTTCGGCGCGTGAACCCCGTGGCGCATTTGTGCTAGCCTTGACGCCGCTTTCAGGCTCCGCCGGGCTGGCCGGCGGCCAGGGCGTGAGCCGGGCGAGCGCCCGGCCGGAATGCCGCGATGGACGGTAGCGACATCTCGCTGAGGGACGACCGGCGGCCGAGCGACCTGCACGACCCGGACGAGTTGCTCTGGCGACAGTTTGGCGAGGCGAAGAGCGCTGAGGCGTTCGCGCGCACCTGGCTCGCGCTGCAGTGCCGCATGATCCCCGGCGTCACGAGCGGGGTCCTCGTGCTCCGGAGCGGCGGCGCGGCCGACCGGTTCGCGCCCGCCGCGTTCTGGCCCGAGGGCCGCCGCACGCGTCCGCACCTGGGGGAGGTCGCCGAGCGGGCGCTGCGCGAGCGCCGCGCCCTCGTCGTCCCCGTGCCGCAGCCCCACCACGAAGGCGCCGCCGCGCCGCCGCGCCTGCGCTACGACGTCGCGCGCCCGATCGAGGTGGACGGCGAGCTCCAGGGCGTGGTGGCGGTCGACGTGTCGCCCCGCAGCGAGCGCGACGCCGACGCGACGGTCCGCCAGCTCGAGTGGGGCGGCGCCTGGCTCGAGATCGCCCGGCTGCGCGGCGACACCACGCGCGCGGTCGTGGTGCGCGACCGGCTGCAGACGATCCTCGACCTGGTCGCCGCGACCTTCGGCCAGGCGCGCTTCGGCCCCGCCGCGCTCGCGTTCGTCACGACCGTGGCGACGCGGCTCGACGCCGACCGGGTCACGCTCGGGTTCCTCCGCCGCGGGCGCGCGCGCGCCGTGGCCGTCTCGCACAGCGCGAAGTTCTCCCGGAGCAGCAATCTGGTCCGCGCCATCGAGCAGGCGATGGACGAGGCGATCGACCAGCAGGCGCTGGTCGTGTGGCCCCAGCCGAGCGACTGGCGGCCGCAGGTCGCGCGCGCCCACGCCGAGCTCGCGCGGCAGCACGCCGTCGGCAACGTGTGCACGGTGCCCCTGGTCGAGGGCGGGCGCGCGCTCGGCGCGCTGACGGTCGAGCGTCCGGGCGACCTGCCGTTCGACCCGGTCACCGTGGAGCTCCTCGAGGTCCTGGCCGGGTTCGCCGGGCCGATCCTCGAGCGCGCCCGCCGCGACGACCGCTGGCTCGGCGCCAAGGCCGCCGACGCGGCCCGCGACCTGCTCGCGCGGCTGGTCGGCCCCCGGCATCTCGGCCTGAAGGTGTCGCTCGCCGTCGCGGCGCTCGTGCTGCTCGTCCTCGCCACGGCGACGGGCGACTTCCGCGTGGCGTCCGACGCCACGCTCGAACCCGTCATGCGCCAGCAGGTGAGCGCCCCGTTCGTCGGCTACGTCGCCGAGGCGCCGGCGCGCGCGGGCGACGTCGTCAAGCGGGGGCAGCTCCTCGCGACCCTCGACGACCGCGAGCTCCGGCTGAGCCGCCTCAAGTGGCTCAGCCAGCAGGAGCAGCTCACGCGGCAGTACCACCAGGCCATGGCCGTCCGCAACGCGCCGGCGGTCGGCATCCTCGCCGCGCAGATCGACCAGGCGAAGGCGGAGGTGGCGCTGCTCGACTACAATCTCGCGCACACGCGGCTCTCGGCGCCGTTCGACGGCATGGTCGTCGCCGGCGACCTGAGCCAGGCGCTCGCCGCGCCCGTCGAGCGCGGCCAGGCGCTGTTCGAGATCGCGCCGCTCGACGCCTACCGCGTGGTCCTGCAGGTCAGCGAGCGCGACGTCGCCTATGTGCGGCCGGCCCAGCGGGGCACGCTCGTGCTCACGGGGACGCCGGGCGAGCCGCTGCCCTTCGTCGTCGAGACGATCACGCCGGTCTCCACGGCCCGGGAAGGGCACAACTACTTCCGCGTGGAAGCCAGGCTCGACCGTCGCCTCGAACGGCTGCGTCCGGGCATGGAGGGCGTGGGCAAGATCGAGATCGACCGCCGGCTCTACGTCTGGATCTGGACGCGCCAGGTCGTGGACTGGATCCGGCTCGAGCTCTGGAAGTGGCTGCCCTAGGCGCGCCGCGCGCGCGCCGCCGGGCCGGGGCGCCGTGAGCGGGCCCATCTTCAGCCCGGCCTGGTACCGGGTCGCCGCGCTCACGCCCCGGATTCGGACGAACGCGCAGATCGCTCGCCACCAGTACCGCGGCGAGACGTCGTACGTCCTGCGCGACGTCGCCTCGGACCGCGCGTATCGCTTCTCGAAGGCGAGCTACCTGGTCATCGGGCTCCTGGACAGTCGGCGGACCGTCCAGGAGGTCTGGGACCTGGCGGTCGCGCGCCTCGGGGACGAGGCGCCGACCCAGGACGAGCTGATCCTGCTCCTGAGCCAGCTCCACGCCGCCGACGTGCTCCAGTGCAACGTGCCGCCCGACACGGCCGAGCTGTTCCGGCGCGGCCGGCAGATGTCGCGGCGGCAGCGGCTGAGCCAGTGGCTGAGCCCGCTCTCGTGGCGCTTCCACCTGCTCGACCCGGAGCCCCTGCTGCGGGTGCTGGCGCCGGC
>MGCF01000066.1 GCA_001788495.1 Candidatus Rokubacteria bacterium RIFCSPLOWO2_02_FULL_73_56
GCCGGTCTTCCAGTCCACGAGCGCGAGCCGGCCCTCCTCGCTCCAGAAGCCGAAGTCGGGCGCCACCCACACGGCCGTGCCCTCGAAGTCGAAGACCTTCGACCAGTGCTCGATCGACCAGTGCTCGGGCGCCGTCCGGCGGATCGCCGCGAGCAGCGGCAGCCGGAAGAAGTTGCGCAGGCACGTCGCGGCGTTCCGCGAGATCGCCTGCCACACCTCGGGCTTGAGGTCGATCGCGTACTCGTGCTCGAAGAGCGCCGGGGTCTTCGGGTTGTCCCGGTAGCGGCCCGCCCTCGACGAGCGCCAGTCGCCCCGCATGCGCTCGATGACGTCCGCGACGAAGGGCTCGACCGGGATGTCGCGCCCGTCGGCGAAGGCGTGGAAGGCCATCTCGATCGCGTCGTGGACGACCCGTCCCGCCCACTGCTGGCGCGAGGAGAGCTGCTTGAGCACGTACAGGCGCCGGACGTCCTCGGGCGCCCCCGCGTCCCAGCCGCCCCAGGCGCCGTAGTAGTGGAGGTAGTATCGGCGGCGGCACTCCTGGAAGGTGTTGTCGCGGCTGCGCGACCAGGAGAACTCGTTGGCGATCTCGCCCATCCCCGGCATTGTATGGTACTTTCTCCTCGCGATGGAGAAGACGTCGTTCACCGTCGAGTGCCCGTGCTGCAAGGCCAAGCTGACGCTCGACGCGGAGCTCCGGGCCGTCCTGTCGCACGAGCCCCCGCCCCCGCGGCGCAGCGTCGGCGACCTCGGCGCCGCCTTCGACAAGCTGCGCACGAGGTCGGCGGCGCGCGAGGAGGCCTTCAAGGAGCAGCTCCGCGCCGAGGGCGACAAGGGCAAGCTCCTCGATCGGAAGTTCCAGGAGGGGCTCAAGCGCGCGAAGGACTCGCCCGACCCTCCGCCGCGCCCCTACGACTACGACTGAAGTCGACGTCGGGGGGAGCGACCGCCTGCTGCGCGGCCTCCTGCGGCGGGTCAGCCGGAGCTTCCACCTCTCGCTCGCGATCCTGCCGCGGGGGCTCCGCGAGCCGATCGGGCTCGCGTACCTCCTCGCCCGCACCGCCGACACGGTCGCCGACACGCGGCTGATCGCGCGCGCCGAGCGCCTCGCCCACCTCGAGACGCTGCGCGCGGCGTACGCCGGCGAGCCCGCCGACCTGGCCGCGGTCGCGCGCGCGTGCGCGCCGCGCCAGGCGCGCGCCCCCGAGCGCGAGCTGCTCCTGCACGCCGCCGAGGCCCTGGCCCGCGTGGCGGCGCTCCCGCCCGCGGACCGCGCGGAGGTGCGGGCCGTGCTCGCCACGCTCACCTCGGGCATGATCTTCGACCTCACGCGCTTCCCCGGCGAGGACGTGGCGGGCCTCGCCGCGCTCGAGACGCTCGAGGAGCTGGACCACTACACCTACCTCGTCGCGGGCTGCGTCGGGCCGTTCTGGACCGCGCTCTGCGCGACGCACCGGCCGCGGCTCGCGCGCTGGGACGTGCGCGAGATGGGCGCGCTCGGCGTGCGGTTCGGCAAGGCGCTGCAGCTCACGAACGTGCTCCGCGACGTCCCCGCGGACCTCCGCCACGGCCGCTGCTACCTGCCCGCGCGCGAGCTCGCGGCGCTCGGCCTGGCGCCGGCCGACCTGCTCCACGCCCCCGGCGCCGCGCGCGCGCTGCCGCTCCACCGCCGGCTGCTCGCGCTCGCGCTCGGGCACTACGACGCCGCGTGGCGCTACACGCTCGCGGTCCCGCGCGCCGAGTGGCGCATGCGCCTGGCGTGCGCATGGCCGCTCCTGATCGGGCTCGGCACGCTCGAGCGGCTGGCGGCGCACCCGAATCCGCTCGCCGCGCCCGCGCCGATCAAGATCACGCGCGGGGCGGTGCGCGCGCTGCTCGCGCGCTCGGCGCTCACCGTGTGGTCCGATCGCGCGCTCGCGGCGGACGCCGAGCGCCTGCGGCGCCGCATCGCGCTCTGATTTCGCCCTTGCGCTCGCCCGCGCGCGACGGCACCGTAGGTCACGTCCCGGCCGATCCCCACGACACGGAGGCGACGATGGAACGCATGTTCGGTGAGCCCGAGCCCTGGATGCCGACGCCCGCCCCCCCCGCGCCCGCCCCGACGGCCCCGGAGCCGTCCCGGCCCGCCGCCCCCCGGCGCAAGGCCGCAAAGCCCAAGGCGAAGGCCAAGGCGCGCCGCCCGAAGGCCAAGGCGCGCCGCCCGAAGGCCAAGGCCCGGGCCCGCGCGAAGGCGCCCCGGGGCAAGGCGACGAAGAAGGCGCGCCGGCGGCGCTAGTCGAGCAGGGCCAGACCGAGCAGCGCCGCGGGATCGATCCGCGCGCCGGCGACGAGGGCGCCGAAGTGCAGGTGCGGGCCGGTGGCGCGCCCGGTCGCCCCGACCGCGCCGAGCGTCTGGCCGCGCTCCACGCGCTCGCCCTCGGCGACCGTGACGCTGTCGAGGTGGAAGTAGAGCGTGTGGAGGCCCAGGCCGTGGTCGAGCACCACGAGCCGGCCCGGGAAGAAGAAGTCGGCGACGAGGGCGACGCGTCCCGCGTTGGCCGCCACGGCGGGCGTCCCGCGGGGCGCGGCGTAGTCCGTGCCGCTGTGCGGTGCCCGCGGCTGGCCGTTGATGATGCGGCGGGCGCCGAACCCGGTGCCCGGCTCGGTCCCCCCCACCGGGCGCGTGAAGCGCCCGCGCCAGAGGCGCTCCGGCGTGATCGTGCGGTAGACCGCCCCGAGCCGGCGGCCCTCGGCCGCCGCGCGCTCCTCCGTCGCCGGGTCGAGGTCCACCATGGCGCGGGGCAGCGTGAGCCGCTCGACGGGGAAGGCGCGGCGCCGGACCTGGATCCGGCCGCGCGCGGCGCGCGGCGCCCGGCCGGCCTCGAGCACCGCGACGCGCCACGCGGGCGCGCCCGGCGGGAGGTCGAGGTCGAGCCCGACGAGCGCGGCCTGGCCGCCGGCGTACGGGAAGAAGGCGAGCGGCCGGCCGCCCACCGAGCCCTCGACGCTCGCCCCGTCGGGCACGTCCTTCACGTGGAGCCACGCGACGTCGCCGACGCGCGGCCGCGCGGGATGCCAGACGACCCCGAGCCGGTCGCCCGCCGGCGCGGGGGGCGCGCCCAGGAGCAGGAGCGCGGCGGCGAGCGCGGCCGGGACGCCCCTCACTCCGGCCGCTGCTGGCGGAGGAACTGCTCGATCTCGGCGACCAGCTCGGCGGCGGGCGGCAGGTCGCTGCCCGGCGCGGGCGGCGCCGCCGCCGCCTGCGCCTCGGCGTCCCTGGACTCGAGCTTCCTGACGTAGCCGGCGATCTTCGCGTTCTGCGCGACGATCTCCGCGAGGTTGGCGTCGAACTGCTTGACCGCCTCGTCGAGGTCGCCGAGGTCGAGCGTGGCGCCGAGGAGGGGCAGCACGCGCTCGAGGAGGGTCCGCGTCGCCTTCGGGTTCTCGATGCCCGAGATGTAGTGCGGCACGTTCGCCCACAGGCTCGCGGTCGCGAAGCCCCGCTCGCGCGAGATCGAGGTGAGGACGCCGACGATGCCCGTCGGCCCCTCGTACCGCGTCGGGCGCAGGCCGAGGCGGGCGGCGAGCTCGGGGTCGGAGGCGCCGCCCACGAGCCGCACCGGCCGCGTGTGCGGGACCTCGGCCAGGAGCGCGCCGAGCGTGAGCACGAGCGTCACCTCGCAGCGCCGCGCGAGCTCGAGCACCGCGGCGCAGTACGCCTTCCACTTGAGGTGGGGCTCGATCGCCACGCCGACGATGACGTCGCGCGCGAGACCGGGCGACTGCGCGATCGAGAACTCCGTCGCGGGCCAGACCAGCTCGCGCTCGGTCTCCGAGCCCGCGCGGAACCGCACGGTGGGCCGGGAGAGCCCGAAGTGGTAGAACTCCTCGGGGTCGATCTCGGCGAACTTCTCGGCGTGGAGCGACGTCGCCAGGTAGCGCGCGGCGGTCGTCGCGGCCTCGGCCGCGTCGTTCCAGCCGCCCCACGCCAGGATCAGGACCGGTCGGCGGAGCCCCTGCGGCTCCGCGTGGATGGTCAGCATCGGATCTCCTCGAGCTGCGTCTCCGGAGTTTATCACGAATGCTCATTGACCCGGCCGCGGCTCCGACGTTAGCATGGAGGCCGCAGCCAATCTCCGCCGCGAGGGGGTCCCGGCAATGCGAATCGACCGAATCGGACTGCTGCTGATCGGTGCGGCGCTGGTGGCGACGACGGGATGCGCCACGGGCGAGGAGTGGGCGACGTGGCGGGGCCACTCGAGCCACTTCGCCTCGGGCTCGCACATGGGGTTCTCGGTGCGGAACCGCGAGGGCACGCAGGCGCGCGTCACGCGTCAGGACATCCAGGTGGCGCGCGACCAGAACTGGTGGGGCAAGCCCATCACGGTGAGCCAGGAGCAGATTCTTGAGCGGTAAGGGCACCCTCGCGGCCGCCCTGGCCGCCTGCCTGCTCCTCGCCGCGAGCGCCTGGGCGGCGCCGTCCGAGGATCGCATCCTCGCCCTCGACCAGTACACGACCGACAAGGGCCGTCGCCTCGCGACGGCCCACGGGCGCGCGCTGCGCGCGCTGAACGCCGAGATCTACCACTGCATGCCGTGGGTCGAGGTGCAGAAGAGCTCGATCGGCTTCTTCCGGCCGAAGCACATCGCGAGCGACTCCCGCTACCTCTCGGTGCGCATCTACGTTGAGCAGGACCCGTCGCCCGCGTTCGCGGCGCTCCGCGTGGAGGAGCGCGCCTCGGCGATGTTCTCGCGCTACGTCGGCGCGCTGCTGCGCCGCATGAACGAGGACGCGGCGCTCGCGGGCGACCCCGCGCTCGACGGCTACACCGTGATCCTCGAGTGGCTCAAGCAGATGCCGCGCGCCCAGGGCGAGCGGCCCGTGCACGAGACGATCGCGGTGTTCGTCGACAAGGCGCTCGCGCTCGAGTACCTGGGGCGCCGCCGCTCCATCACGGACGTGGCCGCGCACGCCAAGGTGCGGGGGTTCGACGGCGAGGCCGGGCTCGGCGACCTGCGCCTCGCCGCCTGGGACGACAACTTCGTCTCGACCTACAAGGTGGCGAACTACCAGGTCGAGGCGGGCGTCACCTGCCGCTGAGGTAGCGCCGCAGGAGCCGCCGCATCGACGGGAACGCGATGGCCCCGAACGGCACCGCCCGTCGGGGGAACCAGCGCGCCTCCGACACGTCGTCGGCCGCGGAGAGTCGCCCGACTGCGGCCCCGACGCGGTACACCGCCGCCAGGACCGGAAAGCCCTTCGGCCCGTAGCGGTCCGTCGCGAAGCCGAGGAGCCGCGCGCGGCGGACCCGCAGCCCGACCTCCTCCCGCAGCTCGCGCGCGAGGCACGCCGCGGGGAGCTCGCCCGCCTCCAGGAAGCCCCCCGGCAGGTCCCACGTGCCGGCGTAGGGCGGGCGCGCGCGCCGCACCAGCAGCACCCGCCCGCCCCGCTCGACGACGGCGACGGCCGCGGGCACCGGGTTGCCGTAGAAGGTCCAGCCGCAGCGCCGGCAGCGGCCTCGCACCCGGCCCGTCTCGCGCACCGGCGCCAGGCGGCCGCCGCAGGCGAGGCAGAATCTCGCGGTCACGCGTCGCCGAGCGCCGCGCGGAGCGCCGCGGCGATGGCGCGGAGCGCCCGCGCCGCGGGGGCGTCGGGCCGCAGCGTGACGAAGGCCTCGCCGCGGTCGGCGGCGGCGGCGAGCTCCGGATCGAACGGCACGCGGCCGAGGAGCGGGACGCCCGCGTCCCGCGCGAGGGCTGCGGCGTCGGGCCCGGGGAAGAGCCCGCTCATGTTCTCGACGAGCCCGAGCACCGGCGCCTTCGCCTGCGCCGCGACCGTGAGGGACTTGCGCACGACCAGGTGCGCGACGTCCGAGGGGATCGTGACGACGACGGTGCCCGCCAGCCCGGGGACGAGCCCGGCGACCGTGGCGAGCCGGTCGGTGCCGGGCGGCAGGTCGAGCAGGAGCAGGTCGAGCTCGCCCCAGCGGGTGTCGGCGAGGAACTCGCGCAGCGCGTTCGCCTCCATCGTGCCGCGCCACGTGTGCGCCTCCGCCTGCGTCGCGGCGTCCCACTCGAGCGGCGCCGCGTCGGAGGGCAGGAGCAGGTCCATCGACATCACCTTGACGCCGAGCGCGCTCACGGGCGGCTCGACGCCGTCGCCCGCGACGACGAGCTGCCGGCCCCGGACGCCGAGCATCGTGGCCATCGTGGGCCCGTTGAGGTCGGCGTCGAGGACGCCCACCCGCCGGCCGTCGCTCGCGAAGCAGGCGGCCAGGCTGGCGGTGAGCGACGACTTGCCCACGCCCCCCTTGCCGGACACGACGGCGACGATCCGCTTCACGGCGGCGAGGCGGCTCCGCAGCCGGGCCTGCTGGGCCTCGACCTGGCCGGCGATGTTCGAGCCGCCGTCGCCCGCGATGTCCCGGTAGCGCTTCACGCGCGCTCCCCCTCCGGCTCCCGCTGCCAGCCCGCGCGGATCAGCATGACGGCCGTGGCCGCGGCGACGAGGGCCATCAGCACGGCGCCGGCCGTGCTCGGCGGCACCCCGCC
>MGCF01000067.1 GCA_001788495.1 Candidatus Rokubacteria bacterium RIFCSPLOWO2_02_FULL_73_56
AGCCATCATGAGCGTGGCGTTCCTGGGCGCGATGACGCCCATGGCCGACGCCCAGTCGCCGTGCCCGCCTGAGGTCGCCCAGGCCAAGGCGATGATCAGCAAGATCGCCAAGAGCCAGGACGTCCAGGCCCCGCGCTCGCTCGCCGGGGCGCGCCAGGACGTGCAGGCGCCGCGTAGCCAGGACATCCAGGCGCCGCGGTCGCTCGCCGGTGCTCGTCAGGACGTCCAGGCGCCGCGTGGCCAGGATGTCCAGGCCCCGCGCGGTCAGGACGTGCAGGCTCCGCGTGGCAAGCAGGACGTGCAGGCGCCGCGCGGTCAGGACGTGCAGGCTCCGCGTGGCAAGCAGGATGTGCAGGCCCCGCGCGGTCAGGATGTGCAGGCTCCGCGTGGCAAGCAGGATGTGCAGGCCCCGCGCGGTCAGGATGTGCAGGCGCCGCGTGGTCAGGATGTCCAGGCCCCGCGTGGCAAGCAGGATGTGCAGGCCCCGCGCGGTCAGGACGTGCAGGCTCCGCGTGGCAAGCAGGAGGTGCAGGCCCCGCGCGGTCAGGACGTGCAGGCTCCGCGTGGCAAGCAGGATGTGCAGGCCCCGCGCGGTCAGGACGTGCAGGCTCCGCGTGGCAAGCAGGATGTGCAGGCTCCGCGTGGTCAGGACGTGCAGGCTCCTCGCGGTCAGGATGTGCAGGCTCCTCGCTCGCTCGCCGGCGCCAAGACGACCGGCAACGCGTGGAAGCTGGTCCGCGAGGCTGAGGCCGCGTGCAAGGCGGGCGACATGACGACGGCGAAGGCGAAGGCCGAGGCCGCCATGGCGACGCTGAAGTAGCAACTCCACTGCAGCCGACGAAGGCTCCAGGGGCCCTCCCCTGGAGCCTTCTTTTTTCTCTCCCCGCGCGCGAAGGTATACCATTCCGCCAGATGGGTAGGTGGCCGGCGCTGCTCTCGCTCGCCCTGCTTCCCGCCTCCGCCTTCGCCGCCGAGATCTCCGTCCAGGAAGCGCTGCTCCGCGCCAAGCCGGCCGTCGCGCTCGTCGTCGCCGAGGTCGGGTCCCAGGTGCGCGTGCGCTGCACCCAGGGCGTCGAGGTCACCGTGGCGCCGCCGCCGTTCCGCGAGACCGGCACCGGCTGGTTCGTCAGCCCGAGCGGCTTCATGATCACGAACGCGCACGTGGTCTCGCCCGCCCACCAGCCGACCGAGGCGGTCAAGCACCTGCAGGCGGAGCGGGGCGTGCGCCAGGCCTGCGGCGACCTCGCCTCGGGCGCGCTCGCCGCCGCGGTCGCCCGCGCCCGCGTCAAGCTCGAGCCCTCGCTCTACGTCATCCTCTCGAACGGCACCCGGCTTCCGGCGAAGATCGCCAAGTACAGCCCCCCGCTCGTCGGCGAGGCGATGTCCGGCCGCGACCTGGCGCTCCTCAAGCTCGACGCCGCCGACATGCCGACCCTGCCCCTCGCCGACTCCTCCGGGGCCCAGCTCGGCGACAAGATCCACATCCTCGGCTTCCCCGGCGTCGTCCTGAGCCACGAACTCCTCAACGCCTCGGCCAAGGCCGAGGCCTCCGTGACCAGCGGCGCGATCTCGGGCTTCAAGCAGGACGTGGCCAACCACCCCGTGATCCAGACGGACGCGCCGGCGGCCTGGGGCGCGAGCGGCGGGCCCGTGGTCACCTCGCGTGGCGAGGTGCTCGGGGTGCTCACGTTCGTCTCGCTCTCGGGCGGCGACGGCAACATCGTGCAGGGCTTCAACTTCGTCATCCCCTCGGCGGCCGTGCGCGACTTCCTCAAGGGCACGGCGGCGCCGCTCGACGAGCCCAGTCGCTTCAACGCCGCGTGGCACGCCGGCCTGCGCGACTACTTCGCGGGCAACTACTCCAGGGCGGAACGCCGGTTCGCCGAGGCGAACCGCCTCCTGCCCGAGCTGCCCGACGTGCGCCGGCTCAGCGCCGAGGCCAAGCACCCTCCGCCGCGGCCGTTCCCGTGGGCCGCGGTCGCGGGCGCGATCACGGTGCTGAGCCTCGGGGCCTGGGGCGTGCTGGCGTGGCGGCGCTGGCAGCGCAACCGCTACCGCATCCGCCCGTCCGAGGTGGTGCGCTTGCTGGAGACCGCGCCGGAGAAGCCCGTCCTCCTCGACGTGCGGGACGGGGCGACCTACGACAGGAGCCCGGTCAGGATCCGGAACTCGCTCCACGTCCCGATGGAGGCGCTCGAAAAAGGCGACGCCGAGCTCGCGGCAGACCGGGCACGCACCGTGGTCGCCTACTGCACCTGACCCGACGAGGCCACGAGCGCCCGGGTGGCGCACAAGCTCCGACAGCTCGGGTTCCGCGACGTGCGGATCCTCAAGGGTGGGCTGGGAAGCTGGGCGAACGCGGGCCTGCCGCTCGAGCCCAAGCCCACACCCCAGCCGGGCTAGGCGTTCAGCCGGCGGGCCTCGTGGACCACGCGGTCCACGAAGCTCCCCGCGAGCCCCACGGAGGCCGCCGGGTCGAGGAGGCGGTCGAGGTCGTCGTCGTCGAGCGACGCGCGGGCGCGCGGGTCGGCGAGCAGCAGGTCGCGGAAGCTCCCCCGCCCCTCGAACGCCGCCATCGCCGCCTCGTACACGAGGTCGTGGGCCACGTGGCGACCGAGCGTCTCGGCGAGCCGCAGCATGATCGGCTCGGAGAGCAGGAGGCCGCCGAGGCGGTGCAGGTTCTCCTTCATGCGGGCGGTGTTGACCGTGAGCCCGCGGATCACCGCGAGCGACCAGTGGAGCGCCCCGGCGGCCAGGCACGCGGCCTCGGGCACCAGCACCCACTCGGCGCGGCCGACGCTCATGTCGCGCTCGTGCGCGGCCACGGCGGTCTCGAGCGCCGTCGTCGCGAGCCCGCGGAGCAGGCGTCCGATCGCGACGATGCGCTCGGCGTGCGCGGGGTTCCGCTTGTGGGGCATCGTGGAGCTGCCGACCGTGCCGGGCGCGAACGGCTCCTCCAGCTCCATGATCTCCGAGCGCTGGAGCTGGATGACCTCGTTGGCGATGCGCGCGAGCGTGGCGCCGATGAGCGCCAGGAGCACGACGAACTCGCTGATCGTGTCACGCGAGGCGTGCCAGGCGATCGGCGGGGCGCCGAGGCCGAGCCGCGCGAGCGCGGTCCGCTGGACCGCCTCGCCCCGGGGCCCGAACCCGGCGAGCGTGCCCACGGCGCCGGCGAGCTGGCCGACGAAGAGGCGGGGCGCCGCCTCGTCGAGCCGCTCCACCTGGCGCACGCACTCGGCGACCCAGGTCGCGACCTTGAAGCCGAACGTGATCGGCAGCGCCTGCTGCGCGTGCGTGCGCCCCGCCATGAGCGTGTCGCGGTGGAGCTCGGCGAGGTCCGCGAGCTCGAGCAGGAGCGTGACCGTGTCCCGCCGCAGGATCGAGTGCGCCGCGCGGAGCTGGAGCGCCATCCCCGTGTCGAGGATGTCCTGCGTCGTCGCGCCCCAGTGAACCCAGCGGCCGCCGTCGCCGGCGACGCGCCCGAGCTCGCGGACCAGCGGGACGATCGGGTGCGCGGTGACGCCGAGGTCCCGCTTGACGGCCGCGAGGTCGAGCTTGTCCACGTGGGCCGCGGCCGCGATCGCCCCGGCGGCCTCCGCGGGGATCAGCCCGAGCTCGGCCTGCGCCGCGGCGAGCGCCGCCTCGACGTCCAGCCAGCGCTGCAGCATCGCGCGCTCGTCGAAGACGGCGCGCATCTCGCTCGTGGAAAACTGATCGCCGAAGAGGTGGAAGTCGATGACGTGGCTAGGCACCGCTCGCCCGGCCTCCCGCCAGGAAGTGGACGTGCACGTGGTAGACGACCTGGCCTCCCTCGGGGCCGCAGTTCACGCGCAGCCGGTAGCCGCGCGCGGCGAACCCCTTCGCCTCGCCGAGCGCGCGCGCCGCGAGGACGCACCGCCCGACCGCCTCGGCGTCGCCCGGCTCCATCGCCATCACGGACGGGATGTGGCGCTTGGGCACGATGAGCACGTGGACCGGCGCCTTCGGGTAGATGTCCCGGAACGCCAGCACGGCGTCGTCCTCGTACTCGATGTCGGCCGGGCTCTCCCGGGCGACGATGCGGCAGAACGCGCAGTCCTTCACGGAGCCTCCCTGCACGCTTGCTATAATAGCCGAGCCCCAACTCGCGACCGCCAGAAGGAGCTTTCGATGGGAACGTGCCCCAGGTGCAAGCGCAGGATCCGCAAGAACGGTAACCACGTGAAGCTCGGCTCCACCTGGTACCACAAGATGTGCCCGGCCCGCGCCGCCACGGCCAAGCCCCGGGTCTAGTCCGACCGCCCGTCCCGCGCCCGAGCCCCGCATGCACGCAGGATTCGTCGGCACCGGCAACATGGGTTCCCCGATGGCCGCCAACGTCCTCAAGGCCGGGCATCGGCTGACCGTCTACGACGTGCGGCCCGAGGCGACCACGGAGCTCGAGCGGCTGGGCGCCGAGCGCGCCGCCGACCTCCCGGCGCTCGCCCGCGCCGTCCGCGCCACGCTCCTGAGCCTGCCGAACGAGCGCGTCGTCGAGGCGGTCGTCCTCGGCGCCCCCGGCGCGCCGGGGCTGGTCGAGGGCGCGCAGCGCGGCGACGTGATCTTCGACCTCTCGACCGTGAGCCCCACCAGCACGCGCCGGCTCGCCGCGCGACTCGCCGAGCGCGGGGTGCGCCTGATCGACGCGCCCGTGAGCGGCAGCGTGAGCGGCGCGCGCGCCGGGACGCTCGCGGTCATGCTCGGCGCGACCGCCGCGGAGGTCGCCCCCTGGGAGCCGGTCCTCCGGGCGATCGGCACGAGCCTCTTCTGCCTGGGCGAGACGGGCCGGGGCAACATCCTGAAGCTCCTCAACAACTACGTCGCGCTCACCGGCCAGGCGGTGCTCTGCGAGGCGATGGCGCTCGCCGACCGGCTCGGCGTCCCGCGCGACAGCGTCGCCGACGTGCTCGGCAAGAGCTCGGGCGGGAGCTTCATCCTCGAGCGCAAGCGCGCGGCGCTCGCCGCGCACGACTACCGCGCCGGCTTCTTCGTGGACCTCGCGCGGAAAGATCTCGGCCTGGCGCTCGAGCTCGCCGGCGAGGCGGGCGCGCGCGCCGAGGTGGGGCGCGAGGCGTGGCGGCTCTACGGCGAGGCGAGCGAGCGCGGCTTCGGCGCCCTGGACAGCTCGGGGCTGCTCAGGCTGCTCGAGCCCCCGGAGGACGGCCGGCGCTGAGACGCCGGCGGGACGACCCGCCGGCGCCGCGCTCAGAGCCGCGAGGCTTCGCCGTCAGCGAGCAACGCGTAGCGGGCGACGACCGGGCGCCCCTCCCACAGGCTCTCGGCGAGGCCGAGACAGCCCTTCTTGCACCGGACGCCGCCGTCACCGAAGAGCGAGCAGGACAGGACGTCCGACGGCGCCTGCGACCCGGGTGAGGTCAGGAACGCCGCGCTCACCCGCCGCTTCGAGAACGGGCACGTGAAGGACGCGCGGGCGACCATCGCCGGGTGCGGGAGCAGGTGCGCGAGCGGCACGAGGACGAAGACCGTCACGAGCAGCGAGAGCAGCGGGGCGAGCAGCACCAGGAGCGCGAGCCCGGTCAGGATCGTGCCCAGCCACTCCATGGCGTCACCTTCTTTCGGGCGGCCACCACCGCCACTTCAGACCATGGCGCCGGGCCGGGGGGCGCGCAATCCCACAGTCGCCTCAGTGCCGAGGGGCCGGTTGCACTAGCCCGCGGACGCCGCGGGCCCGGAGAACAGCGGCTCCTCCATCGCCCGGTGGCGAAGCAGCTCACCCGCGTCCCCCGGCGTCCACGCATCGGACGCCGTTGGACAGGGGCGAGGGTCAACTACGCGATTTCTCGCTCGAGGTGTCCATGGTGGAGGGTACGGGAGTCGAACCCGTGTTTGAGTCGCGCCGCGCTTTCGCCAATGGTGTCGGATGCGCTGTCCTTGGAATTCGCAGACTTGACGGCGGGAATGAAACAGCTGTTGGAGTGCCAGCGGACGCCGGGGCTCGTCTACCCGCGCCGGCGCCTCCGCGGTCGCCGCCCGAGTGACCCGATCCTCTGGCGCGCGCTGATCCGCGCCGCCACCACCAGCTCCTTGAACGGACGAGCGCTATAGAGCGAATCGGTCCCGACGCTCTTCTTGATCGCTCCGGCGGCCGTCACGAGGTCCGCGTAGATCTGCTCGAGCTCGGCGACGGTGGGACGGTGGCGGCTGCGCGCCAGGGCGTTCGTCAGCACCCGCAAGACGCCGCGAGGTGTCCCGCCGTGCACCAGCTCGTCCGTGCCGCCCAGATCGCTCAGCGACTTGCTCAGCCGATGGGCCTTCGCCTCGAGCACGAACCACGCGTGTCGCCGGCGGAGGGTCTGGCGGAGCGCGACGGCGAGCCCCAACTCGAAGGGCATGTTGAAGCGGGGCGTCTCCGGGGGTGTCGCGTCGAGCTCGACGCGTGACAGGTCATGGAACGAGTACCGGCAGCGGCGCAGGAGACCCATGATCCGGTTCAGGCGTCGCTCGCTTCCTGGGATCTCGAGCGTCGCGTGCGGGATCAGGCCGAACCCGCTCAACCCGGCGATGAGCGCGATGAAGAGATTTTCGTACTCCGGGTCGTAGGGGACGTTGACGAACACGGTGTTGAGGGGAAGGCGTGGACGAGGTCCGGCTCGACGGCGGCGCGATGCCATCGGCCCCAACGGCGGCTACGAACGCGCGGTCTGCTTGCGCCTCGTGACCCGACGCTTGGCCACGGCCCGGCGCTTCGGCCCCGCTGGCGTCGTCCGCGTCAAAAACCGTACGACGCGGCCGTCGCGGCCCTCGACAATGGCCGTCATGAGCCGCCGGAGCTGGCGGACCCGCGCCTTCGCCACCCCCATCTCCCGAGCGGTTTCCTGCACCGTCGGGACCGGAGCCGTGATCACCGCCTTGGCCGGCATGCCTCCAACGTACAGGGCCATCTCCCCCAGGTCAATCAGAGCAGCCTCTCAGGCCACGACCTCGGCTTCCTCGTGGTCCACAGCCGAGTCTGCCGAGGTCAGAGCCCCAGCGCCCGGCCGAGGGTCCGGGTGACGAAACGATCGCCGGACGTCTCGCTCGCGACGAGCGCCCTGATTCGATCCCGCGCGTCCCCGGCGCGCCCCGCCTGCTCCGCCGCCTTCATCGTCTCCGTGTAGGCGGCCCACACGTCGGCGCTCGTGATCTCGTACCCGTAGCCCTCGACCAGCCAGCGGAGCGCGGCCAGGCCCGCCTCGACCGCGAACTCGGGACGCACGGCGGCGAAGTCCCGCGCGGCGCGCGTCAGCGTCTTCGGATCGCACGGGGTCTCATTCGCGAGCCGGATCGCCTCGTCGAAGAGCCCCACCTCCTTCGCCGTGGCGAACCACTTTCCCTCGTCGCCGGGCGTGGTCGCCACGAGATCGCCGAGCAACTCCTCGGGCCTCTTCCGTGGATACTTCCGGGCGAGCGCCCGGTAGGTCGCCAGATACGACGTGCCCCGGGTCGCCTGGAGTGCGTAGCGCCGGTACGCCTCCTCGACACGACCCGACGCGAGCAAGACCTCCTCGCACGCCGCCGCGATGGCGACGGGGCTGTCGTTCCGCCCGCGCGATGCCTCGGCGAAGCGGATCGCCTCGTCCGGGCGGCCCAGCGCCGCCAGGGCGCGCACGCCCCACTCGCGGTAGGGCCACCAGGGCAACGGGTCCTTCTCGAGGAGGGCGACAATCTCCTCATGGCGCCCCGCCCGGAAGAGCGCACTGAAGCAGGCCATCGTGCCGTGGAAGAAGCCGCGCCGCTCCGGGTCCGGGCTCCAGGCCATCTCCACGATGGGGACGAGCCGATCCGCCCACGCCGAGGCGGTCTCCGGCGACGCGCAGAGGTCGCCCCAGAAGTCTCCCAGCCGCTCGATGTACGGGACCTCGTCATTGGCGTGGGCGTCCCAGAGGCGGTCGAGCCAGCCCTCGCGCTCGGTCCCACCGACCGGCGCCCTGGCGATGATGGCCACGAGCTCCTCGATGGCGTGGTTCACCGCGGTACCGATGGCGCCCGACGAGCTATCCACATGCTCGAGCGCGGGCGACACGCGCTCCAGAAACAGCACGGCCCCCTCAGCGCCCAGAACCGGATCGCGACGGGCGACCTTCTTGATCTCGCTCACGGCCTGTCTGACGCGCTGGATCGCGGGCTCGGACTTCCAGCCGAAAGCGCCGCGGCGGAAGCGGCGCACGAACTCCCAGCGAGGATTCCCGGAGGTCTCCTTCACTCCCGGTCCTCCCGGTCAGCTATCTCGGCCGGGCCGTCGCCCCTGTTCACACAGCTTTCACAGAGTCGAAGGGGGCGTAGAGGGATAACCTCGACATGGCGCCGCACATGACTCGATCTGCCCCTCCGCCAGATCCACGAACCGGCAGAGCGCGTTGATCAGCCGCATCTGCTCGATGGTCCGGGCGCGGGACTCCAGCAGCCGTGGGCTCGCCACGACGAAGGCCAGGCACATCGCGCGAGACACGGCGACGTTCAGGCGATTGCGAGAGAACAGGAACTCCAGCGTGCGCGGCACGTCCTCGGCGCTGGAGGTCGCCATCGAGTAGAAGACCACCGGCGCCTCGCGACCCTGGAACTTGTCGACGGTGCCGACGGGCACGTCGGTGAGCCCGGCCGTCCGCAGCGCCTCCCGCAGCCGTCGCACCTGCGCGTTGTAGGGCGCGACGACCATGAAGTCCTGCTGGCGAAGCGGCTGGGTCCGGCCTTCCCGGTCCGTCCACGACCCGCCCACCATCTTGCGGACCTCCGCGGCGACCGCCTCCGCCTCCTCCGTCGAGGCGGACGCGTCGCCAAGGTGATCGACGGGCCTGAACCGCAGCCCGGTGCCGAACGCGGTGGCCTGGCGCGCGAGCTCGGGGATGCCGTCGAGCCGGCTCTCGTACACGACCTCGGAGATGAACCGGCACACATCCGGGTGCATCCGGAGCGTGCGCTCGAGGAACACGCCCCTGTCCCGGGGGATCGTCGCGTGCTCGCCGAGCAGGTGCTCCAGCACCGAAGCCTCCGTGCCCGGCGGATGCGTCCCCTGCGAGACCTGGGCGAGCTGGAGCGGATCGCCAAGCAGGATGACGTTGCGCGCGGCCGTCCCCATCGCGAGGGCATCGGCCAGCGACACTTGCCCGGCCTCGTCGATCACCAGCGTGTCGATCGTCGGGGCCGCGCCGCCGTCGAGGTCTTCGTGGGCGAAAAGCCAGGCGGTGCCCGCGAAGAGCAGGACGTCCGAGCCGGCGCGCGCGAACGCGGCGACATCTGTCGCGTTCGCGATCGAGCCACCAGCGTAGAACGACTCCTCATTGCCGGCGGACGCCTTCTTGAGGCCCCGGAACCTGAGACCCTCCTTTCGCGCCGCCTTCTCGACCTCGTCGAGGAGGTTGTGGATCGCTTTGTGGCTGGTCGCCGCTACGCCGACCCGCCGGCCGCCGCGCATGAGCTCGGTGATCAGGTGGGCGCCCGTCCACGTCTTGCCGGTTCCGGGCGGGCCCTGGATGAAAAGGTAGCTCCCATCGAGCGCCACGGCGAGTACCCGCTGCTCGGCAAGCTCGATCGTTTGCACCGCGCCGCCCGGGTCGCGGCCGCGGAGGCGCGGGGGCCTCCGGGCGAGGATGGCCCGCAGCGCCGGGTAGCGGCTATCGTCGGCGAGCACCGAGGACGCCAGCCGCGCGAGCGCTCCTCGTTGCTCCCAGGTCGGCAACGGGCCTCCAGGAATGATCGCCTGCGGCAGCGCGACGCCCGCGAAGCTCGGGCCCCGGCGAAGCTCCAGGGTCCCCGCGACGTCATCGAGGTCGACGATCACGCCGGCCGGCTTCCTGGTAGCCGGGTCGATCGACTGGTTGCCTGGCGCGAGTTTGTGCTGCTGGGGCGGAAACGTGAGCGTGTGCACGAACGAGCGCTTGTCCGGGACCGGCGCGCCGGCGGGTAGCAGGTTCCCGATCGCCTCGGCGTCGTCGACGAGCTCCTCGACCGTCATCTGATCGCGCCGCTCGAAGAACCACCACCACGCGGGTCGCGCTTCGCGCCGGTGGTACTCGAGCAGCTCGCCGGCGAGCCACCGCGGCGATCCCGGTTCGGCGCCCTCGACGAGCGCCCCGCGTAACGTGGCCCGGGCG
Organism: Candidatus Rokubacteria bacterium RIFCSPLOWO2_02_FULL_73_56; assembly: GCA_001788495.1. Classification (GTDB taxonomy): domain Bacteria; phylum Methylomirabilota; class Methylomirabilia; order Rokubacteriales; family CSP1-6; genus GWA2-73-35. The sequence goes on from MGCF01000067.1 coordinate 10,113, forward strand.
CCGGCGCCCGCGTCGTCGCGCGCCTCGGCGGCCACGGCCTCGGCCCACGGGGTGCCGTCCGGCCGGTGAGCCACGAGCCAGTCGCGAAGCGCCAGCGTCGCGCGGCAGTCCTCGTCGTTGTAGGCGGCGATCTCCGCGAGCAAGGCGGCGTCGCGCGTGTCCATCCACCGCTCGTAGGCCAGCACGGCGCGCGTGCCGCTCCTCAGCTCCGCTTTCCGCACGAACTCCGCGAGCGCCTCGACTTCCTTGAGCGAGTAGCTCGGGACGCCAGCCCGCAAGCCCTGACGTACCACCGTATGAAGGTTCACGAACACCTTCCGCCGCAGCAGGTCGTCGACCGCGTCCTCGCGCGTCGCGTATACGCCCATGAGCTGCGTCATGGCCACCTTCTCGTACGCGCCGTAGTGGTACACGTGCATGTCGGGATCGCGCGCGAGCCGCTCGTGCACGAGGTCCACGAACGCCTCGAACAGGCGACGCTCCTCGACCCGGTCGTGCGCCCACATTGCGCGGTACTGCCAGTCGACGCCCTCGCGCAGGAGTAGGCCGAACAGGAAGTGCAGTCCCCGCGCCGGCTCCCAGAAGGGATCGCCCTCGATGTCGAAGACGACGTCGCCGGCCGACGGTTGCGGCAGTAGCTCGAACCCGCAGCCGGGATCGGCATCGACGGTGTGCCAGTCCAGGCGCCCCGTGGTCCGTCGATGGAGCTGCAGCGCCGCCTGGTCGCGCAGCGTCTCGACCGTGTGGGTGGCCATGCGCGCCACCGGCGTGTCGGGCGCGGATCGCGCGAGGGCGGTGAGCGTCGGTAGGCCGGCGTCGCGCAGCCGCGTGACCTGATCGCGGCGCACGCTGGCAACCTGCACGAGGTGGTCCTCCGCCGCCCAGCGCGCTGCGCACACGCCGCGGAACTGGCAGAGCGCGCAGTGCTCCACGGGGTACGGCTCGGTCGCCGCCGGCGCGGCGATCGCCGCCTCGAATCCGGCGCGCACGCGGCGGTAGTACGCCGCGAAGTCATCGTACCGGAGCGCGCGCTGCTCGCCGATACCCAGCAGCACGTGCATGTGCTCGGGCGGCGTGCCCTGGATCGCGGCGACGCCGTCGCTGTAGAAGCAGAGCTGCAGGACGTACGTGGGCTTCTCGGCGCGGGCCAGCTTGGCGTCGAGGGCCTCGTAGCCCCAGGGGCCGAGCCGCGTCGGCCGCTCGATCCTCAGCAGGAAGTCGGCGCGCCCGCGCCAACGCCCGTCCACGAACGTGGCCTGGGAGACCACCTCGGCGCCCGCCCGCATGGCCTCCGCCGTCCGCCGGGCCGCGGCCTCGAAATCCCACGGCTCGCCGAGGCCGATCTCGACGATGGCGCGGCCCTCGGCCCGCAGGCGCTCGAGATGCGCGCCTTCGTGCATCTCGCCCTTGCGGCGCAGCAGGTCGGCTTCCTCGTCGGGAACGTGCGGACGCGCGCGCGCGCCCCGCGCCACCTCGAGGGCCAGCGTTGTCAGATGCGGGCACTCGACGTGGTCGTTCAGGTCCGACGGGGAAAGAAGGATGCGTCCGTCTCGGTTCTGCATGGATCGGATGATGATGCGTGAGGGCGTTCAGCTACACAAGAGGAGCCACGCGAAAATCACCCGCGACACGGGACACACGGAACTGCTCGGACTGGTGACGCCAGGTGGTAACGGTGGACCGGTGCATAATACCCACTTGAATTCTGTAAGTTCGATCGCGTCCCGTGACCGCCGCCCTCACTTGGTCCCCAGAATCCAGCCCTCAATCTGAGCCACCGTGCGCTCGGCTGGCGTCAAGCTGGGTTCGAAGAATTCACCGAGACGGCCCTCGACATCGGCGCGTCGCAGCCATACGGCAACGGAATAGGCGTCATGCTGGTCCACGTTGCGTCCTTCGCGCGCGAAGGTCCGGCTCCACAGCGACGGATAGACCTCCGCCACCACGGAGCGCCTGAGCGGGATGCCCCAGCCGTCGAAGGGCCAGAAATGTACCCGGTCACCCACCTGCTGGCGGAGGTAGCGTAGCCACGGCAGTCCGGCATGGGTGGACTTGGCGACCGAGCCCTGCACATCAAACTGGAAGACCGACTTGGCCGGGCCAGCCCGCCGCGAAACTGCCCTACCGGAAGCCGCACGCCATGCGCCACAGCTACGCCACCTGGATGCTCGAGGCGGGCGCTGACCTCCGGTGGGTCAAGGACCAGCTCGGGCACGCCAGCATCGAGGAGACGGAGGGCACCTACGGTCACCTCGAGCGCGAGCGGCACGAGCGCCGCGTGGACCTGGATGCGGTGTTGGGAGGCGTTCAGCCGCGTCCACCGGCGTCCACGTTTCTGGACGCCGGGGGCGCGACTGAGGGGCAACTGCGCGATACGTCAAGCGAAGATTTCATGGTGGAGGGTAAGGGATTCGAACCCTCGACCTCGGCGTTGCGAACGCCGCGCTCTCCCAACTGAGCTAACCCCCCGACATCCGAAGCGAACGTAT
>MGCF01000068.1:0-30672 GCA_001788495.1 Candidatus Rokubacteria bacterium RIFCSPLOWO2_02_FULL_73_56
CTGAGCGTCGTCAGGTGGAGGTGCGGATACCCCGAGGGCCCGTAGTGCCCGCCCACGGTGCCGCTCTTGCCCGAACGCCCGAGCACCTGTCCCACCCTGACCGTCGCGCCGAGCGGCAACTCGGGCATCGACGCCAGGTGCTGGTACTTCGCGTAGACCCAGTCGGGCAGCCCGGTGTCCTGCGGCGAATGGCGTAGCCACAGGTAGATCCCCTCGGCCTGTCCGCCTTCGCCTTTCGCCACGACCGTGCCGGCCGCCAGCGCCAAGAGCGCGGTCCCCTCGGGCAGCGACAGATCCATGCCGCCGTGGTAGCCCCCGAACCGGAACCTGGGCCGCCGGCTGCCGTCGTAGCGGGTCTGGGCGCCGAACGGGGAGGCGATCTGTGGGCAGTCCGCGTTCTTCGGGAAGACCGGCTGCAGGCCGCTCGGCCTGATCGTCCGCCCCGCGTCCAGAGACTCCGGCGGCGCCGGCGCCTGCACCACCGCGCCGCCGCCGCCCGCGCACGCGCCGAGCGCGTAGAGGAGCGCCGCGGGCAGCGAGATCCGGGTCAGGCGGCCGATCATCGTCTCCGTGCGAGCATCAAGCCCGGCCTCCGACCGTCTCGCGAAGCCGGCGCGCAAGTTCCCCAGTTCGGAGAAAGTTGATCACTGCGAAGTAGCCGAAGAGCACGAAGCGAACGACAGATACGTAGACGATGCCCTTCTCGTGAGGTATTCGAACGCAGCGCCCGAGGCCGTGTAGACGGAACAGCTCGGCGGCCCGAACCTCACGAAGAGGGACTTCCACTGGGACGGGGCCGGTGATCGTCAACGAGTCCTCGGTGAGCGATACGCGCCCCTGCAGGACTCTCGTTCGCAGGTTCAGCGCGCCCCCGACGTGATACATCACGCGGTATGTGCGGCCGGCCATCAGAGTCGCGCGTCCTCCTCACCAGCCTGTAGAAAAATACGGCGTCGCGTACCTCGCGGAGCCGCGCGAGATACTCCTTGGCGTACTCGGCGTCACCGCCGAATCGGTCCTCGAGCAGCCAGCGCGTCCAGCGATCCTGCTCCACCACGTGGTGCTCCTGTCGTCTCGCCGGTGCTCCTCATCGACCCTCAGGGGCCGCCGCAGGACGTGACGGCGGCGATGACGATGACGACCCCTGCCGGAACCAACGTCACAAGGACGGAGAACGCCGTCCCGAGACTGAACGCGATCGGACCGAACCGCGACGTGTCGACACCCCAGAACCTGGCGACGAGGAGCTCCGTGATCCATCCCCCCGTATAGCAGACGTTCGCGAGGATGCCGTACAGGAGGACAGCGAAGACGGCGAAGAGAGGCGGATCAGGCAGTCCGATCGGGGCACCGCCGCGGCTCTCGCACGTGAACGCGACCGTCAGCATCACGCCCGAGCTGACCACGCCCACCGCCCCGACGATGAGGTTGTACGCCACTCGCCGTCCTTCCCACCAACCGACGACGGCCAGTGGACGAGCGGAGCCGGCGGGGCGGGTGAACAGACACCCCAACACGCGCCTCGGCGCCTGAATGACCGGTGGTGTCATCGCGGTTGGCCGACTCCCACGAAGGTAGCCGAGCACGACGGCGCCGGCAACCATGAGGGTCAGCGCCGGCGGCGCGCGGGGCCGGGGGATTCCTGCTACCATCCGGGTACCCGACCGCCGAGAGGCACGACCATGGACAAGGAAGGCTCCCAGCTCATCCGCGGGCTCGAGGGCGTGGTGGCCGCGGAGACCCGGCTCTGCGATCTGGACGGTGCGAACGGCCGACTGGCCTACTGCGGCTACGACATCGCCGATCTCGCGCGGCAGGCGACGTTCGAGGAGGTCTGTCACCTGCTCTGGCACGGCGAGCTGCCGGCGGCCGCGCAGCTCGACCGGACGACGCTCGCGCTGATCGCGGCGCGGGAGATCCCGCGGGAGCTCGTGCAGGCGTTCCGACTGATGCCGCCCGGGACCGACCCGATGCGGGCGCTCCAGGCGGCCGTCGCCATGCTCGGGATGCACGACCCGGACGCGACGGACAACGCGCACGACGCGAATCTGAAGAAGGCCCTCCGGCTCACGAGCCAGCTCGCGACGGCGATCTGCGCGCACCACCGGATCCGGAGCGGCCAGGAGCCCGTGGCGCCGGCGGCCGACCTCGGGCACGCGGCGAACTTCCTCTACATGCTGACCGGCAAGCGCCCGTCGGGCGTGGTGGGCAAGGCGTTCGACGCGAGCCTGACGCTCTACGCCGAGCACGAGCTGAACGCGTCGACCTTCACGACGCGCACGATCACCTCGACGCAGTCGGACCTGCACTCGGCGGTGGCGGGCGGCGTGGGGGCGCTCAAGGGGCCGCTCCACGGGGGCGCGGGCGAGGCGGTGATGCGCACGCTGCTCGAGATCGGCGAGGTCGCCAACGTCGACGCCTTCTCCGACCGGGCGCTCGCCGAGAAGCGGCGGCTCATGGGCTTCGGCCACCGCGTGTACAAGGCGGGCGACCCGCGCGCGGCGATCCTCCGGGGGATGGCGGAAGACGCGTGCCGGCAGTCGGGCCAGTTCAAGTGGTACGAGATGGCCGTGGCCCTGCACGCGCGCATCAACAAGGCCAAGGGGCTGATCCCGAACGTGGACTTCTACTCGGCGCCGCTCTTCTACTCGCTCGGGGTCCCGGTGGACCTGTTCACGCCGGTGATCGCGGCGGGGCGGATCGCGGGCTGGACGGCGAACATCCTCGAGCAGCACGACGACAACCGCCTGATCCGCCCGCGCGCGGACTACGTGGGCGCCGGCCGCCGCGCCTTCGTCCCGGTGGCCAGGCGGTGAGCTCATGTCCCGGAGCCTCACCCGCAAGCTGATCGAGTCGCGGCTGCGCGCGGGCCGGGCCGTCGCGGGCGAGGAGATCGGCCTCGGCGTGGACCAGGTGCTCCTCACCGACACCAACGGCACGATGGCGTTTCTCCAGTTCGAGGCGATGGGCTTCCCGCGCGTCGTGCCCGGCTGCGTCGTCGCCTACGTGGACCACAACGTCTCCCAGGTGGACTCGCGCAACTCGGACGACCACCGCTATCTCCAGACTGCGGCGCGGCGTTACGGCGCGGTCTTCTCCAAGCCCGGCAACGGGATCTGCCACCAGGTGCACCTCGAGAGCTTCGCGGTGCCGGGCCGGACGCTCCTCGGCACCGACAGCCACACGCCGCTCTGCGGCGCCGCCGGCATGCTGGCGATCGGCGCCGGCGGCCTCGACGTGGCCGCGGCGATGGGCGGCGGCCCCTACTTCCTGCCGATGCCCGAGGTCGTGCGCGTCTGGCTCACGGGCGAGCTGCGCCCGTGGGTGACGGCGAAGGACGTGATCCTCGAGCTGCTCCGGCGCCTGTCGGTGAGAGGCGGCGCCGGGAAGATCTTCGAGTACGCGGGGCCGGGCGTGGCGACGCTCTCGCTCCCGCAGCGCATGACGCTCGCCAACATGGGCGCCGAGCTGACGCTGACGACCAGCGTGTTCCCGAGCGACCGGGTGACGCGCGACTACTTCCGCCGCCTGCACCGGAAGGACGCCTGGTCGGCGCAGGAGGCGGACGCCGACGCCGCGTACGACGGCCAGATCGAGCTGGACCTCGCGACGGTCGAGCCGCTCGTGGCGCTGCCGGGCTCGCCCGACCGCGTGGTACCCGTCGCGGACGTGGTGGACACGCCCGTCGAGCAGGTGATGGTGGGCTCGTGCACGAACGGCTCCTGGGAGGACATGTGGGCCGTGACCGAGATCCTGCGCGGGCGGAGCGTCCACCCCTCGGTCTCGTTCGTGCTGTTCCCGGGCAGCCACCGGATCCTCGAGACGATGGCTCGCGAGGGGCTGCTGGCGGATCTGCTCGCCTCCGGCGCGCTCGTGTCGGAGCCCTCCTGCGGAGCGTGCGCGGGGATCGGCCACGTGCCGGCGGCGGGGACGAAGAGCCTGCGCGCCTTCAACCGCAACTTCCCGGGGCGGAGCGGCGTGAAGGACGACCAGGTCTACCTCTGCTCGTCGGTGACGGCCGCGGCTTCCGCGCTCACCGGGCGCATCACGGACCCGCGCGAGGTGGGCGCCACGCCCGAGCCCTACCTGCCGGGGAACTTCGTCGCCTCGACGGCGGGCTTCGTCGCCCCCGACGGCACGGGGGAGGTCGTGCGCGGGCCCAACATCAAGCCGGTGCCGCTCGGCGAGCCCGTCGCCGAGACGCTCGAGGCGCCGGTGCTGATCAAGCTGGGCGATAAAGTCTCGACCGACGATATCTCGCCCGCCGGCGCCGCGGTGCTCGTGTTCCGCTCGAACGTGCCGGCGATCGCCGAGTTCTGCTTCCACCACGCGGACCCGCAGTTCGTCGCGCGCGCCAGGGCCGCCGGGCGCGGCATCGTCGTGGCGGGCGAGCACTACGGCCAGGGCTCCTCGCGCGAGGTCGCGGCGATCGCGCCGATGCACCTCGGCGTGCGCGCGGTGCTCGCGAAGTCCTTCGCGCGGATCCACCGGGCGAACCTCCTCAACTGGGGCGTCGTGCCGCTCGCCTTCGACGACCCGGCGGCGTACGACGCCATCGAGCCGCGGGACCGGCTGGTGCTCCGCGGCCTGCGCGCGGCGCTCGCCGCGGGCGGGCGCGTGACGGTGGGGAACACGCGGAGCGGGACCGGCTTCACCGCCTCGTGCGCGCTGAGCCCGCGCGAGCGCGAGATCCTCCTGGCGGGCGGGCTCCTGGCGCACACGAGGGCCCGGACGCAGGCGGCCCGCGGGTGAGCCAGCGGAGGATCCGCGCCGTCTACATGCGGGGCGGCACCAGCCGCTGCCTCGTCTTCCACGCGCGGGACCTGCCGCCGGCGGGCCCCGAGCGCGACCGCCTCCTCTGCGCCGCGCTCGGGAGCCCCGACCCCTACGGGCGGCAGCTCGACGGCCTCGGCGGCGGCATCTCCTCGCTCTCGAAGGCGTGCATCATCGGCCCCCCGAGCCACCCCGGGGCCGACGTGGACTACACGTTCGCCCAGGTGGAGGTCGGCAAGCCCGTCGTGGACTACGCGGGGAACTGCGGCAACTGCTCCTCGTCCGTGGGCCCCTTCGCCGTGGACGAGGGGCTCGTGACGCTGCCGGCGCAGGGGTACACGGGCGAGTTCGCCGTGCGGATCCACAACACGAACACGAAGAAGCTGATCGTGGCGCGCTTCCCGGTCGAGGGCGGCGAGGCCGCGGTCGCGGGCGACTTCGAGCTGGCGGGCGTGGCCGGGCGCGGTGCCCGGATCGCGCTCGACTTCCTCGACCCGGGCGGCGCCGGCACCGGGCGCCTGCTGCCGACGGGCCAGGCGCGCGAGACGCTGGGCGGCGTCGAGGCCTCGCTGGTGGACGCGACCAACCCGCTCGTGTTCGTCCGCGCGAAGGACGTCGGGCTCAGCGGCACTGAGACGCCCCAGGCGGTGGACGCCGATCGCGCGCTCGCCGCGCGCCTGGAGGCGCTCCGCGTGGAGGCGGGCCGGCGCATCGGTCTCACCGGGAGCGCCGCCGTGCCGAAGATCGCCGTCGTGGCGGCGCCCGCCGCGTTCACGGCGCTCGACGGCGCGCGCTATGCGGCCGACGCGGTGGACGTGGTCGCGCGCGTGATCTCGATGGGCAACTGCCACCGCGCCTTCGCGCTGACCGCGGCGATGTGCCTCGCCGTCGCCGCGCGCGTGGACGGCACCGTGGTCGCCGAGGCGGCGCGGCCCGGCGCGGGCGACGTGCGCCTCGGCCACCCCTCGGGCGTGCTGCCGATCGCCGCGCGCGTCGGGCGCCGCGACGGCGCGCCGTGGGCCGAGAGCGTGACGGTCTACCGCACGGCGCGCCGGCTCATGGAGGGCTGGGTGCGCGTGCCGTGAGCCGGCTCTACCTCACCGCCGCGCGCGACGAGGTGGGGCGGCGCCGGGGCCTCGTGCCGAAGGGCCAGATCGTCGAGGCGTGGCCCGACCACGCCGAGCCCGGCGCGCTCTGGCTCGGCGAGGACACGCGCGCGCTGCTCGAGTCGGTCGGCGAGCCGATCACGATGGACCTGGCGCTTCCCGCCGCCGCGATCCCCGTCTACTACGGCCCGCGGCTCTGCGACCTCGAGTCGCTGCCGCGCGAGGAGTCGCTCAAGGGGCGCGTCGTCTCCGGCCACGGGATCGCCGTCGCCTGGATCACGCTCGACCGCTTCGGCCAGCGCGCGAGCTGGGAGCCCCGCTCGGCGAGCGACCCGGTCTTCCACCTGCGCCGCGTCGGCGGCGGCGCCGGCCACCTCTGGCGCCTGTTCCGCACCAAGGACGAGGCCGTGACGTACATGGCCGAGGCGTACGGGCGCGACTCCGAGGGCGCCGAGTGGGCGCAGGGCCTCGCCGTCGCCGACTTCGCCGAGCTGCTGCGCAAGCACGGGGAGCGCGCCTGAGGTGCACGGGCGCGTCTGTCGCTGGCCGATTGTCCTCGCGGCGCTCGTCCTGTCACCCGCGGCGTCTCATGCCGATTGCCCGGCGCTCAGGGGGGGAGCGCCCTGGTACGAGCGCCTCGATCGGGCCGCCAAGCAGCCCGGCGCGCCCTCCGACCTCCGCAGCCTGTTGCAGCGCGACGGCTTCCCGCCCTTTGGGGTGCGGCCGGCGATGGGGCCCGCACCGCTCACGGTCGAAGTCGGCTGGGCATACCAACCGGTTGAGAACCCGCTGCGCATCGAGATCGACGCCGACGGTGACGGCACACCGGAATGGGTGCAGGCCGCCTACGACGCCGTGCCACGGACCTACACCTACGCCCGCGAGGGCCGGTATCAACTCACGGCGCTCGTCTACGAGCGAGGTGGCGGCATCGCGCGCTTTTCGGCGGCCGCCCGCGTGATGTCGCCTGCGGCGTTCGACCTGGAGCTCGAGGGCCGCTGGGCGGACATGCATACGGCGCTCCGCCGGGGCGATTCGGCCGCCGCGCTCGAGTGCGTGCACGGCGCGTCGCGCGGACAATACCGCCAGATCTTCGAGAGCCTGGTCAGGCGCGGTTACCACCACGGGCCGAGCCGCCCGACGCTAGTCGAGCGTCGCCCCGACGAGATGATCTACACGGTGCCACGGGCGGTCGGCGGTCGTGTGCACGCCTACGAGATCCGATTCCTCATCGACGAGGACGGCGAGTGGCGGATCAGCAGCTTCTGACGCCGACGGCCTCAGCGCCCGGCGCGGATCTCGTCGAGGACGGGGAGCAGGTACGCGCGGAACTGGGCGGGGTTCTCGCTCATCGGGAAGTGGCCGATCTCCTTCATGATCGTGACGCGCGCGCCCTGGATCTGCTCCGCGGTGCGGCGCGTGTCCTCGGGCGTGCAGGAGAAGTCGTACTCGCCGGTGAGGAGATAGAGCGGACAGGCGGACGTGTCGATCTGCCCGACGCGGTCGCGGAAGTCGCCGTCGGCGCGGTAGAAGTAGAGGTCGCCCTTGAAGACGCCGGGGCCGCCCTGCATGTACATCCAGAGCGTGTCCCAGCGCGTGGCGGGCGGGCTCTGCGGCGCGATGAGCCCGGACATCATGGCGCCCGCGACCTCGCCGCCGTGGACGTCGCTCCGGTGGAGCCAGCCGGTGTCGTCGTACCAGGGCGGCTGCCAGGCGGCCGACTCGACGCCGATGAGCGCGCGGAATTCCTTGGCGTGCAGCCGCGCCAGCTCCAGCACGATCTTGCCGCCGATCGAGCAGCCGAGCGCCACCGGACGCTCGAGCGCCATGGCCCGGCAGAACTCGCGGATCATCGCGATGTAGGCGGCGGTCGTCAGCCGGTACTCCTCGTCCTCGAAGCCCGCGGGCGGCAGCGACTTGCCGTGCCAGGGCATGTCGAAGGCGAGCACGCGGAAGTGGCGCGTCACGTCGGCGTCGTTCATGAGGTAGCGCCACTGGCGGCCGTCGGCGCCCGCGGTGTGCAGGCACACGAGCGGGATCCCCTGCCCGGCCTCCTCCCAGTAGACGCGGTGCGGGCGGCCGTCGAGGACGAGGCGGCGGTAGCGTCCGACGATCGGCTCCGCCTCGGGCAGCGCGGGCGCCGGGCGCGCCGGGGCGGGCGGCCGCGGCAGCGCGAGCACGTCCTTCACCCAGCGCAGGTTCGCCATCAGCGGCCGCAGGTCACCCTCGATCTTCACGTGGCCGTGCCTGGCCATCGCGAGGAGATCGTGGTAGCCGGCGGCGGGCTCGGGCTGCCAGTGGCGCGTCCACGCCTCCACGGAGGCGCGGATGGAGAAGGCGTAGTCGCGCATCAGGAAGGGGCCGCGCTCGACCCGCTCGATCCGGCCCTCGTGGACGGCGACGAGCCACTCGGTGTCGCCCACGCCCACCAGGAAGCGCGCGCTGAGGTAGCGCCCGCGGCGGACGAGGCCGGCGTCGGCGTTGACGCGGTCGGCGAGCTTGTCCAGCACGCCCGGCATTCTACATGAGCCGCGTGCCCGAGGCCACGCCGGCGCGCGACGCGATGAACCGCTTCTACGCGGCCGTCCGCGCGGTCGGCCGGTTCTGGATCTGGTTCTTCTTCAAGACGGTGGACGCGCGCCACCGCGAGCGCGTGCCGCTGGCGGGCCCCGTGCTCCTCTGCATCAACCACCCGAACAACCTGATCGACTCGCTGCTCGTGGGCGCCGTGCTCCCGCGCAAGGTCCACTACCTCGCGACGGCCGCGCTCTTCCGCAACCCGCTGGTCGCGCGCTTCCTCCTGGCGTGCGGCGCGATCCCCGTCTACCGGCGCCAGGACGATCCGGACAAGATGGACCGGAACGTCGCGACCTTCGAGGCGTGCGCGCAGGCGCTCGCGGCGGGCCGGCTCGTCGCGATCTACCCGGAGGGCACGACGCACGCCGAGGCGCGCGTGCAGCGGATCAAGACGGGCGCGGCGCGCATCGCGCTCGGCTTCGAGGCCGCGCACCCGGGCGCGCTCACGCTCGTGCCCGTCGGGCTCAACTTCGAGGCGCGCAAGTCGTTCCGCGGGCGCGTGCTGGTCTCCTTCGGCCCGCCGGTGGCCGTCGCGCCGTACGTCGCGGCCTACCACGCGGACCCGCCGCGGGCGGTGGACGCGCTCACCGACGGGATCCAGCGGGCGATGGAGGCCGAGGTCGTCCACGTGGACCGGATCGACGAGGCGCGCCTGGTCCGCGCCGTCGAGGAGCTGTACCGCGACGCGCTCGTGCGCGAGCTGCGCGAGGAGCGCGGGATCGGCGCACGGCAGGTGGACCCGGTGCGCCTGTCGCGCTCGCTCGTGGACGCGGTGGACTGGTTCCGGCGGCGCGACGCCGAGCGCGTCGAGCGGCTCTGGCAGCGGATCCAGAGCTACCGCGCGCTGCTCGCCGAGTACCGCGTGAAGGACGAGGCGGTGCGCGCGCGGCTCGAGCGCCCGCGCACGCGCGAGCGCCTGCACCGCGGCGGGCAGGCCGTCGTCGGCTTCCCGGTGTTCGTCTACGGCGCCACGGTCAACTTCCTCCCGTACTGGATCCCGCGCTGGCTCGCGCGCCGCATGTCACGGAAGGAGACCGACTACGCGACGTGGCGATTCCTCGCCGCGATGCTCGCGTATCCGCTATTCTGGGCGCTCGAGATCTGGCTCGTGGGCCGGCTCGCGGGGCCGCGCTGGGGCGTGGCGTTCGCGCTCTCGCTGCCGGTCACCGGGCTGCTCGCGTTCCGCTACCTGGTCGGCGCGGGGCGCCTGCGGGGCCGGCTGCGCTTCGGCCTCGTCGCGCTCACGCGCGAGCACGACGCGCGGCGGCTCGTGGCCGAGCGGGGCGAGATCCTGGCCGAGCTGGAGCGCGCCAAGACGGAGTACCTCGCCGCGACGAGGGGGAGCTCGTTCTGAGCCTGCACCTGCTGGAGGAGATGTCCTCGCCGGCGCTCGACGCGCTCGACCGCGCGCGCACCGCCGTCGTGCTCACCGTGAGCCCGCTCGAGGAGCACGGCCCGCACCTGCCCGTGGGCGTGGACGCGATGGCCGCGCGCTGGTTCGCCGAGACGATCGGCGAGCGGCTCACGGCCGCGCGCCCCGGCTGGTCCGTGGTCCTCGCCCCCACGCTCCACCTGGGCTCGTTCACCTTCGACGCGCCGGGCACGGTCAGCGTGCGCCAGCGCGTCGTGCGCGACGCGCTCGTGGACTACGGCGCCTCGCTGGCGCGCGCGGGCTTCCGCTTCATCCTGATCGCCAACGGCCACGGCGGCCCCGGCCATCTCACCGCGCTCGAGGAGGCGGCGGCGGTCGTGAGCCGCCGCCACCGGATCATGATGGCCTCGTTCACCGGCCACCTCGCCTGGCAGTTCCTGCGCGGCCGCTACCTGGACCGCATCGAGCAGGCGCTCGGCCGCCCGCTCGGCGCGGCCGAGCGCGAGGCGTTCGCCGACGACGCGCACGGCGGCTGGTGGGAGACCTCGCTCATGCTCATGCTGCGCCCCGACCTCGTGGACCCGGCCTACCGCGACCTGCCGCCCGCGCGCTACCGGCTCGCCGCGCGCGTCGTGCCGAACTACCCGCTGAAGAACGGCGGCCGGGGCTACGTGGGCCACCCGGCGCTCGCCGACCCCGCGTTCGCGAAGGCCGCGAGCGAGGTGCTGATCGCCGAGACCATGGACCTCGTCGGCGGGCTCCTCGACGGGCGGCTGCGGCCCGCGGAGCGCCGCTCGCCGTTCTTCGCGCTGCCGTTCTTCCGCACCGACTTCTGGCCCGTGACCGCCGCGGCGGCGGCGCTGCTGGCCGCGGGCGCGGCCGCGCTGCTGCTCCGGCGCCGCGAGCCGCGGGCGTGATCGCGCTCGAGGCCCGGGACGGCGTCGCCCGGCTCACGCTCGACCGGCCGGCGGCGCTCAACGCGCTCGACCGCGCGCTCACCGGGGCGCTCGAGCAGGCGCTCGAGCGCGTCGCCGCGATGGACGACGTCACGGTGCTCGTCCTGGCCGGGCGCGGGCGCGCGTTCTGCGCGGGCAACGACCTCAAGGAGATGGCGACGCTCGCGCCCGCGGAGGCCGAGGCGCTCGCCGGGCGCCAGGCCGCGCTCATGGCCCGCTTCGCCCGGCTGCCCCAGGTGACGATCGCCGCGATCGACGGCCCCGCGCTCGGCGGCGGGCTCATGCTGGCGCTCGCGCAGGACCTGCGCGTCGCCTCCGACCGCGCGCGCCTGGGCCTGCCCGAGGTGACGCTCGGCTTCAACCCCGCCTACGGGATCGCGCGGCTCCTGGACGTGGTCGGCGGCGGCCCCGCGCGCGACCTGCTGCTGACCGGGCGCACGCTCCACGCGAGCGAGGCGCTGCGCATGGGCCTCGTCAACCGCGTCGTCGCGCCGCCCACGCTCGAGACCGCCGTCGCCGCGCTCGCGGCCGACGTCGCGCGCGCGCCGCGCGGCGGGCTCGCGGCCAGCAAGGCGATCGTCGCGGCGCTCCGGGCGGGCGCGCCGGGCGGGGAGGCGCAGGCCTTCGCCGCGGCGCTCGGCACGCCCGCGGCGCGGGAGCGGCTCGCGGCGTTCGCGCGACGGCCGGGGAAGGGCTAGGCGGAGGTCTGGCGGCGGCGGGCCATGTCCAGGTCCGCCTCGCGCAGCAGGTCGTCGGCGGCGTCGGGCGGCGTCTGGCTGTAGGCGACGCCGACGTTGCAGCGGGGGATCAGCGGCAGCCCGCGCTTCTGCGCCAGCTCGGCGAGCTTGTCCCGCACGCGCGCGAGGACGACGTCCACGTCGTTCGGCCCCACGTCCGGCAGGAACACCGCGAACTCGTCGCTGCCGTGGCGCGACACCAGGTCCGTGGTCCGCGTGGCCTCGATCAGCGCGTCGCCGACGGTGCGCAGCACGTCGTCCCCGATGTTGTAGCCGTGCTGGTCGTTGATGTCCTTGAGCTGGTGGACGTCGAGCACGATCAGCAGCACGCCGTTCTTGCGGCGGCGCGCGACGGCCGCGAGCCGCCGGTACTGGTCGTAGAACGCGCGCCGGCCGGCGAGCCCCGTGATCGGGTCGGGCGCGTAGCGCGAGAGGCGGCGGTCGGCCTCGTAGAGGCGGCCGGCCACCGTCCGCAGCAGCGACACGGCCAGCTCCGCGGAGGTCTGCAGCGCGTGCAGGAAGTCGCTCTGCCGCAGCACCAGGCAGTGCGTGCGCTCGACCGCGACGACCGTGGCCGACCGCGTCTGGTTGCGCAGCACGCCCAGCTCGCCCAGGATCTCGCCCTCGCCGAGCTCGCCGAGCAGCACGTCGGCGCTCGCGTCGGGGCTCGTCTCGAGCACGCGCACGCGGCCCGCGAGGATCACGAACAGCCGGTCCGAGGGCTCGCCCTGGCGGATCACGATCTGCCCGGGCACGAAGACCAGGTCGGAGGCCTGCTCGATCAGCAGCTCGCGCTGCTCGTTCGAGAGCGGCCGGAAGAGCGGCACCGTGGCGAGCATCGACGCGAGGCGGGCCCGCTGGCTGCGCAGCTCGGGCGGCGCGCCGGCCTCGCCGGCCGCGCCGACGGGCGCGGGCCGCACGTCGAACGCCAGCAGCGTGCGCGCGAGCCACGCGCGGACGCGCGCGCGGAGCATCGGCGGGCTGAACGGCTTCGCCAGGTAGTCCGTCGAGGCCCCCACGCCGCGGTGCATGCCGTCGGCGCCGACGGACGTGTCGGCGAGCACCACGACGGGGAAGTTCCGCCGGCCGAGCGCGGTGCGGAGCGGCTCGAGCCCCGGCTCGCCGTCGCCGTCGAGCAGCTCGCGGTCCACGACCGCCAGGTCGGGCGCCAGCTCGGCGCTGCGGATCACCGCGGCCCGCATGTCCGGCAGCCGCAGCAGGACGAGGCCGTCCTCGCTCAGGATCTCGTCGATCGCGGCGACCTCCTTCTCGTTCGCGCTCACGACGAGCACCCGGCCGCCCGCGATCTGCCGGTGCTGGAGCGCCGAGGCCGCCGCGCGCGCCTGCGGGTCGCCGCCGCCGCGCACGTCGAGCTCGAGCCCCTCGGCCCCGGCCAGGACGTCCAGGGCGCCGCCCGCCGCGGCCACGCGCGCGCGCGCCGTCGCCTGCATCGCGTCCATCGTGGCGTCGTCGTGCGTCGGGTCGTGGTGGAACAGGACGAGGCGGTCCACGCCGGCCGCGAGCGCGACGTCCACCGCGTAGTCGACCGAGCTGTGCCCCCAGCCGACCTTGCCGCCGCGGTACTCCTCCTCGGTGTACTGCGCGTCGTGGACGACCAGGTTGGCGCCGCGGAGGAACTCGATGTGCCGCTCGTCGCCCGGGTGCCGCGAGACGCGGCCCTCGGTGCTCCAGAACGGCTCGTGGTCCGTGACGTACGCGATCGTCGCGCCGCCGTTCGACATCCGGTAGGCGATCGTCGGCGCGGTGTGGTTCAGGTACTGGGTCTCGACGAGCACCTCGCCGACGCGGAAGAACCCCTCGTCGAGCTCGGTGAAGTGGATGCGCGAGCGCAGCTCGCGGAGCTTCACCGGGAAGTACGAGTACTCCATCTGGCCCGCCATGGCCTCCTCGAGGCCGTGCTGGAAGCCGAGCGGGGCGTAGATGTTCAGCTCGGTGCCAGGCAGGAACGCGGGCACGAAGAAGGGGAAGCCCTGGATGTGGTCCCAGTGGGTGTGGCCGATGAACAGGTGGATCCGGTAGGGCTGCGGCTCCGTGCGCACGAGGTGCAGGCCGAGCTCGCGGGCGCCCGTGCCGCAGTCGAGGACGATCAGCGTGCCGTCGGACGCGCGCAGCTCGACGCACGACGTGTTGCCGCCATACCGGGCCGTCGTCGGACCGGGCGCGGCGATGGAGCCTCGGGTACCCCAGAAGCGGACCTTCACGGCACCCCATCATAGCCTGAACCCGCGGCCGGGCGCCCGTCCTCGATGGACGGGTTTCCGGCCACCTGGGGGGGCGCCTCGCCCCCCTGGCCCCGCGCGGGCGATCCGATTAGAATGCGGCGCGGCGCTCGCGCCCGGAGGAGACGCGTGGTCATGACATTGCCCCTCATCCCCACGGCCGTCGTCGGCTCCCACGGCAAGCCCGGCTGGTGGTTCGCCGGGGTCCAGGCCCTCGAGCGGGGCGAGTTCGGGCCGGCGGACCTCGAGGAGATGCTCGACGACGCCGCGGACACGGCGATCCGCGACATGGAGCGCGCGGGCATCGACGTCATCACCGACGGCGAGGTGCGCCGGCTCGACGGCTACGTGGACTCCTACTACGCGATCATCCGGGGGATCGCGCCGATCCCCGTGCGCCGCAAGGCCGGCCCCTGGGGCTACGACCAGCAGACGCGCTACGAGGCGGTCGGCCGCATCGAGACGCCGCCCGGCGGGCTCGGCATCGTGAAGGAGTTCGAGTACCTCCGGCGACACACCACGCGCGCCACCAAGGCGACGTGCGCCGGGCCGCTCACGTTCGGCTCGCGCATCCACCCGGGCACGACGTACAAGGGCGTCGTGGACGTCGCCGAGCGCTTCGCCGAGGTCATCAACGAGGAGCTGCGCGACCTCGTCGCGGCGGGCGCGGAGCTGCTCCAGCTCGACGAGCCGGCGCGCGGCAACGTCTCCGGCGCCGAGATGGCGCGCCTGTTCAACATGGCGACGGCGGGCGTCAAGGCGAAGCTCGCCTTCCACGTCTGCTTCGGCAACCGCTTCGGCCGCTCGCGCTTCGCGCGGACGTACGCGCCGTACTTCCCCGGCCTCCTCGAGGCGCGCGCCGACCAGTTCGTCCTCGAGTTCGCCGGCCGCGAGCTGAGCGAGCTCGACCTCTGGAAGCGCTACGGCGGCGGGCGCGAGCTGGGCGCCGGCGTCGTGGACGTCAAAGGCTTCAACCAGGACACGGCCGAGGACGTGGCCCGGCGCATCCGGCGCGTGCTCGAGGTGTGCCCGGCGGAGCGGCTGACGGCCAACCCGGACTGCGGCTTCGGCTGGTCGCCGCGCGCCATGTGCAACCAGAAGCTCGGCGCGCTCGCCGCGGGCGCCGCGCTCGTGCGCCGCGAGCTCACCGGCGCGCGCTGAGGGCCGGCTCCCTCACCGCCCTCGGCCGGGACCGGATGGGCGCGGCGCGAGTTGCCAAAAAAGGAACCTCGATGCTAGTCTCGGTGGCACGAGTGTTCCGGCAGCCGGCCGGGCACCGAGCGCCCTGCGGCGCATCCGCGGGGCGCGGAAGAGGGTGAACATGGACGCCACCATGGCTGCTGAAGCTCGCGAGCGGTTGAGGAAGTGGATCGAGGAGACCCGGCAGATCCTCGGCACGCTGCCGGAGCTCATGGAGCCGGACAGCTCGGCCGGCGAGCGGGTGGCCACGGCGGAGCGCGAGATCGAGCGGCTCAAGAAGGAGATCGACGACCTCAAGCGGGAGAACATCCAGCTCCGCGGCGAGAAGGACGAGATCGCCCAGGCGATGGGGCAGATCGCGCAGAAGCTCGGCATCGCGCCGCGGAAGAGCCCCTTCGAGCGTAGCGCCCCGCCGGCGGCCGAGCCGGCCCGGGCGGCCGACGCGCCGAAACCCCCGGAGCCGCCGAGACCCTGACCGCCCTCAGGCGGGCCGCGCGGGCCGGGCCCCGGCCGCCGCCCTGACGTCCTTCCGGAGGCCGAGCGTCAGGTCGTAACGCTTCTCGGCCTCCGGATCCGGGTTGAACACCGCCACCCAGAGCGTCGCGTAGTCCTTCCCCAGCCCGGGCAACGACGTCCCCTCCGGCGCGAGCCGCACCAGTTCGGATTTGAGGTCGGCGCGCCCGGCCGCCGGCATCGACAGGAGCCAGGCGTGGTCGATGTCCGCGCGGCCGTCGGCGAGCTTCACCTCCACCGCCCGCGGCTCCCGGAGGTCGGCGGCGACCGCGTAGAAGCGGGTCGTGAGCGGCGCCAGCGGCACCGTGAAGCGGTGGTCGGCGAACCGCTGCCGCTCCTGCGTCAGCCGCTGCGAGTTGTGCTCGGTGTCGCCGATGCGGTTGCTCGGGTGCGTGAACAGGCGCGTCTCCATGGTGGACTCGAGGATGCGCGCCGTCGTCCACACGCCGGGCTCGGGCACCGCCGCGACGAGCACGCTCTTGACGAAGTCCCCGTACTGCGACGCGAGCCGGCCCTCGGTGACCAGGAAGTCGTAGAGGTGCGCGCCGACCGTCTTGGGCTGGCCCGGGCCGCCGGGCGCGACGGTCTTCAGGCTGTTGAGCGCCTTCGCGATGAACCCGGCGTTCTGGCGCTCGAGGTACTCGAGGAGGATCGAGTAGCCGTAGGACAGCAGCCCCTCCTCGTAGTCCGTGCTCCGCTGGATCGGCACGCTCAGCAGGTAGCTGTACTTGCCGAGCTCCTGCTTGACGGCGTCGGCGAAGGAGAGCGTGGACTTCCAGCTCGTCCAGCGCGCCCACGCCGAGACCCACCACCGCCCCGACTCGTCCACGTTGCGCGCGGGCTCTCCCTCGGCCTCCGGCGGCGCGGGCGCCGGCGCCTCGACGGCCGGCGGCGCGACGGGCGCGGCGGCGGGCGGCGGCGGCGCGGGCGGGGGCGGCGGTGGGGCGGGCGGCGCGGGGGCGGCCGGCGCGGGGGCGGCCGGCGCGGCGGCCGGCGCCGCAGCGGCCGGCGCCGCAGCGGCCGGCGCGAGGCGCGCGAGCCCCTCGGCCAGCTCGTCGAGCGTCCGCGGCACGCCGGCGGACCGCGACACGGCGGGCGCCGGCGCGGGCGGGGCGGGCGCCGCGGCAGGCGCCTCGCTCCCGACCAGGAAGAGCTTGCCGCGCGTCGCGGCCACGGCCAGCGCGCGGCCGAACGACTGGTTGACGGTGTCCTCGAGCGCGGCGAAGCGCTCGTCGTCGAGGTCCCGCGCCTCGATCAGCGAGAGCAGCGCCGTGAACGCGGGCGTGCTCCCGACGATCGTCTCGGGATCGCCCCGCTCGAACGCCGCCGGGTCGCTGATGACGCGACGGATCTCGTCGGCCTTGGCCTTGCACTGCACGAGCGCGGCGAGGTTCGCATCGTCCCGGTGGGAGATCGAGAGCACGCGGTCGAGGATCGTGAGGGCGCGCCGCCGCGCCTCGCCGACGGCGCGCCGCTTCTCCTCCGCGGCGATCGCCTCGCGCAGCGCGCGGAGCACCGGGTCGAGCGCCTTGAGTCCGGTGATGTCCGCGACCGGCGGCACGGTGACCGAGGCCGCGCGGGCGGCGTCGAGGATGCCCGCACGCAGGTCCGCCAGGTCGGCGCGCGCCGTCGCGAGCTCGTCGAGCAGGGTGTCGGGAGGCGGCGCGCCGGAGGTCTCCAGCTCCCGCGCGGCGCCGGCAAGCCGGGTCGCCAGACCGGCGAACCGGTCCGTCAGGGTCGCGAGACGCCTGGAAAAGTCGTCGATGTTGGACGCCATCGGGTGGAGCCGATTCTAGGCGTCGTGGCCACGACGTGTCAAACTTCCAGCCGGCCCGGGGCGGCCTACTCGGTCGTGACCCGGAGGACTTCCTCGACGGTGGTGACGCCCTCGAGCGCCTTCTGGAGGCCGGCCTCGCGGAGCGTCCTCATGCCCTGCTTGCGGGCCACGTCCTGGATCTCCCCCGCGAAGGTGCTGTGGAGGATGAGGCTGCGGATCTCCGGCGTGATGGGCAGGACCTCGTAGAGGGCGCTCCGGCCCTTCATCCCCGTGAAGTGGCAGATCGCGCAGCCCTTGCCCCGGTAGAGCGTGCAGCGGCCGAGGCCGGCCGGGGTGTGGCCGTACGGCGCGAGCGACTCCTCGTCCACCTCGTGGGGCTCGCGGCAGTCCATGCAGACCTTCCGGACCAGGCGCTGGGCGACGGCGAGCCGGAGGGAGGAGGAGAGCAGGAACGCCGGCACACCCATGTCCGTCAGCCGGGCGATCGTCGAGGCCGCGTCGTTGGTGTGCAGCGTGCTCAGCACGAGGTGACCGGTGAGCGCCGCCCGCACGGCGATCTGGGCCGTCTCCTGGTCGCGCATCTCGCCGACGAGGATGACGTCCGGATCGTGGCGCATGAAGGAGCGGAGCGAGGCGGCGAACGTGCGGCCGATCTCCTCGTTGACCTGGACCTGCGTGACGCCGTTCAGGTCGTACTCGACGGGATCCTCCACGGTCACGATGTTACGGTCCCCGCGGTTGATCGAGTGGAGCGCCGAGTAGAGGGTCGTCGTCTTGCCGGCGCCCGTCGGGCCCGTGAGGAGGATCATGCCGTGGGGCGCCGCGATCGCCTTCTCGAACTCGCCGAGGCTCGCGGCGTCGAAGCCCAGCTGGCTCAGGTCCACCCGGAGCGCCTCGCGGTCCAGGATCCGGAGCGTCACCGACTCGCCGAAGATCGTCGGCAGCACGGAGACGCGGAAGTCCACCTCGCGGCTGTGCTGGCGGAGCTTGATCCGGCCGTCCTGGGGCAGCCGCCGCTCGGCGATGTCCAGGTTCGACATGATCTTGAGGCGCGAGACCACCGCGGCCTCGACCCGCTTGGGCGGCGTCATCACCTCGTGGAGGACGCCGTCCACGCGGAACCGGATGCGGAACGACGTCTCGCTCGGGTCCAGGTGGATGTCGGAGGCGCCGCGCTTGATGGCGTCCAGCAGCACCGAGTTCACGAGCCGGACGACCGGCACCTGGTCGGCGGAGGACCGCAGCTCGTTGGGGTCGAGCGGCTGCGCGGTCTCGCGCCCGTCGAGCACCTCGACGTCGGCCGCCTCGGCCTCGATCTCGGTGAGCACGTCGGCCAGCGTCGCCGGCGCGGGCTCGTAGTAGCGCTCGAGCGCGCCCCGGATGATCGACGGCGCCGCGATCACCGGGACGACCTTCAGGCCCGTCATGAACGCGACGTCGTCGAGGGCCGAGAGGTTCGTGGGATCGGCGACGGCGAGCGTGACCGAGCCGATCGTGCGGCCGATGGGCACCACGCCGTACTTGCGCGCGATCCGCGCCGGGATGATCTTGATGATCTCGGAGGCGATCGTCTCCGGGAACGTGACCTGGGGGATCCCGTACTGGCGCGCCAGGAAGTGGACGAGCTGGTCCTCGGTCAGGAGCCCCAGGCGGACCAGGATCTCCCCGAGCTTCTCGCTGGTCCGCTTCTGCTCGGCGAGCACCCGGTCGAACTGCTCCTGGGTGACGAGCCCGTCGGCCAGGATGAGGTCGCCGAACCGGCGCCCGACCGGCCCCTGGATCGGCGCGCGGCCGTTGAGCGTGGCGACCTTCGCCTGGCGCGCCTCGCGCGATTCCATCCGCGCGCCGACGACGTGCCCGTTCTCGCCGCGTCCCGCCTCGAACAACCGCGTGATGTCCTCGCGTCGCGCCGTTTTCATTGGTGGACCTGCGCCGGATCGCTCGCAAGCGCGATGCCAGGGCCGTCGCAGCGCAGGCACGTCCTAACCTGCCGGAAAGCAAGGGTTCCGGATACCCTCCTCGTGGCCAGACGCTGACCAGCGGCCAGTTTCGTCGCACCCGTGGCAACTTTCGTTTCGCTCGGCTAGACTCCGGGCGTGAGCCTGCCGCTCGAAGGCGTGGTCGTGGTGGATCTCACGCAGAACGTGGCGGGGCCCTTCTGCACGCAGATCCTCGGCGACATGGGCGCGGAGGTGCTCAAGGTCGAGCGCCCCGGACGCGGCGACGACGCGCGCGCGTGGGCGCCGCCGTTCTGGGGCGAGGAGAGCGCCTCGTTCATGGCGATGAACCGCAACAAGAAGAGCCTCGCCCTCGACCTCAAGCGCGAGGGCGGCCTCGAGGTCCTCCGGCGGCTCGTCGCGCGCGCGGACGTCTTCGTGCAGAGCCTGCGCGCGGGCGTGATCGAGGAGCTCGGCCTCGGCTTCGCGCGCGCGCGCGCGCTGAACCCGCGCGTCGTCTACTGCTCGGTCACCGCCTACGGCGCGCGCGGCCCGCTCGCCGACCTGCCGGGCTACGATCCGCTCATGCAGGCGTACGGCGGCCTCATGTCGGTCAACGGTCACCCGGGCCAGGAGCCGGCCCGCGTCGGCACCTCCATCGTGGACATGGGCACCGGCATGTGGGCCGCGCTCGGCATCGTCGCCGCGCTCCGGCAGCGCGACGCGACCGGCCGCGCCGTCGAGGTGACGACGGCGCTCTTCGAGACCGCGCTGATGTGGGTGTCGTACCACGCGATGGGCTACCTCGCCTCGGGCGAGGTCCCGCAGCCGCAGGGCTCGGGCACGGCGATGATCGCGCCCTACCAGGCCTTCCCGACCGTGGACGGCTACGCGATGATCGCGGCGGGCTCCGACGCGCTCTTCGCGCGCCTGGCCGCGGCGCTCGGCGCCCCCGCGCTCGCCGCGGACCCGCGCTTCGCCGACAACCCGTCGCGCGTGCGGCACCGGCGCGAGCTGGTGGACGCGCTCTCGGCGCGCACGCGCGCGCTGAAGGCCGCGGACCTGCTCGAGCGCCTCCGCGCGGCGGGCGTCCCGTGCGCGCCGATCCTCACCGTGGACGCGGTGCTCGCGGAGCCGCAGACGCGGGCGAGCGGCGTGCTCGTCTCCGCGCCGCACCCGCGGCTGCCCGACTACCGGAGCATCGGGCTGCCGCTCCTCTGGGACGGCACGCGCCCCGAGGTGCGCCGGGTGCCGCCGCTCCTCGGCGAGCACTCCGCCGACATCCTGACCTGGCTCGGCTACACGCTCGACGACGTGCGCGCGCTACGCGCCCGGGGAGTGATCGAATGACGACGCCGTACCGGCACCTGCTCGTCGAGCGCTCGGCGGACGGCCACGTGGTGACCGTCACGTTCAACCGGCCCGAGCAGATGAACGCGATGAACACGGCGATGGGCGAGGACCTGCTCGCCTGCTTCGAGGGCTTCCAGCACGACCGCACGGCGCGCGCCGTCGTGCTCACCGGCAGCGGCGAGCGGGCGTTCTGCGCGGGCGGCGACCTCAAGGAGCGCAACGAGATGACCGACGAGGTCTGGCGCGCGCAGCACGTCGTCTTCGAGCGCGGCGCCTTCGCGCTGCTGCGCTGCCCGGTGCCCGTGATCGCCGCGGTCGAGGGCTTCGCGCTCGCCGGCGGCTGCGAGCTGGCGGTCCTCTCGGATTTCATCGTGGCCAGTGAGACGGCGGTCTTCGGGGTGCCGGAGACGACGCTCGGGATCTTCCCGGGAATCGGCGGCACCCAGCTCCTGCCGCGCATCCTCGGCGCGCCGCTCGCGAAGGAGCTGATCTTCACCGGCCGACGCATGAAGGCCGAGGAGGCCAGGGCCGCCGGCCTCGTCAACCACCTCGTGCCCGCCGGCCAGGCGCGCGCCCGGGCGCTCGAGATCGCGCGGACGATCGCGCGCAACGGCCCGATCGCCGTGCGCCAGGCGAAGAAGGCGATCGCCTACGGCCTCGAGACCGACCTCGACACGGCCATGATCCTGGCGATCGAGGCGTACAATGCGACCGTGGTGACCGAGGATCGCCTCGAGGGCGTGCGGGCCTTCAACGAGAAGCGGAAGCCGCAGTTCAAAGGACAATGACGATGGCCACCATCAGCCTCTCGCTCACCGAAGAGCAGCGCGCCCTCCGGGCGGGCGTCGTCGAGATCTGCAAGCGCTACCCCGGCGAGTACTGGCGCGACCTCGACGCCAGGCGCGAGTACCCGGACAAGTTCGTCACCGAGCTGACGCAGGCGGGCTATCTCGCGGCGCTCATCCCGCAGGACTACGGCGGCGCGGGCCTGGGCATCCGCGACGGCGGGCTGATCCTCGAGACGATCAACGCCTCGGGTGGCAACGCGGCGGCGTGCCACGCCCAGATGTACATCATGGGCACCGTGCTGCGCCACGGCTCGGAGGCGCAGAAGCGGCAGTACCTGCCGAAGATCGCGACGGGCGAGCTCCGGCTGCAGGCCTTCGGCGTGACCGAGCCGAACTCGGGCTCGGACACGACGAAGCTCCAGACCACCGCCGTGCGCCGCGGCGACCGCTACGTCGTCAACGGCCAGAAGATGTTCATCTCGCGCGTGCTCCAGTCCGACCTGATGCTGCTGCTCGCGCGCACGACCCCGGTGGACCAGGTTAAGCGCAAGACGGACGGCCTGTCCGTGTTCCTCATCGACATCCGCCACCTCGAGGGCCTCGAGGTGCGGCCGCTCCGCATGATGATGAACCACTCCACCAACGCGCTCTTCTTCGACAACATGGAGATCCCGGCCGAGAGCCTCGTGGGCGAGGAGGGCCGGGGGTTCGCCTACATCCTGGACGGCATGAACGCCGAGCGCATCCTCGTCGCCTCCGACTCGCTCGGCGACGCGCGCTGGT
This sequence comes from Candidatus Rokubacteria bacterium RIFCSPLOWO2_02_FULL_73_56, assembly GCA_001788495.1. GTDB lineage: Bacteria > Methylomirabilota > Methylomirabilia > Rokubacteriales > CSP1-6 > GWA2-73-35. The sequence continues at coordinate 22,113 of MGCF01000068.1, forward strand.
TCATCGAGAAGGCGGTCGCGTACTCGAACCAGCGCGTGATCTTCGGCCGGCCGATCGGCGCCAACCAGGGGGTGCAGTTCGCGATCGCCAAGGCGCACATCGCCATCGAGGCCGCGCAGCTCATGCGGGACAAGGCCGCGGCGCTCTTCGACGCGGGCCAGCCCTGCGGCGGCGAGGCGAACATGGCGAAGTACCTCGGCGCCGAGGCGGCGTGGGACGCGGGCAACGCGTGCATCGACTGTCACGGCGGCTACGGCTACGCCGAGGAGTACGACGTCGAGCGGAAGTTCCGCGAGTGCCGCCTGTACAAGACCGCGCCGATCAACAACAACCTCGTCCTCGCCTACGTCGGCGAGCACGTGCTCGGGCTGCCGCGCTCGTACTAGCCGTTCAGCTCGGCACGAGCGACGAGCGGAGCTTCGCCGCGACGGTCGCCCACGTCGCCGGCACCGCGAAGTGCTCGAGCATCTCGTCGCCGATCAGGATACCCTGACGCTCCGAAGGAGGGCCCATGCCCCGGGTGCGTAGGCGCGCCGCGGCCGCCGCGACCCTGCTCGTGCTGGCGCTCGCCGGCGCCGTCGCGGCCGCCCCGGCGACGCTCAGGTTCCGGACGCTCCTGGGCGACTACACGCTCGCCTTCGACACCGCGGTGATCGGGGAGGAGGCGATGCGCGCGCTCGCGCCCCTGTCGCCGCACCTGCACGGCTGGGAGAGCTGGCTGGTCGCGCCGCCGCTCGAGCGCTGCGTGGACACCGACCCGGCCTACGCGAGCTGCGGCGCCCGCTCGCTCGGGAGCGCCAACTTCGAGCGGAACGCGCGCGTGAACCTCGAGCGCGGCGCGCGGCTGCTCGAGACGCTCCGGCGCCTGCGCGCCCCGCGCGAGCTGGCGCCCGTCGTCGAGTACGCGCGCCGCTCGCTCGCGTGGAGCCTCTGGCTCGAGCAGACGAAGCTCGAGTTCTACCGGACGTGGGACGCCGGCGTGCTGCGCCGCCCGTACGAGGGGCTCGACCCCGGCGCGCCGTGCGGGGCGGTGCTCGAGGCGCTCGAGCGCGCCCCGGGGCACGAGGCGAAGTACCGGCTCGTCACCTACCGATGGCACAACTGCGCGAACGACGCCTACCGGCTCCGCCTCGGTGACTACCCGCTCGACGCGTGGGAGGCCTTCCTGCGCGCGCACGGCGTCCACGAGGCCGTGCTGGAGCCGCTCAGCCTCCGCGAGAGTCCGAGGCTGTCGTAAACCAGCCTCAGCGCTTCGCGCCGAAGGCGCGGAGCATCCACGCCATCTTCTCGTGCTTCTCCATGAGCCCCGTGAGGAAGTCGCTCGTGCCGGCGTCGCGGTGCTTCATCGCCGTCTCGAGGTCCACCCGGAGCTGGCGCACGATCGCCTGGTGGTCGCCGAGCAGGTCCTCGAGCATGCCCGCGGCGTCGGGGTAGGTCGCGGGACGCTCCTTGAGCCGCGCGTGCTGCGCGAGCTCGGCGAGTGTGCCGAGCGCCCATCCGCCCAGCGCCCGCGCCCGCTCGGCGACCTCGTCCACGACGGAGTCGAGCGCGTCGTACTGCGCCTCGAAGAACTTGTGCAGGTCGTTGAACTGCGGGCCGACCACGTTCCAGTGGTAGTTCCGGGTCTTCGTGTACAGCAGGTACTCGTCGGCCAGCAGGGTGTTCAGGATGTCAACCACGGCCTTCCGATCGCTATCGGGGATCCCGATGTTCGGGGTCATCGTCTTCCTCCTTTTCTTCTCGAACTCCTTATACTCCTCCTGTTGGGATGCGTCAGGCCCGGCGCCGGTTGCAGCGGCGAACGTGCTAGAGTTTTGGGCACTCTGGAGGGGGCGGAGGACGCGATGAAGCTGCCGACGCGCGTGACGATCTGCGAGGTCGGGACCCGGGACGGGTTCCAGATCGAGCCGGAGTTCATCCCCACGGACCAGAAGGTCGAGGTGGTGGACCTGCTGTCCGGGGCGGGGCTGCCCCGCATCGAGGTGACGTCGTTCGTCCACCCGAAGGTGGTCCCGGCGCTTCGCGACGCCGAGGAGGTCATGGCGCGGATCACGCGCCGCCCGGGCACGCGCTACGCGGCGCTCGTGCCGAACGAGAAGGGCGCGGTCCGCGCCGTGGACGCGGGCGTGGACGCGATCCATACGGTCGTCTCGGCGAGCGAGAGCCACAACCTGGCCAACGTCAACATGACGGTCGCCGAGTCGATCGCGAAGCTGCGCGCGGTCCAGCAGGTGGCCGAGCGCGCGAAGGTGCACGTGGGCTGGGGCATCTCGACCGCGTTCGGCTGCCCGTTCGAGGGCGACGTGCCGGTCGCCCGCCTGGAGAGCGTGGTCGGGCGCTTCGTGGACATGGGCGCGCGCGCGATCGGCCTCGGCGACACCACCGGCATGGCGAACCCGCGCCAGGTCGGCGAGGTGCTCGGCCACCTGATGTCGCGCTTCCCGGGGATCGAGTGGACGCTGCACACCCACGACACGCGCGCGATGGCGATCCCGAACATCCTGGCGGCGATGGAGTGCGGCGTCACGCACTTCGACTCGTCGATCGGCGGGCTCGGCGGCTGCCCGTTCGCGCCGGGCGCGTCGGGCAACGTGTGCAGCGAGGACCTCGTCCACTGCCTGCACGCGATGGGCGTCGAGACCGGCATCGACCTCGGCCGGCTCCTCGCCGTCTCGCGGCGGGTGCAGGAGATCGTCGGCCGCGCGCTGCCCGGGCAGCTCGTCAAGGCCGGCACGGCCGCGCGCCGCTACCCCTTGCCGGACGGCGTCGCAGCCCGGCTCCCGGCGCGCGCATGACGAAGACCGCGCGGCGGATGCTGGCGCTGATGGATCGCGCGACGACGGTCTGGCACATCCCGGTCGTCGGCCGGGCGAAGGGCCGGCTGATCCGGCGCCTGATCGAGCGCCACGGGTGCACGCGCGCCCTCGAGGTCGGCTCGCTCTTCGGCTACTCGGCGATCCTCATCGCCGCCGCGATGCGCCCGAAGGGGCGGCTCACCTGCATCGAGGCGAACGAGTACCTCGCCAGGTTCGCGCAGAGCAACGTGGCCATCGCCGGGCTCGGGAAGCGCGTGAAGGTGATCGTGGGCGACGCGCTCCGCGTCATCCCGCTGCTCTCGGGCCGCTTCGACTTCGTCCTGATCGACGCCGCCAAGGAGGACTACCTCGACTACCTGCGCCAGGTCGAGCCCAAGCTCGTCCCCGGCGCGGTGGTCGTCGCCGACAACACCGGCGTCTACCGCCGCGTCGTCGCGCCGTACCTCGAGTACGTGCGCGCCCCCGGCGGGCGCTGGGCCTCGCGCGCGCACGACTTCGGCGCCGACGCGATGGAGGTCTCGGTCCTCCGTGGCTGACGCGCGCCGGCGCGCCGCCTTCCTCTCGCCGGGGCGCGACCTCCCCGCCGCGGTGGACCTCGCGCGCCGCGCCGAGGCGCTCGGCTACGAGAGCGTGTGGGTCACCCACGGCCTCGGGCGCGACAGCTTCCTGGTGCTCGCGGCCTACGGCGCCGCGACGACGCGCCTGGGGCTGGGCGTCGGCGTGCTCCCGATCTACCCGCGCCACCCCGTGGCGACCGCCCAGGCGGCGCTGACGCTCTCGGAGCTGACGGGCGGCCGCTTCACGCTCGGGCTCGGCGTGAGCCACCGCGCCTCGATGGAGCAGATGCTCGGCCTCTCCCTCGCGGCGCCGCTCGCCGTCATGCGCGAGTACGTCGCGGTGCTGCGCGGCGCGCTCGCCGGGGGCGCCGCCTTCGAGGGCCGCCACTTCACCGTCCACTGGAGCCTCGCCGTGCCCGTGCGCCCGCCGGCGCCGCGCATCGTCCTCGCCGCGCTCTCGCACCGGATGTGCGAGCTGGCCGGCGAGATCGCCGACGGCGCGGTGCTCTGGCTCTGCCCGCCCGCCTACGTGCGCGACGTGGCGCTCCCCGCCCTCGAGCGCGGGCGCCGGCGCGCGGGCAAGACGCTCGAGGGCTTCGAGGTCGTCGCGGCGGTGCCGCTGGCGGTCACCGACGACCGCGCGGCAGCGGCGACCGCATTCCGCGCCGAGCTGGCGCGCTACGTCGCGCTGCCCTTCTACCGCGCCATGCTGGAGGCGAGCGGCCTCGGCGAGGCGCTCGCCGTGTACGACCGGAGCGGCGAGGTGCCCGAGGCGCTCGCCGACGCGCTCGGCGCCGTCGGCGACGCGGCCGCGGCGCGGGCGTACGTCGAGGCGTACCGCCGCGCGGGCGTCACGCTGCCGGCGATCCGCCCGATCACCTTCCCCGACGCGCCGTGGTACCGCGGGACGCTCGAGGCGGCGGCGCTCTGACGCGGCGCGCGGGCGCCGTGGCGCTCGCGCTGCTGCTCGGGGGCTGCGCGTGGGGCCGGAGCGACGCCGCGCGCTCGCTGCCCGCCGACCGCGACGCCTCGCTCGTGTACGTCGCCCTCGGCGACAGCACCGTGGAGGGCGTCGGCGCCTCGAGCCCGGCGGCGAGCTACGTGGGGCGCCTGCACGCGCGGCTGCGCCGCGTCTACCCGAACGCGCGCCTGGTGAACCTCGGCGTCGCCGGCGCCACCTCGGCCGACGTGCGCGCCGGCCAGCTCGAGCGCGCGATCGCGCTCCGGCCGCACCTCGCCACGCTCTCGATCGGGCCCAACGACGTCACCGGGCGCGTGCCCGTCGAGACGTACGAGGACAACGTCGGCGTGATCCTCGGACGGCTCGCGCGCGAGACGCGCGCGGTCCTCGTCGTGAACCTGCTCCCCGACCTGGCGGTCACGCCGCGCTTCCGCGGGAGCCCCGCGCGCGACGCGCTCGGCCGCCGCACACTCGAGTTCAACCGGGCACTCGGCCGCGCGGCGCGCGCGCTCGGCGTCGAGCCGGTGGACCTCTACGGGCCGAGCCGCGAGGAGCTGCCGCGCCGGCCCGAGCTCGTGTGGTCCGACGGCTACCACCCGTCCGACGCGGGCTACGCGCGCTGGGCGGAGCTGCTCTGGGCGGGCGTGGAGGCGCGGATCGCCGCGCGTTGAATGACGGACGCCGCGCCGGCGTCCTAGGAGGTAGCATGGCCAGGATCGTCGCGCTCGCGCTCGCCCTGCTCGTCGCGGCGCTGGCGGGAGGCCCGGCGCCCGCCGCGGCCGGCGGCGTCAGGATCGTCATCGGCGGACCGCCGTTCCACCCGGCGGGCCGCCCGCGCCACGTCCACCCGCACCCCGGCCGGGCGATCGTCGTGCCCCGGCCGATCTACCTCGCGCCGCGCCGCTGCTGGGCGCAGGGGGCCTGGACCTACCAGTGGGTCCCGCAGAGCCAGGTCTACTACGCGTGGATGCCCGGGCACTACAACACCGACGCCCTCTGGGTCGAGGCCCAGTACGTGCCGCGGGTTCTCCAGTCCGGCTACTGGCAGCCGATCTGGATCGAGGGGCGCTGGGTCGACTGCTGACCGCGGCGCCCGGCGCGGCGCGGGGGAGGGAGCGCTGCCGATGGCCAAGACGCTCGACGAGATCATGGCGGACCTGCGCGACGAGGTCTTCCCCGCGTACGACTTCGCGCCGATCGCCGCCCAGCTCAAGCGCGACCACGCGTAGGGACGTGATACAACTGTAGGCCCATGCGGGCCTACATCGCCTCGCGCCTCGTCCAGACCGCGCTCGTCGTCTTCCTCTCGCTCACGGCCGTCTTCGGGATGGTGCGCCTGTCGGGCGACCCGGTGCTGCTGTTCATGCCGATGGACATCCAGGCGAAGGACGTGAACGAGTTCCGCGAGCGGCTGGGGTTCAACGACCCGCTCGCGGTCCAGTACGCGCGCTTCATCGCCGGCGCCGCCCACGGCGACTTCGGCGAGTCGCTCCGCTACCGGAGCGACGCGATGACCCTCGTGCTCGAGCGCCTGCCGGCCACGCTGCTCCTGGGCAGCACCGCCCTCGTGCTGACGCTCGTGATCGCGGTGCCGCTCGGCGTCCTCTCCGCCGTGCGCCGCGACAGCCTCCTCGACCACGTCGGCACGCTCGCGACCGTGCTGGGCCAGGCGACGCCCGGCTTCTGGCTCGGGCTCATGATGATCTACCTCTTCTCGGTGCAGCTCCGCTGGCTGCCGACCGGCGGGCGGGGCTCGCTCGCGCACCTCGTGATGCCCTCGATCGTCCTCGCCGCGTTCTTCGCCGCGCGCATCGCGCGGCTCACGCGCTCGGCGGTCCTCGACGTGCTCGGCGAGGAGTACGTGCTGACCGCGCGCGCCAAGGGGCTCGGCGAGGGGCGCGTGATCGGCAAGCACACGCTGCGCAACGCGGCGATCCCGATCGTCACGCTCGCGGGGCTCGAGGCGGGACAGCTCCTGGGCGGCGCCGTCATCACCGAGACGATCTTCGCCTGGCCCGGCCTGGGCCGCCTGACCGTCCAGGCCCTCCTGAACCGCGACTTCCCCGTCGTGCTCGCGGCGGTCTTCCTGATCTCGGTGCTCTACACCCTGATCAACCTGACCGTCGACCTCCTCTACGGCTGGCTCGACCCCCGCGTGCGCCTCCAGTGAAAAAATACCTGGGCGGCGGCGTCACGCTCGCGGTCCTCCTCGTCGCCGTCCTGGCGCCGTGGCTCGCGCCCCACGATCCGCTCCGCGCCGACCTGGTCCAGAGCCTCCGGCCGCCGGGCACCCCCGGCCACTGGCTCGGCACCGACCAGCTCGGGCGCGACGTGCTCGCGCGCGTGCTCCACGGGGCGCGCCTGGCGCTGTTCATCGGCGGCTGCACGGTGCTGCTCACGGCGGTGGTGGGCGGCCTGCTCGGCCTCGTCGCGGGCTTCGTCGAGCGCTGGCCCTCGGCCGCGCTCATGCGGATCGCCGACGTGCAGCTCTCGTTCCCGTTCATCCTGCTCGCGATGACGATCAACGCGATCGTGGGCCTCGGGCTGCGCAACATCATCCTGAGTCTTTCGGCCGCCGGGTGGGTCGTGTATGCTCGCGTGGTGCGCGGCGAGGTGCTCTCGGTGAAGCAGCGCGAGTATGTCCACGCCGCCGCGGCGCTCGGCGTCGGCCGCGTCCGGCTGCTGTTCCGCCACGTCCTGCCCAACGTCGCGCCGTCCATCGTGGTGGTCGCCAGCCTGCAGTTCTCGCAGTTCGTCGTGGCGGAGGCGGCCATCAGCTTCCTCGGCTTCGGCGTCCAGCCGCCCACGCCCGCGTGGGGCAGCATGCTCTCGGAGAGCCGCGACTTCCTCTACGTCGCGTGGTGGCTCGCCGCCTTCCCCGGCGCGGCGCTCGCGCTGACGGCGCTGGGCGTCAACCTGCTGGGCGACTGGCTGCGCGACCGCCTCGACCCCAAGCTCAGAGTCTGAACAAGGAGATCCATATGCGTGGCCTCAGAAGCGCTCTCGCCGTCTCGCTGGTCCTCGGCCTGCTCGCCGCGGCGCCCGCCGGCGCCCAGGATCGCGTCAGGAGCAAGGAGGTCGTCCTCGGCCTCGGCGCCGAGCCGCGCACGATGCTCGCCGTCACGATCGTGGACTGGACGACCAACACGCAGCTCGAGCACGTCTACGACCGGCTGCTCGACCGCGATCCCAAGACGCTCCGGCCCAGGCCCATGCTCGCGACCGGCTGGAAGATCGTCAACGACACGACCTGGGAGTTCACGCTCCGCCGGGGTGTCAAGTTCCACAACGGCGAGCCGTTCGACGCGCAGTCCGTCAAGGCCACGATGGACTACCTGAAGAACCCCGCCAGCAAGAGCCACTACGCGGCGTACTGGCGCCTCGTCAAGGAGGTCCAGATCGTCGACCCCTACACGGTCCGGTTCGTCACCGAGAAGCCGTGGCCGAGCCTGATCGACCGCGCCTCGCTCACCGACTTCCTCGTCCTGCCGGCCAAGGCGCTCCGCGAGCTCGGGCCCGAGAAGCTCAACCAGCACCCGATCGGCACGGGGCCGTTCAGGTTCGTCGAGTGGAAACGCGACGAGCGGCTGGTGCTCGAGCGCAACCCCGACTACTGGCAGGGCCCGGCCGACGTCGCGCGCGTCACGTTCCGCTTCATCCCCGAGTTCAGCGCGCGGATGGCCGCGCTCCTCTCGGGCGAGATCGACGTCATGAAGGACGTGCCGCCCCACGTGCTCGAGGCCGTGGAGCGGAGCGGGCGCGCGAAGATCCGCGCGGCCGTCTCCTCGCGCATCAACTACCTCGCGCTCGTGAACCTCAAGCCCGGCCCCATGCAGGACCTGCGCGTGCGTCGCGCGCTCAACCACGCGGTCAACGTGGACGAGCTGATCGCGCAGGTGCTCAAGGGGCGCGCCACGAAGATCTGCGGGCCGCTCTCGCCGGCCAACGTGGACTACGCCCCGGTCGAGTGCTACACGTACGACCCGCAGCGCGCCGCGGCCCTCCTCCGCGAGGCCGGCCACGACCCGGCGAAGCTCCAGCTCACGCTCGACACGCCGTCGGGCCGCTACCCGCTCGACAAGGACGTCTCGCTGGCGATCGCCGCGCAGCTCCAGCGGCTCGGCATCAAGGTCAACGTCGTCGTCAACGAGTGGGGCACGCACCTCGACAAGATCAAGAACCGCAACACCGGCGACATGTTCTTCCTCGGCTGGGGGCCGGCCGTG
>MGCF01000068.1:30685-31460 GCA_001788495.1 Candidatus Rokubacteria bacterium RIFCSPLOWO2_02_FULL_73_56
GTCATCAACGAGAAGATCGCGCGGGCGATCACGATCGTGGACCCGAAGGGCCGCGCGGCCGCGTACGCCGAGCTCCAGGGCCTCGCCCACGAGGAGGCCGCGTGGGTGCCGCTCTGGCAGCAGCACGACCTCTACGGCGTCGCGAGCCACGTCGAGTGGACGCCGCGCGCCGACGAGAAGGTCTGGATGTACGAGGCCAGGGTGGTGGCTCGATGAGCCTCACGGTCTTCACGAACGCGTTCCTGATCGACTGCACGGGCGCCGAGCCGAAGGAGGGCGCGGCCGTCGTCGTCGAGGACGACCGGATCAAGGACGTGCTCCCGGGCGGCAAGGTCGGCCCGCTGCCCGGCCCCGTGACGACGCTCGATTGCAAGGGCGCCACGCTCATGCCCGGCCTGACCGACGCCCACGTCCACATCTGCGCGGTCACCGAGAACATCACCGACCAGCACCGCTACTACCCGCCGAGCTACATCGCCGCCCGCGCGATGCGCCGTGCCGAGGAGTGCCTGCTGCAGGGGTTCACGACCGTGCGCGACGCCGGCGGCGCCGACTACGGCTTCCGCCTGGCGCTCGAGGAGGGGCACTTCCCCGGGCCGCGCCTGCTCGTCAGCGGCCACTACATCTCGCAGACCGGCGGTCACGGCGACAAGCGGCGCCGCGCGGAGTGGACCCCCCCCATCGACTGCTGCATCGGGATGATCGGCTCGATCGCCGACGGCGAGGCCGAGGTCCGCAAGGCGGTGCGCGAGCAGCTCCGCCGCGAGGTGGACCA
>MGCF01000069.1 GCA_001788495.1 Candidatus Rokubacteria bacterium RIFCSPLOWO2_02_FULL_73_56
GCTTCATCGCCGGCTTCACCGTCGGCGCCGTCAAGTAGGCGGCGCCGGGCGCTCATGGCGCGATTCTTCTTCGTGCTCGGTGCGGTGTCGGCCGCCCTCGCCGTGGCGCTCGGCGCCTTCGCCGCCCACGGGCTCCGGGGGCGGGTGGCGCCGGAGCTGCTCCAGACCTTCGAGACCGGCGCCCGCTACCACATGTACCACGCGCTCGGCCTGCTCGCCGCGGCGTGGGCCGCGACGCGCTGGCCGGGCGGCGCCACGACCGCCGCGGGCTGGCTCTTCGTGGCCGGCACCGTCCTCTTCGCGGGGAGCCTCTACCTGCTCGTCCTGACCGGCCAGCGCTGGCTCGGCGCGGTCACGCCGCTCGGCGGCGCCGCCTTCATCGCCGGCTGGCTCGCGCTCGCCTGGGCCGCGCTCGCCCGCTGACGCCGCCGCCCGCGCATGCCCGAGCTGCCCGACGTCGTCGTCTCCCTGGCAGCGCGGGTCCGGGTCAGAGGCCCTGCGGCAGGTCCGGGCGCCCCTGGAGCGCCATCAGCGTGGCGAGCATCGTCGCCACCGGCGTCTCCGCGGCGTCCTGCAGCGCGACGACCTCGGCCTGGCAGATCGTGAGCGTGCGGCCGGGGCGCGTCACGCGGCCGCGCGCGACCAGGCGCGCGCCGCGGGCGGGCGCCAGCAGGTTCAGCTTGAACTCGACGGTGAGCACCGCCGCGTCCGGCTCCATCAGGGAGAGCGCGGCGTAGCCGCACGAGCTATCGGCGATGATCGTCACGATGCCGGCGTGCAGGAAGCCGTGCTGCTGGCAGAGGTCGGCGCGGAACGGCAGCTCGATGTCCACGGCGCCCGGCGCCACGCGGCCGAGGCGCGCGCCGATCGTCGTCATCACCGTCTGGCGGGCGAAGCTGGCGCGCACGCGCGCCGCCCACCCGGGGTCGCGGGGCTCGAAGGCCGGCATCCCGCGTATCGTACCGCGCGGCCGGCGCTAGCGCGGCTCCGGCGCGGGCAGGCGCGTCACCTCGACTTCGAGCCAGCGGCGCCCGTCCCAGCGGTAGACGCGCCGCGCCCAGGCGTCGGTCATCTCCACCCGGCCGTCGGGGAGGAGCATGAACAGGCGCGAGGCCGAGAGCGGCCTGGCCGGCGCGCGCTCCGTTGCGGCGTCGGGCGAGCGCGTGCCCGAGATCAACATCACGAAAGCCAGGACGCCTGCGAGCGCGAATCCGACGAGGGTCTTGCTCACCATGCCGACCGGTGGAGCAACAAGCGTTCCAGCGGGCGCGCGCGGTCAAAGGCGCGTCGCCGCGGAGATCCGGGGCGCGGGAGGGCGGCGCGGGTGTCAGCCGGCGGACAGCGCGTTGCCAGCGCGACAACGCGCGGCAGCTCCAGCGTGCAGGGGCGTCCGCGCCCTTCGCACGTCAGGAGCGGCGCTCCCTCCCCCCGGCGTCGGCTCAGGGGAGCGCCGCGCGCGCCAGGATGGTCCGCTCGGCCTCGACGACCGGGCGGTCGATCACGCGCCCCTCGAAGACGAACACGCCCGCGCCCGCGGCCACCGCGGCGTCCCAGGCGGCCACGAGGCGGCGGGCGTAGGCGACCTCGGCCTCCGACGGCCGGAAGGCCGCGTGGGCGAGCGCGACCTGGCGCTCGTCGATCACCAGCTTGCCGGTGAAGCCGAGGCGGAGCCCCTGGCGCGCCTCGGCGGTGAAGCCGTCGGGGTCGTCGAGGTCCATGAAGACGGCGTCCACGGCCTGCAGCCCCGCCGCCTTCGCGGCGAGCACGAGCTGGCAGCGCGCGTGCAGGATCGTGCCCTCCATCGCGCCCGCCTCCCGGATGCCGAGCGTGCGCGAGAGGTCCACGTGGCCGATCACGAGCGCGTCCAGGCGCGCGCTCGCCCCGGCGATCGCGGGGGCGTCGAGGACGCCGCGCGGCGTCTCGAGCAGCGCGAGCAGCCGGACCGCGCCGGCGGAGCGTTCCCCCGCGCGCTCGGCCTGCGCCAGGCCGCGGGCGACGCGCCGGACGTCGGCCGGCACCTCCACCTTGGGGACGACGAGCGCGTCGGCTCCCGCCGCGACCACCGCCGCCACGTCGTCGGCGAACCAGGGCGTGGCGGGCGGGTTGACGCGCACGGTGCGCTCGAGCCCCGCGCGCGCGGGCCCCGTGAGGAAGTCGGCGACCAGCGTGCGTGCGCGCGGCTTGTGCTCGGGGGTGACCGTGTCCTCGAGGTCGAGGATCAGGCTGTCGGCGGCCGAGTCGCGCGCGGCCTCGAGCGCCGCGGGCTCGGCCCCGCAGACGAACAGCAGGCTCCGCCGCGCCCGCATCGCGCTACTGCCAGCGGATGAGCACCTTCACCTTCGGGTACTCCGGCATCCTGCCCTCGACGTCCACGATGCGCCACGAGCCGTCCGGCGCCTCGAGCAGCAGGTTGTTGTTGCTGTAGGCGACGAACTTGCCCCAGCTCTTCGGCACGCCCACCTCGTACTTGGCCGCCGCGGTCTGGGCCTGGACCGCCTCGGGGCGGAGGGCGCCGAGCCAGCCCGCGCCGGAGAGCCACGGCTGGGCGGCGATCACGACGAGCGCGACGGCGATGACGCCGAGGACGATCCTGGTGTACCGGTCAGCGTTCACGATGACCTCCCGTTTCGGGGCTGCGGGGTTCATGCCTCGCGCACGACCGCGGCGCGGCTCGCGGCACGGGGCGATGGTACACTGGCGGCGCATGTCGAGGAAGTCCTGCCTCCTCCTGACCGCGTGCGCCGTCCTTCTGGCGGCGTCGGCGCCGGCCGTCGCGGCGAGCGACGAGGCCGGCACGACGGCGGCGCTCCTGAAGAGCCTCGACCTCTCGCTGACCCGCGACGAGTCCGGCGGCGCCGTGCGCGTGCCCCTCGGCGCCGGGGCGCGCGCCGGACTCGCCGGATGGCTGCCCTACGTCTCGCTCGGCGCCCGGACGCCCGAGGCGGGCCGTGAGCCGGCGCGCGGTGACCTGGCGGCCCCGCCGGCGCTCGGCGAGGCGGCGGCGCCCGCCGTGGACGTGGGCCTCGGCGTGAACTGGAAGCTCCTGCAGCGCATGGAGCTGTTCGGCGAGTACCGCATCCTCCACGTGAGCCCCACCGCCGAGCGCCCGGACGGCGCCGGGCCCGGCCGCCCCGCGGACGGCCCCGCGCTCAAGGGCGGTTTCACGATCCGCTTCAACTAGGCGCGAGCCGTGGGCGTGCCCGCGGCGATCGTCTCGGCGCTCCACGTGCTCGCGCTGGCGCTCGGCCTGCCGAGCGTGTTCCTGCGCGGCCGCGCGCTGCGCGGCCCGCTCGATGCCGCCGGGCTGCGCCGGCTCTTCGCCGCCGACACCGTCTGGGGGCTCGCCGCGCTCCTCTGGATCGCCACCGGGCTCCTGCGCGCGTTCGGCGGGCTCGAGAAGGGCACGGACTTCTACCTGCGCTCGACGCTCTTCTGGGCGAAGCTCGGGCTGTTCGCGGCCGTGTTCGCCCTCGAGCTGCGGCCGATGCTCACGCTGATCCGCTGGCGGCGGCAGCTCGCGCGCGGCGTCACGCCCGACACGTCCTCCGCGCGCGCGCTCCACGCGCTGAACCAGGCGGAGCTCGCCCTCGTGGTCGTGATCGTCTTCGTCGCGAGCCTGATGGCGCGCGGGTTCGGCCTCCGACCCTAGCCGGCTAGCGCGGGCGGCGGGTGAGGGCCGCGGACGCCTCGGCGACCGAGGGCGGCGCCGCCGCGTCCTTCCAGCCCTCGAGCCGGCGGTAGACCTCCGCGGCGGCGGCGTGGAAGCCCTCGGGCAGGCCGGCCGCGGCGAAGCTCGCCGCGATCTCCTCCATCTCCCCCACGAAGCGCCAGGCCTTGCGGGCGTTGCTCCGCACCGCGGCCTCCGAGCGCGCGGGCAGGTCGGGCTGCGAGAGCTTCCACTCGGCCAGGAGCGCCGCCTCCACGCCCTCGGCGGCGGCGAACGCGCGCGCCGCCATGAGCAGCGCGGCCTGGCCCTTGTTCCAGCCCGCGTACGCCGCCTTGAGCGCCGAGGCCGCGCCCGGCGGGCCGGCGAGCGCGATCGCCTCGAGCGCGCCCCCGGCGAAGAGCGCGGCGACGCGGGCGGCGCCGTCGCCCGCGAGGTACAGGCGCGCGGTGCCGCGCGTCACGGGCGGCGGGCCGATGATGCCGCCGTCCACGAAGCGGGCGCCGGCCTTCTCGACGAGCGCGCCGACCTCGCGCGTCGTGGCCGGGGCGATCGCGTTGGCGTCCACGTAGAGGCCGGCGAAGCGGTGGACGGCGACCGCGCGCGCGACGTCGCGCGCGGCGGCGGGCGGGCAGACCGAGAGGATCACGTCGCTCGCCGCGACGAGCGCGGCGAGCGTGCCGGCGTCCTCGAGGCCCGCCGCCGCCGCGCGCTCGCGCGTGACGCCGCCGCGTCCCGCCGACGCCCAGAGCACGCGCGCGCCGCCGGCCCGCGCGGCGGCGCCGACGGCGCTGCCCATCTCCCCCGGATGCAGGATCCCGATCGTCGTCATGCGCGGCTCTCCTTGATGCAGGCCTCGAGCAGGGCGAGCGCCGCGCGGGCGAACGCCCACATGTTGGCCTCGCGGTCGGCCTGACCGGTTTCGAGGGTGATCGAGCGCTCGACGGGGCCCGCCACGGCGAGGCACGCGTGGCCCGCCGCGTCGCCGTAGCGGTTGCCGGTCGGCCCGGCCGCGCCCGTCTCCGCGAGCCCCCACGTGGCGCCGAGCTGCTCGCGCACCGCGCGCGCCTTCAGGAGCGCGTAGGCCTCCGTGCTCGAGCGGACCTGGCGGACCGCGTCGTCCGGAACGCGGAGCACCCGGCGCCGCGCCGCCTGCGTGTAGATCACGCTCCCGCCGAGGTAGTACGCGGAGGCGCCCGGGACGGCGAGGAGCGCGGCGGAGACGAGCCCGCCCGCGGAGGACTCGGCGACCGCGACGGTCTGCCGCCGCTGCACGAGGAGCGCGGCGACGGGCCCGGCGAGCGCGGCCAGCGGGCTCATCGCGTCGTGGGCCCGGCGCCGAGGCCCATCGTGCGGCCCACCTGGGCCGGGCGCGGGAGCGCGTCGTGCGCGGCCTGGATCCGGGCGAGGCGCGCGAGGACCTCGGGCGCCATCGGCGCGCCGCGGCGGGTCTCCTGGCTCACGTGGAGCGAGAGCACCTCGTTGGTCGCGGCGAGGTAGGCCTGCTCGGCGTGGACCATCTCGTGGAAGAAGTGGACGCGCTTCTCGTCGTGGGCGAGGAGCCGGGTGCGGAACCGGAGCGGGTCGCCCTCGCGGACCTCGCGGTGGTAGGTGACGTGCGCCTCGAGGCAGAACGTCGTCACGCGCCGCGCGCGGCGGTGCGCGTCGTCGAGGCCGATCCAGCGCCAGAACTCGTCCGTCGCCCAGTCGAAGACCACGAGGTAGTAGCCCATGTTCATGTGGCCGTTGTGGTCGATCCACTCGGCCCGCACGCGGTCGCGGTAGGCGTCGAAGGGCGCGGCGATCCCGGCGCTCACGGCCGGAGCCGGTGGGCGGTCACGCCGGGGATCAGGATGCGCATCGGGAACGCAGCATACAACAGCGCCGCCGTGAGCACGAGCGCGCCGGGGCGTCAGGCGCGCCGGCAGGCGAAGACGGTGCCGAGCGCCGGGTGCGGCCCCGGCGGGAGCGCCGGGGCGCGCGCGCCGGCGACCTCGATCGCGAGCGGGCCCTCGGCGCGCGTCGGGTCCAGCTCGACGGTGAGGCGCATCGGCGAGTCCCCCCAGCGGTAGACGAGCTCGCGTGCGCTCTCCCGCTCGAGCTCGCCCGCGAGCACCGCGCCCCACAGCGCGCCCGCGCGCTCGCGCGAGCGCGCCGAGAGGCGCAGGCCGAGGATCGCGACGGCCGGCGGCGCGCCGGGCACGCCCGGCGGCGGCTCCCAGGGGCGCGGCGCCGGGTGCGGGTGCGCCTCGGCGAGCTGGACCACGATGCCGAGCGCCTGCCTCGGGTGCAGGAACGCCTCCTTCCAGGACGGGTCGGAGTCGTCGCGGCCGACGATCGCGTAGCCGTGGGCGCGCGCGCGCGCGCAGACCGCGTCGAGGTCCGGCACCTTGAACGTCACGTGGTGGATGCCGGGGCCGCGCTCGGCGAGGAACCGGTGGAGGAAGCCGTCCGCGCCGAGCGGCTCGATCGCCTCGAGCGAGCCGCCGTTGGCGTAGCGCCACGTCCCCCAGCGGAAGACGCCCGACGGCCGTCCCTGGTCGGGCACGCCGCCGAGCACGCCGGCCAGGACGGGCGCCGCGTCCGCGAACGAGCGGACGCCGATGGCGATGTGGTCGAAGCGCGTTCCGGGCACGGCGTTGTAGTGTACGGTATTGCGCATGACCGTTCACGCGCCGACGGTCCGCCAGGACGCCCGCGTCATCGGCCTCGTGAGCCTGGCCCACCTGGCGAGCCACTTCTTCAGCCTCGCGCTGCCGCCGCTCTTCCCCGTCTTCAAGGACGAGTTCGGCGTGCCGTACGTCGCGTTCGGGCTGCTCATCACGCTGTTCTACTCGACCTCGGCGATCGGGCAGGCGAGCGCGGGCTTCCTGGTGGACCGGGTCGGGGCGTTGCCCGTGCTGCTCGCGGGCCTGGCGCTCGAGGCCGGCGCGGTGGGCCTCGGCGCGTTCGCGACGTCGTACCGGGCGCTCCTGCCGGTCGCCGTGCTCGCGGGCCTCGGCAACTGCGTCTTCCACCCGGCCGACTACGCGATCCTGAACTCGTCGGTGGACGCGCGGCGCCTCGGCCGCGGCTACAGCGTCCACAGCATCTGCGGCAACGTCGGCTGGGCGCTGGCGCCGCCGTTCGTCGTCGGGCTGAGCGGGCTGTTCGGCTGGCGCGTCGCGCTGCTCGCGGCGTCGGGCGTCGGGTTCGCCATCGCGCTGCTCGTCGCGGGCCAGCGCGGCGCGTTCCGCGACCATCGCGAGGGCGCCGGCGGGCGGGCGCGGCGGGCAGGCGAGGGCGTCGCGGGCGGCGCGCGGGTGCTGCTGACGGCGCCGCTCCTCTCCGCGTTCGCCTACTTCGCGTTCCTCGCCACCGCGCAGGTGGGGCTCCAGACGTTCATGGTGTCGGCGCTCGTCGCGCTCTACGCGGCGCCGCTCGCGGTCGCGACGGGGGCGCTGACCGGCTTCCTGCTCGGCAGCTCGGCCGGCATCCTGACCGGCGGCTTCGTCGCCGACCGCACGCAGCGGCACGACGCCGTCGCCGTCCTCGGCATGCTCGCGTGCGGGGCGTTCACGCTCGTGGTCGCCAGCGTGGCGCCGCCCCTCGGCCTGGTCGCGGGCGTCACGGCGTGCGCCGGGTTCTCGATGGGCCTCACCGCCCCGTCGCGCGACATGCTGATCCGCGGCGTCACGCCGACGGGCGCCTCGGGCAAGGTGTTCGGCTTCGTCTACTCGGGCCTCGACCTCGGCTCGTCCACCACGCCGATCGTCTTCGGCTGGCTCCTCGATCGCGGCGAGCCGCGCACCGTGTTCGTCGTCGCCGCCGCGCTCATGGCGGCGACGGCCGCGACTGTCGTGCAGCTCCGCCGCCCGCGCGTCGTGGCGCCGGCGGGGTCCTGAGATAGCGCGACCTAGCCGGGCGCGCCCCGTGCGCCTCCGCGTCTTCTACGGCTGGGTGGTCGTCGCCGTCGCCTTCGTGACGATGGCGATCGGCGTCAACGCGCGCACCGCGTTCTCGCTCCTGTTCCCGCCGATCCTCGACGAGTTCGGCTGGGACCGCGGCGTGACGGCGGGCGCGTTCTCGTTCGGCTTCCTCGCCTCCGCGGTGTTCAGCCCCTCGCTCGGGCGGCTCATGGACCGGCGCGGGCCGCGCTGGGTGCTGCTCCTCGGCGTCGGCCTGATGGGCGGGGGCCTGGCCCTCGCGCCGGCCGTGACGCGCCCGTGGCACCTGTACGCGACGCTCGGCGTGCTCGTGGGCGGCGGCTCGGTGTGCCTCGGCTACACGGGCCACGCGCTGTTCCTGCCCAACTGGTTCGTCCGCCGGCGCGGCCTCGCGCTCGGGCTCGCGTTCTCGGGCGTCGGCGTGGGCTCGATCGTGCTGCTGCCGTGGATGCAGCGGGTGATCGTCGGGCGCGGCTGGCGCGCGGCGTGCTGGGCGATGGCCGCGGTGGTCGTGCTCGCGCTCCTGCCGCTCAACCTCCTCCAGCGCCGGCGCCCCGAGGACCTCGGGCTCGAGCCCGACGGCGACGCCGCGGCGCCCGCGGGCGGCCCGGCGCGCGCGCAGCCCGACAACGTCGTGGACCCCGCGTGGGTGGCGGTGGACTGGACGCTCGCACGCGCGGCGCGCACCGCGCGCTTCTGGTGGGTCGCGCTCGGGTTCGTGGGCGGCCTGATCGCCTGGTACGCGGTGCAGGTGCACCAGACGAAGTACCTGCTCGAGATCGGCTTCACGCCCGAGGTCGCCGCCTGGGCGCTCGGGCTCGTGGGCTTCGCCGGCATCGTCGGCCAGATCGGGCTCGGCCACCTCTCCGACCGGATCGGGCGCGAGTGGGTGTGGACGCTCGCCTGCGGGGGCTTCGCGCTCTGCTACGCGCTGCTGCTCCTCATGCGCGCGTCCCCGACCCCGGCGCTGCTCTCCCTGATGATCGCCGCGCAGGGCATGCTCGGCTACGGCGCGGCGTCGGTGTTCGGCGCGATCCCCGCGGAGCTGTTCCAGGGGCGGCACTACGGCACGGTGTTCGGCTCGCTGAGCCTCGCGGCGATCGTCGGCGGCGCGATCGGGCCCTGGATGGCCGGCGCGCTGCACGACCGCACGGGCGACTACGTGCTCGCCTTCTGGCTCGCGATCGCGGCGTGCGTCGTCTCGTCCGCGGCGATCTGGCTCGCGGCGCCGCGCAAGGTGCGCGCCGTCGCGGGCCGCGTGCGCAAGCCGCCCCGGTAGCCCGGCGGCACCACCCCACGCACGCTTGTCGCGCGTGACGGGCGGGTCCTGTCGCCGGGCGCCGCCCCCGCGGGGCCGGCTTCGTCACCCACGCGCCCGAACGCCGCGCTCCGCGCGGCGGACGGGACGCGGGGGTCCCACTTCACCGGCCCGCGGAAGCTGCGCCCGGCGCCACCCGCCCGATCACGCGGTCGCCGTGCGTGGGGGTGGTGCGGGCCAAAAACCAGACTAGCGTTCGTCATCGACGTGGCCTGAGTGTATCGCTCTGTCGGCATTGTCACAGGCGCCGCGCCGCGCCAATACTCCATCACAGCGACTCGCTGACACAGATCATGAGACCGATATCTTGCGGTCCCGACGGAGACAACCCCCAGCAATTGGGCTTGGCGCTTGACACGGCCGGGGGGCGGTGCGCTACAGTCGCCCCACAAGGGGGCGGATCGACCGCCGGAGGGCTGTGCTTGGGTTCGTTCAAGCTCGGAACTGAGTTCCTCCCTGATCGTGACGCAATCCTGTACTACGGGGAATGCCTCGACTTCCTGGCAGGCATCCCGGACCGCACCGCTAGGCTGGTCGTCACATCGCCTCCCTATAACATCGGAAAGCGTTACGAGCGGCGGATGAAGCTTGACGACTATCTGAAGGGTCAGGCGCGGGTCATTAAAGAGTGCGTGCGCGTGCTTGCGGAGAATGGCTCGATCTGTTGGCAGGTCGGAAACTTCGTTGACGATAACGAGATCGTGCCGCTCGATATCGCCCTCTGGCCGACGTTCCACGAACTCGGACTCAAGATGCGAAACCGCGTCGTCTGGCACTTCGAGCATGGGCTGCACTGCTCGCGGCGGTTTTCGGGACGTTACGAGACCATCGTGTGGTTTACGAAGTCAGACGAGTACGTGTTTAACCTGGATGCCGTTCGGGTGCCCCAGAAGTACCCGGGAAAGAAACATTTCAAGGGGCCCAGAGCCGGGCAATACTCGTGCAATCCGCTCGGCAAGAACCCCGGCGACATTTGGATCATTCCCAACGTCAAGCACAACCACGTCGAAAAAACGATCCACCCCTGCCAGTTTCCGGTTGAGCTGATCGAGCGATTGGTGCTGGCAATGACGAAGCCAGGGGACTGGGTACTGGATCCTTACATGGGTGTCGGCACAGCCCTTGCCGCTGCGATTCTGAACGGCAGGAAGGGGATGGGCGCGGACACCGTCGCCGAGTACGTGAAAATTGCGCGTGCGCGAGTGATAGCGGCGCACGATGGCACCCTCCGCGTCCGTCCGATGAATCGACCCGTCTACAAGCCGAGTGGTAGAGAAGGGGTCTCGCAGAATCCGTTCAGGAACGGTTCGCGTTCGCGCCGTTGAAGATCACCGCCCTCTATTCCCACCTGAACGGACACGAGTGGTTGCTCGTTCACGAGAAGAAGATCTGGAAAGAGATCGCGGGCGTCATCAAGGACATCGACGCCGACAAGTACAAAACCAAAGTCAGCGAAGAGAAGACGATGCGGGGGAAGCTCCTCTACGCTCCCAAGGAGATCAACAAAGCGTTTGCGAAGAAGTTCCGCGAAGCGGACTGGAAGGAGAGCCGGACGAGCTATTGGGTGACGGATGACTACGAGTTGGTCCGGAAAACAATGATCCTGCCCGAGGATGAACAGAAACGGATGATCGAGGGTGCGGGAAAACGAGCGATCAAGTCCTACAACCAGACTGATTTCGTGAAGCGGCGGGTCGCGGTCGAGGTCCAGTTCGGCAAGTACAGCTTCATCGCCTACGACCTCTTCGTGAAGCACCTCGCCTTCTATGTCGGCAATGCGATTGACGTTGGGATAGAGATCCTGCCGATGAAGGCCATGCAGGAGCACATGTCGTCCGGTCCTGGCTACTACGAGGGCGCGCTCTACGATATTGCGAGGCAAGGACGGGGAGTGCCCGCGGTGCCGCTCGTGCTCGTTGGCGTAGAGCCCTAGCCGAACTGCGGAAGTTGCGTCAGGCGCCCGGGGAGAAGGCGTCGCGGCCGCGCGCGTACGTGGCCTGCCGCTGGGCGGGGTTCCGGTTGACGAGCGGCCGCAGGAACATCGGGTGGGTGAAGCTCCGCACCTCGTGCTCGATGCGGAAGAGCGGCGCGCGCGTCTGCGGGTCCACGAGCGTGTCGAACCGGTACTGGTGCTCGGCGCTCTCCTCGGTGACGAGCCCGCGCTCGGCGAGCCAGGCGTGCGGCCCGGCGAAGTCGGCGATGTAGACGGCGATGTGGTGGCCGTCGTAGGGCGCCTCGGGCGCCGCCGTCTCGCGGAAGATCAGCTCCTGCCGCCCGCCGACGCGCACGCGCGCGGCGGGGCCGGCGGCGTCGGGCGTGACCGTCGCCGGCGCGCGGAGCACCGTCCGGTAGAACCGCGCGATCCCCTCGGCGTGGCCCGGCCGCACCGGGAACTCGACGTACGCGATGCCGAGCGTCGTGTCGCCGAACTCGGGCGCGGGCGCGTGGCAGCGGTGGCGGTTGCCCCACGGGCACGTGACCGCGACGTGCTTGCCCTCCACGGTGTACGCGAACTTCGTGCCGGCGAGCCGGTCGCGCACGGCCGCGAGCCGCGCGGTGAGCGCGTCGAGGTCGGGGACGACGAGCCCGACGCACCCGCGCAGGACCTGGGGCTCGCCCGTCGGCAGGTGGAACTGCTCCTGCCCGAGGTTGATCCACATGTTCTCCGTGCCGGCCATCAGGTACGGGTCGCGCGTGAGGCCGAGCCCCTGCACGTAGTAGAGGGTCGCGACGACCTGGTCGGGCACGCGGACGTTCACGTGCTCGAGGCTCAGGATGTTGCCGGTGTCCTGCGCGCGCCGGTCGTAGGTCCGCGCCATGCCGGGCCCTCCTACTTGACGATCTCCAGCAGCTCGATCTCGAACACCAGCGTCGCGCCGGGCTTGATCCGCGGCGGGCGGCCCTGGTCGCCGTAGGCGAGCTCCGAGGGGCACACGAGCTTGCTCTTGCCGCCGACCTTCATGAGCGGCAGGCCCTCGACCCAGCACTTGATCACGCCGTTGAGCGGGAAGGTGATCGGCTCCCCGCGCTTGACGGAGCTGTCGAAGACGCTGCCGTCCACGAGCGAGCCCGTGTAGTGCACCTTGACCCGGTCCGTGGTCTTGGGCGCGGCCCCGGTGCCGGCCTTGAGCGTCGTGATGATGAGGCCCGAGGCCGTCTTGCTGGCGCCCTTGTCGGCCGCCGCCTTGGCGAGGAACGCCTGCGCCGCCTTCTTCTCGACCGCCGCCACCGCCGCGAGGCGCGCCGTCTGGAGGCCCTGGATCTTCGGGCCGTAGGCCTGCAGGTCGACCTTCGGGTC
>MGCF01000070.1 GCA_001788495.1 Candidatus Rokubacteria bacterium RIFCSPLOWO2_02_FULL_73_56
GATCCTCGAAGGGCGGGATCCTGTCGAGGTCCACGACGATCGCCTTGACCTTCTTCGCCCCCATCACCGCGCCGACGCCGCCGCGCGCCGCCAGGCGCGAGGGCCGGCCCTCCTTGTCGGTGAGCGCGATGCCCGCCAGGAGGCCCTGGTACTCGCCGACGGGGCCGCAGAGGGCGAGCGCGACCTTCTTGCCGTACCGGGCCTGCAGCATCCGGGCGGCCTCGAAGTTGCCCTTGCCGAGGTACGGGCGCGCGTCGTCGAACGCGACGTCGCCGCCCTTCTTGAAGTGGAGGATCGCCCAGTCCGGCGAGGCGCCGCGCAGCGTGAACCCCGCGATCTTGAGCTGCCCGAGGGCGTAGCCGAAGGTGCCGCCGCCGTTGGCCTCCTTGACGCCGCCGGTGAGCGGGCTCTTGCAGCCGACGCTCGTGCGGTTGGCGTTGGAGAAGCTCGTGCCGGCGAAGGGGCCGGCCGAGAAGACGAGTGGGTTCGTGGGCGCGAGCGGGTCCACCGCGGCCACGCCCAGGTCGAGCAGGGTCCTGGCGATCAGGTAGCGGCCCGCCTTGACGATCGCCTCGCCGGAGAGCTCCCGCCTGGCGATCGTGCGGTCACCGAGCGTGATGTCGTAGTAGGTGCGCATGGAGGGCTCCTTTCGCCCCTCGATCCTGCCACGCCGGGCGGGCGCGCGTCAAAGCGTCCGGGCCTGGAACAGGAACCCGCCCGGCTCAGCGCCGGCGGGTCTCCACGTAGCTCCGGATCGCGCGGTGCTGGCTCTCGCCGTCCAGGCCGGCCTCGGCCAGCACCACCTCGCCCTGGCCGCTCCCGAGGAAGTGCCCGTGCTGGTAGGGGTGGAGCGTCGCGGCGCGGCCCGCGTCCGACCGGATCCAGCGGAACATCGTCGGCAGGGTGAAGCCGGTGATCCCCATGGCCTCGCGCGCCCGCTCCTCCGGGAAGATCCGCCGCTGTTCCTCGGGCGGCAGCAGGTCGAACAGCTCGGCGCTCGCGACGTAGTAGATCCAGGGATCGAGACCGTCCCGCTCGAGGCGCGGCAGCGCCTGCTCGACGAACGCGTAGGCGACGCCGCTCTCCTGCAGCACGACCGTGCCGTCGCCGCGGCCGCGGGGCCGGCGGAGCAGGTAGACGCCGCGCACGCTGTCCTCGGCCGGCGCCAGCCCCAGGCGCCGCCGGTCGAGCACGGTCTCGCTCGGGCGCGTCACGAAGACCGCGACGAGCGCCGGGCGCAGGGCGAGCGCGGCGGCGAGGAGCGGCCAGATCTCCTGAGGCTCCCACGGCGTGAGCGTGACGGCGGTGCCCCGCGGGAAGTTCTCCTGCAGGAGCTGGAGCGGCTGCGGGTCGGCGTGCGTCGGCCCGTCCTCGCCGGTCTTCAGGCCGGCGTGCGCGCAGACGACGATCATCGGCCGGTAGGCGTCGCCCGTGCGTGCGTGGAGCGCCTGCGCGCCGATCGCGTGCAGGCGGGCCGCGATGTGGCTGAGTGGCGCGATGAACGCGCCGTAGGACGAGCCGACGCCGACGTGCCGGCCGAACGCGGAGAGGCCGGAGAGGATGCCGGCCATCGCGTCCTCGCAGATGCCGCCGAGGGACAGGATCCGCGCGCCGGGGTTCCGGGTGGCGTTCCAGTAGCCCTCGGCGAAGCCCGCGCCGGCGGCGTTGACGCTCGTCGAGCCGAGCAGGTCCGCGGCGGCGACGAGGATCGCGCCGTCGGAGGCGCGGTTCAGGTGGCCGAGCGCGCGGCCCAGCTCGCCGCGGAGTGTCGTCACCGTGCCGGGCGCGAGCGCGAGCTCGGGCGGCACGCCGGGGCCGGCGCCGGCGAGCGCCCAGATCGCGCTGACGCGCGGGGCGCCGGCGCGCGCGGCGCGGCCGCGCCTGTCGAGGCGCTCGCGGGCGGCGACCAGGCGCGCCGCCAGCGCCTCGACGGCGGGCCGTCGCTCCTCCAGGACGCGGCGGACGATCTGCAGCGACTCCCAGAAGCATTCCTCCCGCGTGGCCGCGCCGTCGTCGCCCGTCAGGCAGCGCTGGGCCCCGGCCTCGCACGTCGGCAGCGTCGCGTCCGCCGTGCCCGTCAGCTCGGCGAGCGCCTGGCAGAAGCCGTCGGAGCAGAGCTTGTGGCCGGCGCCGTGCGAGGCCCGGCCCTCGATCCCGTAGCGCCAGCCCTTGACCGTGCGGTAGACGATCGCGGTCGGCTGGCCGGTGTCGAGCGCGCGCGCGGCGCGCTGGGCGGCGACGATCTGGCCGAGGTCCGTGCCGTCGGGGACGCGCACGACGTTCCAGTCGTGGAGGTGGAACAGCTCTGCCGGGCTCCACTGGACGTAGTCCCCGGGCGTGCCGTCCTCGCGGCACACGCGGTTCGAGTCGATGGAGGCCTGGTTCCAGTCGAGGTGGACGAGCACGTTCGCGAGCGACGCGGTCCCCGCCGCGGCGAGGGCCTCCGCGACGCGGCCCGGCGTGAGCCCGCCCTCGCCCTCGACGATGTGCACGCGCGGCGCGTCGGCGCCCCAGTAGTCGCGCGCGCCGAGGGCGAGCCCGATGGAGCTGGCGAAGCCGACGCCGGAGGCGCCGGTCGCCAGGCGCACGAACGGCGTCGCCGGCGTCGGGTGCCCGTCGAGCGCCCGGGCGCCGAAGCGCTCGACGAGCGGCGTCCGCACGACGGGGTTGCGGCGGAAGCCGAGCAGGTCCTCGAGCCGGAGCCGCTGGCGCGTGTCCGCGGGCAGGAGCGCGGGCGCGGCGAGCCGCGCGATCTCGTCGCGGAGCGCCCAGAGCGCGTACAGGCCCAGCGCCTTGTGGCCGGCGGCGTACGAGACGATGTCGGCGTCCTCGCGGTCGGGCCGCGCGAGGTCGTAGTCGAGCGCGTCGAACAGGAGCGCGGCGACGAAGCGGCCCGACGAGATCGAGCCGCCGGGATGGCCCGACGTAGGGACGTAGTTGAAGAGCAGCGCGCAGAGCGAGCGGTAGACGAGGTCGAGCGTCTCGAAGGGGGCGCGCTCCTCGGCCGTGAGCGGCGCCGGCCCGCGCGCGAGGAGGTCGGTCGCGTCCAGGTACGTGCCGCGCCGCGGTCCGAAGCGCAGGGTCATCGGGGCGTCTCCCTCGGGCGAGCGTGCCGCACGGATCACGCTAGCGCCGCGGCGCGCGGGGTGTCAATCGAGGCGAACGAAGCGAGGCAAATGGCCTACGGCCGCCCCCGCGCTGGCTATTCCGCGCGGCCCAGGAATTCCCGGAGGGGCCCGAGGTGGTGCTCCCAGAAGACTGCGACGCTGTAGTCTTCTTGCGCCTCAAACACATTCGCGGGACGAAAGACTCCTCTCAGCACAGCAGCGGTGACGACCTGAGTGCCGAACAGAGCCTGCCACTGGCGCGCCTTTCCACCAACCTCCCGAAGAAGCCTCTTCACGGAGTTCAGTTCGCTGTTCGAGACCTTGCATTCGATAGCAAGAAGGCGCCCGTCTCTGAGGCGGGCGCAAACGTCGGCCTTTGGTCCACCCAGGCTGAGCTCTCCGGTGAACGCACCGACCGGGATCTCATCAGGCCGGTGGGCACGTCGGGATCGATGTGGTCGGAACCCTGCCCGCTCGACCAAGGATCGCACTGTTCGCTCCTGGTTCCGACTCTCATCGCTCCGGCGTCCAGTGCGTATGGCTTCAACCGCCCACAACCCGGCTGTCCACTGAATCGCGCGGTCGCGCTCCACCGATGTCGGTCCCCGTTGGCGGGAAATCCACGGGAATCGTAGCAGGTCAAGCAGCGATGCGACGATCTCGGCGGTTCGCTTCGGCTCGGAGATGGTCTTGAACCGGACAGAGGTAGCGAACGTCTTGAGGTCATCAGCACTCACTGGGGGGCCCGTGAGATAGCGCACTGCCGCAGCGTATCTGGGAGTGACCGCGGAGGATGACAGCTGACGCAGGTCGTTCGTCTCGGCGAACAGTTGGGAGAGAATCCTTCGGCGGGCATCGAACGCCTTTCGATAGGGCTCGCCGCCTTCACGGAGGCGGCGGTCCACCATCGCCTCCAGAGCGCGGTGGCAGTCGCGTGTGATCGTGGTTTCGGACCAATGCGGCGGCGCTTCGTAGCGACGGCGTGGCGTCACTTGACCCGTCTGGCATCCAGCTCGTGAAGAGGAGGCACGAGAATGGCCTCGAGCTCCCGCGGCTCAAACTTCCTCAATCCGCCGTGATAAGTTCGGCCGCCCGTCAGGGTGTCCCGGTGGTTGTTCAGCCAGACGACCAACGTCGTCGCGATATCTTCACCCACCTCCTCACGGAAGTGGATCCCGTGAAGGACGTTTACGATCCTGCAGCGATCCGGATTGGTGGCGAACATCGGCGCCTGACGAGCCATGTAGGTTGCGACGATCGGAGGCGGAGGGCCTCCCCCGAGTCGCCACCATGGGTTCCTGTGCTCGCAAAGGTAGCGTTCATGGACCCGGTGACGTATCCCCTCGGCGAGATAGCTGCGAAGGGCTCGATCGTGGTCGGCGGCATCTTGCACTTCGAGCAGCACGTGATCCAGCTTGTCCGCCCGCACGACCCCGCCGGAAGAGAGGACCTGATGCGCGCGTGTCACGCAAGGGCGAACGTGGCCCCCAAGCTCGCGGATGATCGCCTCGTCGCGCGAGAGGATGAAAAAGCCATTCGCTCCCGTCGCTATTCCTCTGTGTACACGGGCGTAGGTGCCGAGCGGTACGAGGCCGTCTCGGTGTGGTCTTGGGTGAAGAAGATCGCGCCAGCGCGATGAACGAGTCAGGGTGTCACGGGAGATGGCGCGCCCACCGGTCAGGGCGCGGAGCGTCTTCAAGTCTCGCGTCTCGCGCATACTGACCGCATCCGAGTAGCCGACTTCCCACGATACGATCGCTGCTGTCGACATCGCGTCGCCAAAGGCGGAGGTCCGGGGATCACCGATGTCAAGACGGACACAGCCAAGATGCTGAGCGAAGAGCGTTCTGAGGGCGCTTCCATAGCCGACGTCGAGCCACTCGGCGGCGGTGATCAGGCAGCCGAGGTCTCCGGGCCTGCTGAGTCCTGCGATCGCCAGTACGAACAAGGCATGGAGGCCGGACAAGCCGGAGACTTGGACGCCGAGTGCGTCGCCACTCTTCTGTGCCCAGCGCTTCGCTTCCGGCCTCAAGGTGTGGTGGCGGACGTAAGGCGGGTTCCCGATGAATGCGGTGCGACCCCGACGGGAGTCGGCAAGCGACAATCGCAAAAGATCGCCGTGTACTACGGTTGCATGTCTATGCCCGAGCACTGTGAGATTCGCACGCGTCATGACGGTGGCGAGCGGATCGATGTCAATCGCGATCGTTTCTCCGCCGAAGCCCAGCCGTCGAACGGCGGCAGCGAACCGTCCCGAGCCGCAGCCGACGTCGATGATGATGTCGGGATTGCGTGCCAGGACCCAGCTGGCCATCGCAGTGACGATCCCTTCGACCGTGTAGAAGGCACCGAGAGATCGACGGCGCGTCCCCGGCCGGACCACGCAGAAAGCCTCCCCGAGAGGGTCGCCGCCGGCGCGGATCTCAGCGATCAACCGGCTGAGAGTCTCAGCGGAGGGCCGAGGAAGCTGTCGGGCTCGCCGAAGAAGAGACGCTTCCGCCTTCGAGAGAGGGCCGCAAGCCCTCGCTGCACCAAGCGCGGCGCACACGGAGATGAGAGCCGCCTCGCTGCTCACTGCCCGAGGTTCGCTCTCGTCCTGGGGGCCAGACATTTTTCCGTCTACGGTCGTCACTGTAGGGCGGTGCGGCGCGGTATGTCAACGTCCGAAGTCGTGGACAGCAGACGCAAGGGGCTCGACCGGCACTCCTGCGGTGCGGTGCGGCCGGCGCGCCGGGCCCGGTGACGAGCCCGCCGGGCACGGGCGCGGGGCGCAGGTCGCGCGCCGGGCGGCTGCCGTCACGCCGCGCCTCGTCCTCGCTCGCATAGCACCGCTCCGGGCTCGCTTCCTCGTAGAAGCGGCCTCCGGGCAGGAAGAACACGCGGCGCCCCGACTCACGGGAGACGTAGCCCTTGATCGGATGGGTCTCAGGGCACGCCCATGGCGTCTCCGGCGGCACGCCGGGCCGCGCCGCGGCGGCGGCGGGTGGCAGGGCGACGAGGACGAGGACGGCCGCCGTCCCGGCGAGGGCCTCGCCGAGACGGCGACCGGGCTTCACGGCCCCGCGGGTGCGGCTAGTGGCCGGCCTCGAAGAGGCCGGCCGCGCCCTGGCCGCCGCCGATGCACATCGTGACGACGCCGTAGCGCGCCTTGCTGCGCAGCATCTCGTTGGCGATCGTGCCGACCAGCCGCGAGCCCGTCATGCCGAACGGGTGGCCGATCGAGATCGAGCCGCCGTTCTTGTTGAGCTTCTCCGGGTCGAGGCCGAGCCGGTCGCGGCAGTAGACGACCTGCGAGGCGAACGCCTCGTTCAGCTCCCAGACGCCGATGTCCTCGATCTTGAGGCCGTGGCGCGCGAGCAGCTTCGGCACCGCGTAGACGGGCCCGATGCCCATCTCGTCCGCGTTGCAGCCGGCGACGGCGAAGCCGCGGAAGACGAGCTTCGGCGTGATGCCGAGCGCCCTGGCGCGGTCCAGGGACATGACGAGGGTGGCGCTCGCGCCGTCCGAGAGCTGCGAGGAGTTGCCCGCCGTCACCGTGCCCTGGCCGCTCGTCTTGTCGAAGACGGGCGGCAGCTTGAGCAGACCCTCGAGCGTCGTGTCGGCCCGGTTGCACTCGTCCTGCTCGACGTAGGACTCCTCCTTGCCCACGACCTCGCCCGTCTTCTTGT
Organism: Candidatus Rokubacteria bacterium RIFCSPLOWO2_02_FULL_73_56; assembly: GCA_001788495.1. Lineage (GTDB taxonomy): Bacteria > Methylomirabilota > Methylomirabilia > Rokubacteriales > CSP1-6 > GWA2-73-35. Next base: position 6,776 of record MGCF01000070.1, read on the forward strand.
CGAGGACGCCGCGCGTGACGTGCATCGGCGCCAGCTCCTCCTTGAAGAAGCCCTCCTGCTGGGCGCGCGCGGTGCGCT
>MGCF01000071.1 GCA_001788495.1 Candidatus Rokubacteria bacterium RIFCSPLOWO2_02_FULL_73_56
ATCGGGCATGCCGTCGTAGTCGGAATCCTGGGGCAGAACGAAGTGGTGAGTCCCGTTGACGAGGACGACGGCCATGCCTCCGCAGTCCTCGGCCGCGAGCTGGTCCCCGGACAGGGTGAAGTCCGCGCCGGTGCCCGAGCCGAAGTTGGTGCAGACGCCGGGATAGGCGGACGTCGTGAGGGCGTTGCTCGCCACGGGGTTGGCTGCCGTGACCGCGTCGAACACCAGGCTCAGGGTGGGGCTCGCCAGGCCGTTGACCACGACCTGGACCGTCTGCCCGGGCGTCGGGAGCCAGGAATCCGTGACGTCCACGCCTCCCTGGAAGATCGACACCGTGACCGGCGACGCGACGATCGGCTGCTTCGTCACCGGGTCCACGGGCAGGATGACCCCGGCCCCGGCGCCGCCCGCGCCGATCCCGAGCCACACCAGCAGGCCCGCCAGGCTGCCCGTCAGCGCTCTCGCCGTGCTCATGGGATCTGGAACTCCTTCGAGGCCACGCCGGTCGCGGCGTCGAAGTCCTTCGGCGCCGACGGCTTGCCGTCGTAGACGACCTGGCCCGTCGAGTCGCGGCCCTTGATGATCACCAGGTAATCGCCCTTCCGCTCCTCTCCCGCGAAGCACACGCCGTCGACGTCGGTCACGCAGGTCCCGACCCGGCCGGCGTCCGCCTCGAAGATCGGCCCGTAGAGCGAGCTGTTCGGGTTCTTGCTCCCCGCCACGGCACGGAACTCGGCGCTGTTGCGGTCGAACACCCGCACCTGGACGCCGGGGATCGGCGCCCTGGTGAACTTCGACGTGACCCTGACCTTGTCGGCGAACGCACAGCCCGTGCCGCCCGCCCCCTCGCCGTAGGCGCCGCCGCTGTCCGGGCACTGGTCCCCGATGGCGATGGTCAGCGCCGCCGGCGCGGTCCCCTGCCAGATCGGCGTGAAGCAGTTGTTGGCCCCGGTCAGGCAGATCCCCGTCGGCCCGAGGTCGGGGTCCTTCACGCCGTGGCTCTCGTAGTTCGTCTCGATCGTGTAGACGCCGGGCGCGAGCGTGTGCCAGTCGGTCACCTCGATGGCGGTGGTGAAGGGCTGGGCCGTCGCGCAGATCTCCCCGAGGTCGCCGCCGGGGAAGGTGATGACGAGCGGGGGGCCCTCCGGCACCCGCTGGGCGATCACCACGTTGCCCGCGCGGTCGAGGACCCTCAGGATCACGTTGTAGGGGCTTGGCCGGACGTTGAAGTAGCAGCCCAGCGTGTCGCTGCGCGGGTGGAAGGTGACCTCCACCGTGACCAGCACCGACTCCCCGACGACGTGGCCGCTCGAGGAGAACGGCGCGGAGACGTCCGCGACGGTGGCCTGGACCAGGGCCTGGAAGGCGTTCGGGTCGGGGTCGCAGACGTCGCCCAGGCCGTCACCGTCCAGATCGGACTGATCGGGGTTGGGGACGAACGGGCACTTGTCGACGGCGTCAGGGACGGTGTCCAGGTCGCTGTCGAGGATCGTGTCGTTCACGGTGATCACGATCCGCTCCGTGTCGCTCGCCTGACCGTCGCTCGCCGTGAACGAGACCAGGTAGGTCCCGGCCTGGGCCGCGTTCGGCGTCCAGGAGAACGCCCGCGTCGTGGGATCGAACGTCGCGCCCGGCGGCAGACCGGTCGCCGACAGGATGAGCGCGTCGCCGTCGGGATCGGTCACGCCGACGACGAACTGCAAGGGTTGCCCCTCGTCCACGGTCTGATCCAACGCCGCGAGGACCGGCGGGTCGTTCACGGGCGTGACCGTCACCCCGAAGGCGTCCTCGACGAAGGCCCCGGCCGAGTCGGTGGCGCGGACGGTGATGGTGGCCACGCCCTGCGCGTTCGGCTGGTAGGCGAGGGTGAGCGTGGTCCCGGCGAGGGTCGGCACGACCAGGGAGGTGTTGGAGCTGGCGACGCCCAGCGTGAGCGCGTCACCGTTGGTGGCGATGTCCACGTCGGCGAAGGTCCCCGAGAGGTTCAGCGCGGTGGGAGGGGCGTCCTCGGCGACGGTCAGGTCGGCGATGGGCGCGGCCACGGCCGGGGCGTCGTTCACCGGGGTGACGGTGACCACGAACGTGTCCTCGACGAACGCGCCGGTCGAGTCGGTGGCGCGGACCGTGATGCTGGCGACACCGTTCGCGTTCGGCTGGTAGGTCAGCGTGAGGCCGGTCGCCGCGAGGCTCGGGCCGACCAAAGCCGGGTTGGTGTTGCCGACAATACTGAGAATGAGCGCGTCACCGTCGGCGTCGGCGAAGGTCCCCGAGAGGTTCAGCGCGGTGGGAAGGGCGTCCTCGGCGACGGTCAGGTCGGCGATGGGCACGGCCACGGTCGGCGCGTCGTCGACCGGCGTCACGGTGACCACGAACGTGTCCTCGACGAAGGCCCCGGATGTGTCGGTGGCGCGCACGGTGATGGTGGCCGAGCCGTGCTGGTTCGGCTGATAGTCGAGGCTCAGGGTCGTTCCCACGAGCGCGATGGTCACCAGCGCGGGGTTGGAGTTGCCCACGACGCTGAGGGTGAGCCCATCGCCGTTCGTGGCGACGTCCACATCGGCGAAGGTTCCCGAGAGGTCGAGGACGGAGTCGGGGGCGTCCTCGCTGACGCTCAGGTCGGCGACGGGCACGGCCACGGTCGGCGCGTCGTTCACCGGAGCGACCGCGATCGAGACCGTCACGACGTTCGAGCCGGCCGCACCGTCGGAAGCCCGGTACGTGAAGGAATCGGCGCCGTTGAAATTCGGGTTCGGGGTGTAGGTGAACGATCCATCGGCGCCGAGCGCGAGCACGCCGTGGGATGGCCCGCCCACCAGGACGGCCGCGAGAGCGTCGCCGTCGGCATCCGTGTCGTTCGCGAGCACGCCCGGCGCGGGCACGACGAGCGCGGTGTCCTCGTCGACGCCGTAGGCGTCGCCGACCGCGACGGGAGGCTGGTTGAGATCGAGCCTGGCGACGAAGGCGTCGAGCCCGCCGGCCAGGCCGCTCTGGAAGGCCCCGGGGGTGGTCGGGAAGGGCGCGTTGCCGGAGGAGGTGTGCCCGGTGACCCAGACGCCCGAGACGCCGTCGAGGGCGAGGCTCCGGCCGATGTCGTCGCCACTGCCGCCGAGGAGCGTCGAGTAGGCGAGTGCCGACCCGGCGGCGTCGAGCGTCGCGACGAACGCGTCGAAAGCCCCGGCGGGGGCGGTCTGGAACGCTCCGGCAGTGACAGGGAACCCGGCTGGCGGCGCCGACGCGGTTTCCCCCGTCACGTAGGCTTTCCCGGCGCCGTCTACGGCGATCGCGCGACCGGTGTCGCTGCTCGCGCCGCCCAGCAGCGTGGAATACGCGAGGGCTGATCCTGCGGGGCTCAGCTTGGCGACGAAGACGTCGCCCGCCCCTCCGCTCCCGAGCTGCGTCGGGGGACCGGGGAAGTCGGAGGACGTGGTCCCGCCGGTGGCGTAGGCAGAGCCGAGCAGGTCGACGGCGATGCCCAGGGCCTCGTCGGCGCCGCTCCCACCCAGGAACGTCGAGTAGGCGAGCCCTGACCCGTCGGCGTTCAGCTTCGCCACGAAGGCGTCGGTGCCCCCGCCGGGCGTGGGCTGGAAGCTTCCCGCAGTCGTGGGGAAGTCCGGCGAATCGGTCGCGCCCGCGACGTAGGCGTTGCAGCTGTCCGGGTCGTCCGGCGAGGTGCAGTGAATGGCGACCGCCCGGCCGGAGTCCGCCAGGCTCCCGCCGAGGAAGGTGGAGTACTGCAGCGCCGACCCGAACGGATCGAGCTTGGTCACGAAGGCGTCGGAAGCGCCGGCCAGCGCGGTCCGGAACGCGCCGAGGGTGACGGGGAAGTCGGACGAGTCCGTCTCGCCCGTCACGTACGCGTTGCCGAACCCGTCGAGGGCCAGGCCGCGGCCGACCTCGCTGCCGGTGCCCCCCAGGAGGGTCGAGTAGACGGGAACCGATCCGCTCGGACTCAGCTTGGTCACGAAGACATCGGTGGCGCCGTTGTTCGAGCCGTCGAACGCGCCGGTGGTCACGGGGAAGTCGGCAGACTGGGTCTCTCCGGTGACGAAGACGTTGCCGAGCGCGTCGACCGCGATCGCGTGGCCCGCGTCGGGCCCGCCCCCGCCGAGGTAGGTGGAGTAGACGAGGTGGCCCGCGGCGTCGAGCTTCGTCACGAAGGCATCGGTGTGGCCGCCGAGCTTGCGATCGTGGGCGCCGACGGTCGTTCGGAAGTTGGGTGAGGAGGTCGAGCCCGTCACGTAGACGTTCCCGGCCGCATCGACGGCGATGCCGAGGCCCCTGTCGTCCCTGCTCCCTCCGAGGTAGCTCGCATACTCGAGACCCGGATCGATGACCAGCGGCTTCCCGGTATCGTAGGCCGCCACCTGGAAGCCGACCCGGTCTCGGCTCTTGAGGACGTAGGCGCCGGCGACGGGCTTCCGCGTGCCGTCCACTTCCTGGTAGACGAGCGGCTTGCGCAGGCGGAGCTCGCCGGCGGCGGTCCGGAGGACGAGGTTGCCCTGGGCGTCCACGTCGAGCTTGTCGGGGCCCTCGAAGGCCAGCGTGAGGGCACGGGGGTCGGCGCCGGGGGCGACGACGAAGTCGTACTCGAGTTGCCCGTCCCGCCCGTAGTACACGACGTCCACGCCGGGGTAGACGCCCGCGTACTTGACCCCGGAGTAGGTCGGAATATTCGTCCGCCAGCGCGCCGGGTCGTCACCGATGAAGTAGTTGACGATCCCGGGGAGCTTTCCCACTCCCGTGACACGCGGCGAGCGCTGGGCCCCGACCAGGCTCATCCGCAGGACGGTTCCGTCGCCTGGCCCCCCGTTCAGGGCCAGCACCGCCTCGGTATCGGTCAGGTAGAGGGTGTAGCCCCGGGCCCGCGACAGGAACCGCACCCGGGGATCGACCTGGCCGACGTTCGGCTCGAAGACGGCAGGCCGGCCCGAGGGGCGGCCGGCGTCGGCCGCCGTGGGGCCGGACGGCTGCGGGTGTGCCGGCCCCGGCCCGAAGGCGATCAGCAGGCCCGCGGCGACAGCCCAGAGCACCGCGACCTTGCGAGGTGCCCGGCGGCCTGAATCCGGAAATGCCGTCGGGAAACGTCGAGCCGCGGGACCGCTGATAGGTCCCCGGAGCAGCCCCGCAAGCGTCTCCCACAGCATTGGCGGACGGACTATCCGCGGATCAAGGAGGCTTGTCAACCGCTAATTTGGTTCGTCCTCATCATGGAAGGCGTGCAGCTGCACTGTTCGCGAGGGCGGTGCAGTTGCCCTATTCGCAGGGCAATCCGGTGTGCGGGGGCGATGGGCGGATGTCGGCCTCGCCCGTGGGTTGGCACATGCGGGTGCTATGCTCGGGCCGTGGAACGAAGGGCGAGCGTCCCCGGGGACGCCGCGCGCCGCGCGGCGTCACGCGCGGCCGAGTTGCTGGCGGCGGACTGGCGGGTCAGGCTCGTGTACGTGTTCGGGTCGGCGGCCGCTCCGGCCCGCTCGGCCGTCGGCGACGTGGATCTGGCGGTCCTGGCCGACCCGCCGCTCTCCCTCGACGAGCTCGGCCGGCGCCAGGCGGATCTCGCCGAGGCGACGGGCGCCCCGATCGACCTCGTCTCGCTCAACGACGCGCCGATCGTCCTCGCGCACGAGGTGGTCGAAGGCGGGCGCTGCCTCTTCGCGCGCGACGACGACATCGAGACCGAGTTCGTCACGCGGACGCGCACACGCTACTGGGACTTCGCGCCCTACCGCGAGACCCAGTGGCGGCTGGCGGGCGAGCGGCAGGCGGAGCGCTCGCGTGGTTCTTAGGCCGGAGGCCGTCCGGGAGCGGCTCCTGCGGCTGGAGGACGTGATCTCGCGGCTCGAGGAGCTCGCCCGCCTGGACCGCCGCGCGCTCCGGGACAGCTTCAGGGACGCCTGGGCCGTCGAGCGTGGGCTGCTGCTCGGCGCCGAGATCGTCTTCGACGTGGGGAATCACATCCTGAGCGCGGAGTTCGGCGCCAGCGCCAGGGACTACGAGGACATCATCGTCCAGCTCGGGACCGTGGGCGTCATCGATCCCGCGCTCCGCGACGAGCTCCGGGGCCTCGGCGGCTTCCGCAACATCCTGGTGCACGGCTACCTGCGCGTCGACCCCGACCGGGTCGCCGAGCACCTGGCGGTGGCGCCGGCGCGCTTCTCGCGCTTCGCGCAGGCGGTCCGGGCCTGGCTCGACCGACGACCGGACTGACGATCGCCGCGGCGCCGCCCGGGGTTCTCCGCGGGCGGCAGAGTTCAGAGGGCATGGCGCTCGCCAGAGGGGTATATACCGCAACCGAACAGCGCTGCGCAAATGTGCTGGCTCGTGTGACGGAGAGTCGCTGCCCTCGACGCAGATGGTACCGGGAGGAGGCTGGTGCGGAGGACTCGACGCGCGGAGTCGCTCGGCTCCCGTGGGCCAATCGAACAGCCCCGATCGGGGGTCGCGA
>MGCF01000072.1 GCA_001788495.1 Candidatus Rokubacteria bacterium RIFCSPLOWO2_02_FULL_73_56
ACTCGGCGAAGCGCGCGACGACCTCCTGGAGCTCCGCGTGCTCCTTGCGGAGGCGGGCGTACTCGGACGGCGTCGAGAAGATGGCGGGATCCGAGAGCAGGCGCTCGAGCTCGTTGGACCGCTCTTGGATCTGGCGGAGCTTGTCAAACAGCATCACGGCTCGGCGCCTCCCGGGTCAGCAAACAGAAAACCGGCGGGAGCCGATCCCAGCCGGTTTCGGAACGGTCGCTACGACGCCGCGGTCTGGCGCTTGTACTTCCGCTGGAAGCGCTCGATGCGCCCGGCCGTGTCGACGAGCTTCTGCTTCCCGGTGTAGAAGGGATGGCACTTGGAGCAGATCTCCACCCGGATGCCCGGTCGGGTCGAGCGGGTGCGGACCACCTCCCCGCACGCGCACGTGATCGTCGTGTCCACATAGTCCGGATGAATGCCCACCTTCACGATCGCCACCTCCACGGAGAAGACAATGATACCACGCCCTTAGCCCATCGCGTGCATCGAGGCCAGGAACTCCTTGTTGGACCGGGTCAGCTTCAGCTTGTCCAGCAGGAGCTCCATGGCCTCGACCGGGTTGAGCTGCGAGAGGGCCTTGCGGAGGAGCCAGACCTTCTGGAGCTCGTCCTTCTCGAGGAGGAGCTCCTCCTTCCGGGTCCCCGACTGCTCGATGTTGATCGTCGGGAAGATGCGCTTGTCCATGAGGCGCCGGTCCAGATGGACCTCCATGTTGCCGGTGCCCTTGAACTCCTCGAAGATCACGTCGTCCATCCGGCTGCCCGTGTCCACGATGGCCGTCGCCATGATGGTGAGCGAGCCGCCCTCCTCGATGTTCCGCGCCGCGGCGAAGAAGCGGCGGGGGCGCTGCAGGGCGTTGGCGTCGAGGCCGCCCGAGAGCACCTTGCCCGAGGACGGGATGATCGCGTTGTGGGCGCGCGCGAAGCGCGTGATCGAGTCGAGCAGGATCACCACGTCGCGCTTGTGCTCGACGAGGCGCTTGGCCTTCTCGATGACCATGTCGGCGACCTGGATGTGACGCTGGGGCGGCTCGTCGAAGGTCGAGGAGATGACCTCGCCCTTGACGGTCCGCTGCATGTCCGTGACCTCCTCCGGCCGCTCGTCGATCAGGAGGACGATCAGGTAGACCTCCGGGTGGTTCGCCGCGATCGCGTGGGCGATGGACTGCAGCATCATCGTCTTGCCCGTGCGCGGAGCCGCGACGATCATGCCGCGCTGCCCCTTGCCGATCGGGCAGAGCAGGTCCATCACGCGCGTCGTCAGGTTCTCGGGATCGTGCTCGAGCTGCAGCCGCTCCATCGGGTAGAGCGGCGTGAGGTTGTCGAAGAAGATCTTCTCGCGCGCCTGGTCGGGCGTCTCGAAGTTGATCGCCTCGACCTTGAGCAGCGCGAAGTACCGCTCGCTGTCCTTGGGGGGCCGCACCTGGCCCGAGATCGTGTCGCCGGTGCGCAGATCGAACCGTCGGATCTGCGACGGGGACACGTAGATGTCGTCCGGCCCCGGCAGGTAGTTGTAGTCCGGCGCCCGGAGGAACCCGAACCCGTCCGGCAGCACCTCCAGGACGCCCTCGCCGAAGATGAGCCCGTCCTTCTCCGCCTGGGACTGGAGGATCTTGAAGATCAGCTCCTGCTTGCGGAGCCCCCCCAGGTTCTGGACGTTCAGGTCGCGCGCGATCTGGTTGAGGTCGGGGATGCTCTTTTCCTTGAGGTCGGTCAGGTTCATGCCGGTCGGCGCGTCGGGGCTCTGGGTCTGGCTGCCTTGGCCTCGTTCTCGGCGGGCGCTCATCGGTGGGCTCCGGGCGCGGCGTCTTGGCGCCGCATTGCAAGTGAGTCGGTTACACAGTGCGCGCAGGGTTTCTGCGGGGTTGGAACGATAACGCCAAGCGTTATCTTCCCATCGCGAGGGCGATCTGTCAACGTATTTTCACGGCTGGTCCAGCCGTACCTCGATGATGGCCCGCTGCTTGATCTCCTTGAGCCAGGCCTCCAGGCGGGCCTCGTACTTCTCCCGGAACAGGATGTCCCGGATCTGGGCCTTCGCCCGGTCGAGCCCCTCCCCCTCCAGGCCCTCCTTGGACTCGAGCTTGAAGATGTGCCAGCCGAGCCGAGAGCGGTGGGGCTTCGCGACCTCGCCCGGCTGGAGGGCGAGGATCTGGGCCTCGATGTCCTGGGCGAGCTCGCCCCGCTTGAGGGTCCCGAGATCCCCCCCGTCCTTCGCGCTCGCGTCGCGCGAGTGCTTGCGCGCGAGCTCGGCGAAGTCGGCGCCCTGGACGAGCTGCGTGCGCAGGAGCTCGGCCTTGATGCGCGCGGCCTCCCAGGCGGCGTCGGAGTCGCCCCCCTCGGGGACGATCAGGATGTGCCGCGCGTGATAGCCGAGCCCCGTCTCGAGCTTCTGGCGGTTCGCCTCCAGGTACTTCATGATCTCGGGCTCCGTCACCGACACCCGGAGCCGGACCTTGCGGTTGATCAGGCGCTGGACGCGCAGGGAGTCGCGGATGCGCTTCTTGACGGCGTCCATCGTGATGCCCTGCTCCCGGAGCAGCTTCTCGAACTCCTCCCGGTTCGCCACCTTGAGCCGCTTCATCCGGTCGGTCAGATCCTCCTCGACCTCGATGTCGTCCACGACGACCTTCTCCCGCTCCGCCTCCTGGAGCTGGAGCCGGTTGTCGATCATCCGGGTGAGGAACTGGTGGACCAGCTCGTCGGTCGGCTTGGTCCGATCGCGGCTCTCGTAGCGGTAGACCGCGATGGCCTCCTGCAGCTCGGAGAGCGTGATCGCGTCGTTGTTGACGACGGCGATGACCCGGTCGGTGACGTGCTCGTCGGGCACGCGCCGGGCCGCCTCCGCGGGCGGGGTGCTGGACGCCGGCGCGGGCCCGCGGCGCGGGGCCTCGGCGACCGGCGCGGCCCTCGCCGCCCTGGGCCTGGGGGCCTCCGTCTTCTTGCCGACGAACGGCACCCAGCCGGGCAGGGCGCACCCGGAGAGCCCGAGCGCCAGGGCCGCGACCGCCGCGCGCCGGCGCCTCACGCGCGGGCGAGCTCCGCGAGCAGGCGCAGCAGCGAGTCGCGCACGGCCGGCCACGCGCCGCGGGCGACCGCCGCCTCGACCGTGAACTCGCGCTTCATCCGGAGGCGCCCCCGGCTCGCGTGGATGGCGCGCACGAGCCGCTCCGGGTCGAGCGGGGTCGCCGGCGAGAACGTGACGAGCGCCGTGCCGCCGCCGGCCTCGACCTTCTCCACGCCGAGCGCCCGCGCCGCGACGCGGATGCGCACGGTGTCGAGGAGCTGCGCCGCCTCGGCCGGCGGCGGGCCGAACCGGTCCGCGAGCTCGGCGGCGAGGTCGTCGACCTCGGCGTCGCGCGTGGCGCCGGCGAGCCGCTTGTAGAGGGCGAGCCGCTGGTTGACCTCGGGAACATAGTCGTCGGCGAGGAAGCCTTCCACCGGCACGCTGATCACCGGATCGACCGTCGCGGCGGTGGGTTCGCCCTTCAATTCTCGCACGGCCTCGGCGAGCAGCTTCGAATAAAGATCGTAGCCGACGGCCGCGATGTGCCCGTGCTGCTCGGCGCCGAGGAGGTTGCCGGCCCCGCGGATCTCGAGGTCGCGCAGCGCGAGCTTGAAGCCGGACCCGAGCTCGGTCAGCTCCTGGAGCGCGCGCAGGCGCCGCTGGGCCCGCTCGTCCACGCGGCCGTCCGCGGGCACGAGCAGGTAGGCCCAGGCCTGCTGCCGCTCGCGCCCGACGCGGCCCCGGAGCTGGTAGAGCTGGGCGAGCCCGAAGCGGTCGGCGCGGTTGACGACGATGGTGTTCGAGGCCGGGATGTCGAGCCCCGACTCGACGATCGCCGTCGAGACCAGGATGTCGGCCTGCCCGGTGACGAACTTCACCATCGTCGCCTCGAGCGCCCGCTCCTTCATCTGGCCGTGGCCCATGATGACGCGGGCGTCGGGGACGAGCTCCTGGACGAAGCGCGCCATCGTGGGCAGGGACTGGACGCGGTTGTGGACGAAGAAGACCTGCCCGCCGCGCTCGAGCTCGCGCTCGAGCGCCTCCTTGATCACGCCGCGGCCGAAGCGGCGGACGACCGTCTCGACGGGCAGCCGGTCGAGGGGCGGCGTCTCGATCACCGACATGTCGCGCACGCCGGAGAGCGACATGTAGAGGGTGCGCGGGATGGGCGTCGCCGTGAGCGCGAGCACGTCCACCGAGGCGCGCAGCTGCTTCACCCGCTCCTTGTGCGCGACGCCGAAGCGGTGCTCCTCGTCCACCACGAGCAGCCCCAGGCTCTTGAACTCCACGTCCTTGGACAGGAGCCGGTGCGTCCCGATGACGACGTCCACGGTCCCCACGCGGAGCCCCTCGACGACCGCCTTCTGCTCGCGGGGCGAGCGGAAGCGCGAGAGCAGCTCGACGCGCGCGGGGAAGGGCGCGAACCGGTCGGCGAAGGTCGCCCAGTGCTGCTGGGCCAGCACGGTGGTCGGGACGAGGACGGCGACCTGCGTCCCGTCGGCGACCGCCTTGAAGGCGGCGCGCAGCGCGACCTCCGTCTTGCCGTAGCCGACGTCGCCGGCGACGAGCCGGTCCATCGGGCGCGGCGCCTCCATGTCCCGCGTGACGTCCTCGATCGCCCGGAGCTGGTCGGCCGTCTCCTCGAACCGGAACGCCGCGGCGAACTCGCGCTGCCACGGCGTGTCGGGCGCGAACGCGCGGCCCTCGGCGACGGCGCGCCGGGCGTACAGGCGCAGCAGCGCCTCGGCCATCTCGCGCAGCGCCGCGCGCACCGCGTCCTTCACCCGCTGCCAGGAGGCGCCGCCCAGCCGGTCGAGGCGCGCCGCGCCCTCGTCGGCGCCGAGATACTTCGAGACCAGGTCGAGGCGCTCGACCGGCACGTAGAGCTGGTTGGCCTCGGCGTACTCGAGGACGAGGAAGTCGCCCTCGCGGTCGCCGATCGTCATCGTGCGCAGGCCCAGGTAGCGCCCGAGGCCGTGGTCCTCGTGGACCACGATGTCGCCGATCGCGAGGTCGGTGAACGCCGTGAGCGCGGCGCCGCGCGCGTACTTGGGCCGGCGGAGCGAGCGCCGGCGCGCGCCGAACACCTCGCCCTCGGTGAGGACGATGAGCCCGAGCGAGGGGATCGAGAAGCCGGCCGAGCACTCGCCGACCACGACCGCGAGCGCCTCGTCGCCGCCGAGCCCCGGCGCCGCCTGGGCCTCGAGGTCGTGCTCGCGCAGGATCTGGCGCAGGTGGTCGGCCTGGCGGGGCTCGCCGGCCACCAGGCGCACCCGGAACCCCTCCGCGCGCCAGCGCGCCAGCTCGGCCCCGAGCTCGCCGAACCGGCCCGTGAACTGCGGGACCGCGTGGGTCTCGAGCGCGAGCTCGACGGCGGGGCCCGCGGACGCGGCGCTCGACGTCCCCTCGACGAGAACCAGCTCGACGAGCTGGCGGCCCGCCAGCCGCGCGCGGAGCGGGCCGCGCGCCGGCGCCTCCTCCGCCCCGTCGTCGAGCAGGCGCGGGGGGTCCACCACGACCGGCGCGGCCGGGGGCAGGTAGTCGAGGAGCCCGGCGCCCCCGACCGGCGCGGCGAGCGGCAGGACCAGGAGCTCGTCGAGGGGCGTCACCGAGCGCTGCGAGGTCGGGTCGAAGAGGCGAATCGACTCCACGTCGTCGCCGAGGAACTCGAGCCGCGCGGGGCTCGCGTGGGTCGGCGCGAACACGTCCACGATGCCGCCGCGCAGGCTCCACTGGCCGACCTCGACCACGGTGTCCACCCGCTCGTAGCCGGCCCGCGCGAGCGCCTCGAGCAGGAGCTCGCGGTCGAGGCGGTCGCCGACGCCGAGTCGCAGCGTGCGCTCGGCGAACTCGGCGGGCGCGGCCACCTCCACGTCGAGCGCCGCGGGAGTCGCGACCACGACGACGGGCTCGCCGGCCGCGAGCCGGCGGGCGACGAGCGCGCGCTCGGCGTCCGCCTCGCGCTGGCGGCCCCCCCGCCAGAGGCGCGGCTCCTGCTCCGGGAACTCCACGGCGGCGGCGCCGAAGAACGCGAGGTCCCGCACGACGCGGTGCGCGTCCGCCACCCCGGGGACGAGCACGAGCGCCGGGCGCGCGGCCGTCTGCAGGAGCTCGGCCACGGCGAGCGCGCGGGCCGCGCCCTGGAGCCCGGCGACGCGCAGACAGGGGTGTCCCTCGGCGAAGGCCTTCGCCAGGGCATGAAACGGCGGCCAGTCGGTCAGCATCGGGGACTACCGAGAGCGTAACAGACTACCGGGCGCCTTTGGCGAGGTAGAAGCTCAGGGTCTCGAGCTCGATGGAGAGGTCGACGTTCTTGAGCCGCACGTCCTTCGGCGTCTTGAGCCGCGCCGGCGCGAAGTTGAGGACCGCCCGGATGCCGGCCGCGACGAGCTGGTCCGTCACCGCCTGGGCGGCCTCGGCCGGCACGGCGACGATGGCGATCTGGATCCCTCGCGCCTTGACCTCGCGCCCGAGGTCACGGCTCGGGAAGACGGGCGTCGAGTCCACCTCGCGGCCGACCTTCGCCGGGTCGTCGTCGAAGATCGCGGCGATCCTGAAGCCCTGCCGCCCGAATCCCCGGTAGTGGAAGAGCGCCGAACCCAGGTTGCCGAAGCCCACGAGCGCCACCGCCCACTCGCGGTCCAGGCCGAGGATGCGCTGCAGCTCGGCCTTGAGGCCGGACACGTAGTAGCCGATGCCCCGGACGCCGAACTCGCCGAAGTACGCGAGGTCCTTCCGGACCTGGGCCGAGTTCAGGGTGAAGCGGTCGGCGAGCTCCTGCGAGGAAACCGTCTTCACGCCGTCCTCCTCGAGCTGCAGGAGGCAGCGTGTGTACACCGAGAGACGACGGATCGTCATCTCGGGGATCTTCGGCAGCCGGTAGCTCGGGCGTCGGGGCATCGCGCGTCAGCCGGGCGGGCGCACGCGCGACCGCGCCCGCCCGGCTGGACCCGTCACGTCCTCAGAACTTGAGGACGAGGATGATCGCGATGACGAACATGTACAGCGTCAGGGACTCGATGAAGGCGAGCCCCAGGAGCATCGCCGTGAACACGCGCTGGGCCACGCCCGGCTGGCGCGCCATCGCGTCGACCGCCGCCGCGGCCGCCCGCCCCTGCCCGAGCCCGCAGAGCCCGGCCGCGATCGCGAGGCCGATGCCGGCGGCGAGGAATCCGAAGGGCGCGTTCAGGCTCGCGGCCGGGGCCGCGCCCTCCGCGGCGAGCGCCAGGCCCGGAGAGCCGAGAATCGCCAGACCGATGACAAGCAGTAAGCGTCGCACGAGCGTGTCCTCCTCTAGTGTGGGCTGTCAGTGGTGCTCTGCGTGGGGCTCGCCGTGGTGCTCGGCTTCCTCGAGCGCCCCGGCAATGTACAGGCACGTCAGCATCACGAACACGAAGGCCTGGATCAACGACACCAGGATCTTGAGCGGGACGAGGAAGGCCAGGACGAACACGAACATGAGGAGCCCGACCAGGCCGCCGACGGTGAGGCCGGCCACGCTGCCGGACAGGGCCCAGCCGAACAGGCCGTCGAGCCCCATCAGGAAGAACATCGCGGCGAGCAGGATGTGCCCGCCGGTCATGTTGCCGAAGAGGCGGAGCGAGAGCGAGAGCGGCCGCGCCAGGTGGCTGATGAACTCGATCGGCATCATGAGCGGCGCGAGCCAGACGACCGGCCCCATGAAGTGCCGGCCGTAGCTCAGCAGGCCCTGCTTGCGGATGCCGATCCAGTGATAGACGAAGAACACGATGATCGCGCACGCCGCGGTCGTGTTGAGGCTCGCCGTGGGCGACATCAGCCCGGGCACGAGCCCGAGCAGGTTGGCCAGCAGGATGTAGATGCCGAGCGTGGCGACCAGCGGCAGGTAGGGCCGGCCCTCGCGCCCGATGAGGTCGTCCACGAGCGTGACGAACTGCTCGAGGACCACCTCGAAGAAGTTCTGGAGCCCGTGCGGGACGAGCTGCACACGGCGCGAGGCGGCGAAGGCGACGACGGCCAGGACGATCATGATGAGCCACGTGTACGTGACGAAGTCCGGGATGCCCGGGAGCTGCAGGATCGGCGGCTGCTCGATCGCGCCCACGGCGCTCAGCCCGCCTGCCGCGCGGCGCGCAGGCCCGCGGCCGTGAGCGCGAGGGGCAGCACCGTGACCCCGACGCCGAGGGCGACGGGGTGCGCCCACTCGAGGGCGACCGGCGCCGCGAGGGCCGCGAACGTCACGAGGTAGCGCGTGCCGAGCGCGACGATCCAGCGCGCGCCCGGGCGCCGGGCGCCGGGGGCGCCGGCGACGAGCGCCACGCCGCGGGCGAGCCAGGCGAAGTTGAGGAGGGCGACGGCCGCGCCCACGAGGACGCCGCCCGAGGCGGGAGCCCCCCAGCCCCAGGCCGCGACCAGCGCCGCCGCCGCGCCCGCGAGGGCGCCGCGCGAGATCACGCGCGCTCCGAACTCAGTCGACGTCATCGCGATCCTGTCCGAGCCTCTGCACCGCTCGAAAGATGTTCACGAAGCCTGCGGCGATTCCCAACCCGAGCCCGACCAGCATGAGCCAGGGCGCGGTGCCGAGCCACCGGTCCGCGTAGTACCCGGCGCCGAGACCGATGACGGTGGCGACGACCAGCGTGAGCCCGACCTGCGCGACGTCGGCGGCACCTTTCCAGGGCGACGGCTGGTGGTCCGGCGCCATGTGAACAGGAACACTAGCACATCCTCCCGGGGGCGGCAAGGACACCAAGTGGCTGATTTGTCGAGCGTCTCTCGCAGGCCACCGGACGGGTTCGGCACAACCGCCCCCGCCCCGCCGGGCGGCTAGCCCGCCGCGGCGAAGCCACGCGCGCGCGCGACGGCGCGGCGCCAGCCCGCGTAGCGCTCGGCGCGCACCGCCGCCGGCATCGCGGGCTCGAAGCGCCGCTCGACCGCCCAGCGGCGCCCGACCTCGTCGAGCGTCCGCCAGACGCCCGCGCCGAGCCCGGCGAGGTACGCGGCGCCGAGCGCGGTCGTCTCGATCACGCGCGGGCGCAGCACCGCGGCGGGCAGGATGTCGGCCTGGAACTGGCAGAGAAGGTCGTTGGCCGCGGCGCCGCCGTCCACGCGGAGCTCGTCGGCGGCCAGGCCCGCGTCGGCGGCCATGGCCTCGAGCACGTCGCGGCTCTGGTACGCGATCGCCTCGAGCGCGGCGCGCGCCAGGTGCGCCGCGGTCGTGCCCCGCGTGAGCCCGAGGATCGCGCCGCGCGCGTACATGTCCCAGTGCGGGGCGCCGAGCCCGACGAACGCGGGGACGAAGTAAACGCCGCCCGTGTCGGGGACCGAGCGCGCGAGCGCCTCGCTCTCCGCCGCATTCCGGAGGAGGCCGAGCCCGTCGCGCAGCCACTGGATCGCCGCGCCGGCGATGAACACGCTGCCCTCGAGCGCGTACGTCGTCTCGGCGCCGAGCCGCCAGGCGATCGTCGTCACCAGGCCGTGCGTCGAGGCCACGGGGACGGGGCCCGTGTTGAGCAGGATGAAGCAGCCGGTGCCGTACGTGTTCTTGGCGCGGCCGCGCGCGTGGCAGGCCTGGCCGAAGAGCGCCGCCTGCTGGTCGCCCGCGATGCCGGCGATCGGCACGCCGCGCGGCAGCCAGCCGAGGTCCACGGTCTCGGCCACGACGCCGGACGACGGGACGACGGTCGGCAGCACCGCGCGCGGGACGCCGAGGATCCCGAGCAGCTCGTCGTCCCAGTCGGCGCTCCGCAGGCCGAGGCACAGCGTGCGGGAGGCGTTCGTGACGTCGGTCGCGTGCACGCCCCCGCCGGTGAGCTTCCACAGGAGCCAGGCGTCTACCGTGCCGAACGCGAGCTCGCCGCGCTCGGCGCGCGCGCGGGCGCCGGCGACCTCGTCGAGCAGCCAGCGGATCTTCGTGCCGGAGAAGTAGGCGTCGAGGACGAGCCCGGTGCGCTCGCGCAGCAGCGGCTCGACGCCCTCGGCCCGCAGGCGGTCGCACAACGGCGCCGTACGCCGGCACTGCCAGACGATCGCCGGGTGGATCGGGGCGCCCGTGGCGCGGTCCCACACGAGGGTCGTCTCGCGCTGGTTGGTGATGCCGATCGCCGCGACCTCGCCGCCCGTCACGCGCGCCTCGGCGAGCGCCGCGCGGCCGGCGCGCTCGACGCTGGCCCAGATCTCGCCGGGGTCGTGCTCGACCCAGCCGGGACGCGGGAAGTGCTGCGCGAGCTCCGCGTAGCCGCGGGCGCGCACCTGGCCCTCGGGGTCGACCACGAGCGCGGTCGAGCCCGTCGTGCCCTGGTCCAGGGCCAGGACGAAGCGGCGCCCGCTCATCGCCCGAGGAGGCGCGTGGCGAGGTCGGGGCGGTCGCTGATGACGACGTCGACGCCGAGGGCGAGGACGCGGTGGAGGTCGGCCTCCTCGTTGACCGTCCAGGCGGCGAGCGGGATCCCTGCCCGGCGCGCGGCGGCCACCACGTCGGCGTCCACGAGCCGGTGGTTCAGGCCGAGGTGGGTCGCGCCCACCCGGCGGGCCGACTCGACGATCTGGTCCGGCGTCGGGCGCCCGGCGCGGCGGCCGCCGATCAGCAACGCCGTGCGGACCGTCGGGTCGAGCGCACGCACGCGCGCGAGCGTCTCGGGCTCGAAGGCCATGACGATCGTGCGATCGTGGAGTCCCCGCGCCCGCAGCAGGCCCAGCACTGTCTCCTCGATCCCGGCGTAGCGCTCGCGCGCGGCGCCCACCTTGATCTCGAGGAGCAGCTCGACGCGCGCGGGCGCCAGCACATCCAGGAGCTGGGCGAGGGTCGGCACGGGCTCCGCGGTCGGCGCGCCGTCGGCGCCCTTCAGGCGGAGCGGCGCGAGGTCCGCGAGCCGCGCCGCGCGCACGGCCCCCGCTCCCGTGGTCGTCCGCTCGAGCGTCGGGTCGTGGATCACGACGGGCTCGCCGTCCGCGGTGAGGTGGACGTCGGTCTCGACGAAGTCGACGCCGAGGCCGAGCGCGCCACGGAACGCCAGCAGGCTGTTCTCGGGCCAGAGGCGCGCGCCTCCGCGGTGCGCGGCGATCCGGGGCGCGGCGCCGGCGGCGGGACGCTCAGCCACGGCGCAGACCGCCGCGACGGCGAGCGCGAGCGCGGCGGCCGCGGCCCACCTACTTCTCACTCTCGATCAGCCCCCGGACGAACCAGCGCTGCATGAAGAGGATCACGGCCACGGGCGGGAGCAGCGCCATCATCGCGCCCGCCATGATGTAGTTCCACGTCGGCAGCTCGGTGCCCGAGCGCGGGATCAGCGACTCGAGCCCGATCACGACGGTCCGCATCTCCTCGGTGTTCGTGATCAGCAGGGGCCAGAAGTACTCGTTCCAACCGTAGATGAACAGCACCACGAACAGGGCGGCGATGTTCGCCCACGACAGCGGCAGGAGGATCGACCAGAGGAAGCGCATCGGCCCGGCGCCGTCGAGCTGGGCGGCCTCCGCCAGCTCGTTGGGCATGGTCAGGTAGAACTGCCGGAACAGGAACGTCGCGGTCGCGGAGGCCATCAGCGGCACGGTGAGGCCCGCGTAGGTGTTGAGCCAGCCGAGGTTGCCGATGACCTCGTACGTCGGCAGGATCCGCACCGGGATCGGGAGCATCAGCGTGACGAAGATCATCCAGAAGACGAACTGCCGCCCGCGGAAGCGGAAGTACACGATCGCGAACGCCGAGAGGATCGAGATCGAGATCTTCCCCACCGCGACGCCCACGGCGACGATCGTCGAGTTCAGCAGCAGGCGCCCCATGCCCGACCGCTGCCACGCCTCGTAGTAGTTCTCGACCAGGTGGGCCGAGGGCAGCAGGCGCGGCGGCTTCTGGATGACCTCCGAGACCTCCTGCGTCGAGATCACGAAGGCGTAGTAGAGCGGGAACGCGATCACCGCGACCGCGACCAGCAGCAGGCCGTGGACCGTGAGCGCGCCCCACGGGAACGGCCGGCGGCGCCGCTCGGCGACGACCATCTGCGCCGGCCGGGCGAGCGCGTCCTCGCGCGCGAGCGTGCTCAATACGTGACCTTCTTCTCGGCGAACCTGAACTGGAGCACCGTCAGGCCGATGACCACCGCCATCAGGATGACCGACTGCGCGGCCGAGGAGCCGAGGTCCAGGCCGATGAAGCCGTCCTTCCAGAGCTTGTAGACCATGATCTCCGTCGCGTGCCCCGGCCCGCCCAGGGTGACGGCGTGGATCACGCCGAAGGAGCCGAAGAACGCGAAGACCATGTTGACGACCACGAGGTAGAACGTGACCGGCGAGATGAGGGGCAGCACGATCGCCGTGAAGCGCCGGACCGGGCCGGCGCCGTCCACGCTCGCCGCCTCGACCACCGAGGTGGGGATCGCCTGGAGGCCCGCGAGGAAGAACGCGATGTTGTAGCCGAGGTGCGTCCACGCCGTGGCCGTGATGACGAGCGCCATCGCGATCCAGCCCCGGAGCAGCCAGTTGAACTCGTACGCGGTCACGAACGAGAAGAAGTACGGCAGGATGCCGTACGCGGGATGGAAGATGAAGAGGAAGATGATGCCGGCGATGGCCGGCGCGATGCCGTAGGGCCACAGGAGCGCGGTCCGGTAGAGCGTGAGCCCGCGGATCTTCTGGTTCGCCAGGGCGGCGACGACCAGCCCGCCGACGACGCTCAGTCCCGTCACGCCCCCGGCGAACACGAACGAGCTGACGACGCTGTCGTAGTAGTCCGACGTGGTCAGCAGCGCCGTGAAGTTGTCGAGCCCGACGAAGATGTCGCGGCCGCCGAACGGCGGCGACTTGAAGACGCTGAGGTAGAAGGACTTCGCCGCCGGCCAGAAGAAGAACACCACGGTGACCAGTACCTGGGGCAGCACCAGCAGGTACGGCAGCCACCGGTTGGCGAAGACCGTGCGCCTCACGGCCGCGTGCCCTCCGGGGCGGCTACTGCTTGTACGTCGCCGCGAAGTCCTTGAGCAGCGCGTTCGACTTCGCCACGGCGTCGTCGAGCCCCTGCTTGGCCGACTTCTTCCCGGCGAAGATGTTCTCCATCTCGCTCTCGATCACGTCCCGGATCTGGACGAAGTTGCCGAGCCGCAGCCCGGAGCTGTTCGCCGTCGCCACGCGCTCGGCCTTCGCGGGCGCCGCCTTCTTGCCCGCCATCGCCGCGGGCGGCGTCGGCGGCAGGCCGGTGAGCTGCGCGAAGGCCGTGTACTGCTTCGGGTTGCGGACGAAGTGGTACCCCTGCTCGAGGTTCCGGACCGCCGTGTTCGAGATGGCGAGATAGCCCGTGTTCACGTGCCACCACATCTGCTGCTCGGGCTTGGCCAGGAACTCGAGGAACCGCGCCACGCCGCGGTACTCCGCCTCGGGCTTGCCCTTGAGCACCCAGAGCGTGGCACCGCCGATGATCGACGTGGCCTTCCGGTACGGCGCGCCCCAGTGCGGCAGCTCGCCCGTGCCCCAGTCGAACTTGACGCCGCGGGTGAAGCCGCCGATCAGCGCCGAGGACTGGACGTACATCGCGCAGTCGCCGTTCACGAACTTCGGGTCGGCGGCCCCGCCCCGCCCGCCGTACGAGTAGACGTTGTCCTTCTGCCAGGCGGCGAGCTGGCCGATGTGCTTCTGGCCGAACGCGCGGTTGACGAGGAGCTCGACGCCCTCGACGCCGCCGAAGCCGTTGTTCTTGCTCGCGAACGGCTGGTCGTGGGTCGCGTGCATGTTCTCGACCATCGTCCACGACGGCCAGCCCGTCGAGAAGCCGCACTTCGCGGCGCCCGCGGCCAGGATCTTCTTCGCGTACGCCTCGACGTCCTTCCAGGTCTTCGGCGGCTTGTCGGGGGCGAGGCCGGCCTTCTTGAACGCGTCCTTGTTGTAGTAGAAGATCGGCGTGGACGAGTTGTACGGCATCGAGTAGAGCTTGCCGTCCTTCGTGTAGTAGCCCACGACCGGCTTGATGAAGTCGTTCCACTTGACCGGGATCTCGTAGTGCTTCATCAGGTCGTAGACCGGGTAGACCGCGCCCGACATCAGCATCGTCTGCGTCCCGACCTCGAAGACCTGCACGATGTGCGGTGGGTTCTTCTGGCGGTAGGCCGCGATCGCGGCGGTCAGCGTCTGCGCGTAGTTGCCCTTGCGGAGGGGCTTCACCTCGTACTCGCCCTGGCTCTCGTTGAACTGCTTCGCCTGCGCCTCGAGCGAGGTGCCCAGCTGGCCCGTCATCGCGTGCCAGAAGTGGATCTCGGTCTTCGCCTGCGCGGGCATTCCGATGAGGAGCACCCCGACGGCAACGGCGAGCGCTGTCCAACGCCTCGAGAACGCCTCCATGAGCCGCCTCCTCGCGTCAATGATCTCCCGTCACCGGCGACGGGACTGCCGCCGGTAGCGGGACTATAGCACGGCTCCCGCCGGGGCGACCGCCCCGTTCACTTCTCCTGCCCGAGCGAGATGCTGCCCACGAAGCTCCGCTGGAGCGCGAGCAGCACCACGAGCGGCGGCACCATCGCCGCCACCACCCCCGCCATGATGAGGTTCCACTCCGCCTGGGCATCGGTCGCCACGAGCATCTTGATGCCGATCTGGACGACCCGCATCTCGTCCGACGTCGTGACGATGAGCGGCCAGAGATACTCGTTCCACATGTACAGGAACTCCACGAGGAACAGCGCCGCCAGGTTGTTGACCGACAGCGGGAGCAGGATGCGCACCAGGAAGCGCAGGGGCCCCGCGCCGTCCACGCGCGCCGCCTCCGACAGGGCCGGCGGGATCGTCAGGAAGAACTGGCGGAAGAGCAGCGTGCCGGTGGCGCTGGCGAAGAAGGGCACGGTCAGCGCCTGGTAGGAGTTCACCCAGCCGAAGTCGTGCATGAGCTGGAAGGTCGGCACGATCCGCACCGGCAGCGGCAGCATGTGCGTGGCGAGGATCGCGAGGAAGAGCAGCGTCTTGCCCGGGAAGTCGCGGAAGTAGGTGAACGCGAACGCCGCCATCACGGACAGGCAGATCTTGCCGAGCGCGACCACCACCGCGATGCCCGCCGAGTTGGCGAGCAGCCGGCCCAGGTGCACCTTCTCCCAGGCACGCCGCAGGTTGTCCGCGAACGCGCCGCCGGGCAGGAGCTTCGGCGGGAACACGAACACGTCCTGGAACTCGAGCGTGCTCACCTGGACGGCGTAGAGCATCGGGAAGACGATCACGAGCGTCGCGGCCGCCAGCAGCACGTGCGCCGCCAGCACGGCGCCGCGCCGCCTACGCATAGACGACCCGGCGGCCCGCCAGCCGGAACTGGAGGAGCGTGAGCGCGCCGACCATCACGAAGAGCAGGATCGACTGCGCCGAGGCGATGCCCCAGCGCGCGGCGATGAACGCGTCCTGGTAGAGGCGGTAGACGAGGATCTCCGTGGCGCCGCCCGGCCCCCCCTGCGTCATGACGTCGATCAGGCCGAAGACCTCGAAGAAGGCGTAGAGCGAGTTCATCACGAAGAGGAAGAAGGTCACCGGCGACAGGATCGGGAACGTGATCCGCCAGAAGACGCGCACGGCGCCCGCGCCGTCGACCTGCGCCGCCTCCCGGAGCTCCTGCGGCACGGCCTGGAGGCCCGCGAGGAAGAAGACGATGTTGAACCCGAGCATCTTCCAGGTCGCGGCGACGACCGTGACCGCGAGCGCGTACGTGCCGTTCATCATCCAGTTCGGCGAGAGGCCCGTGACCGCCCGGAGCAGCACCGTCACCGGTCCCGTGGACGGGTCGAAGAGCAGCGCCCAGATCGTCCCCGCCACCGCGGGCGAGAGCGCGTAGGGCCAGAGCAGCACCGTCCGGTACACGCCGAAACCCGGCAGCCGCAGGCTCGCCAGCACCGCGACGGCGAGCGAGCCGGCGAGGCCCAGCGCCACCACGCCGACCGCGAAGAGCAGCGTCACGCTCAGGCTCCCCCGGTAGATGTCGGAGCGGACCAGCTCGCGGAAGTTGGCGAGGCCGACGAAGGTCCCGCGGCCCGTGAACGGGGACACCTCGAAGAAGGACAGGCGGAGGGCTTCGACCGCGGGGACCAGCAGGAAGACCGCGATGACCGCGATGGAGGGGAAGAGGAGGGCGTACGGCAGGATCCGACCGGGGAACCTCCCCTCCATCGCGGGCGCCGCGCCCCGGTTACTTGTTGATCCGGTTGTACTCGTCCAGGAGCTTGTTCGCCTCGCGCGCCGCCTCGTCGAGGGCCTCCTTCGGGGAGAGCCGGCCCGACAGCGCCTTCTCGACGGCGGTGTCCGTGATGTTGCGGATCTGGACGAAGTTGCCGAGCAGCACGCCGCGCGTGTTCGGCGTGTCGGGCCCCTCCTGGATCTGCTTGAAGGCCGTCTCGTGGTTCGGGTGCTTCACGAACCACTCCTGCTTCCGCAGCAGGGCCACGGCGGTCCTGGTCGCCGGGAAGTAGCCCGTGTCCATGTGCCACTTCGCCGTCTCCGCCGGAAGCGCGACGAAGCTGAAGAACTTCGCGATCGCGTCCAGCTCCTGCGGGCTCCGGCCCTTGCCCCGGAGCACCCAGAGCGAGGCGCCGCCGATCACCGACCTGCCGGCCGGCTGCCCCTCGATGCGCGGCAGGAACCCGGTGCCGACGGGGAACTTCGCGGCCTTCTCGATCGTCGTGACCTGCGAGGTGGACTGCATGAGCATCGCCACCTCGCCCGACAGGAACGCCTTGTTGGGGGCGTACTCGCGCCCGCCGTAGGCCAGGAGCTTCTCGTCCGCCCACCGCTTCCACCGACCGAGCACCTCGACGCCGAACGGCTCGTTGAACAGCACGCGCGTGGCGCGCCCCTGGCGGCCGCTGCCGTGATCGGCGTAGGGCCGGTTGTGCATCGCGTGCGCCTGCTCGAACATCCACGAGGGCCAGCCGAACGTGATCGCGGCGCGCGCCGCGCCGGCCGCGACGATCTTCTTGCCCATCGCCTCGACGTCCTTGTACGTCGCGGGCGGCCGGGAGGGATCGAGCCCGGCCTTCTGGAACGCGTCCTTGTTGTAGTAGATGATGGCCGTGGACGAATTGAAGGGCATCGACGCGAGCTTCCCGCCCACCTGGTAGTAGTTCAGGATCGGCGCGATGTAGTCGTCGAAGTCGATGTCACCGGGCTTCACCACCTCGGTCACGGGGATGATCGCCCCGGAGTCGAGCATCGTCTGCGTGCCGACCTCGAACACCTGCACGATGTGCGGCGGGCTCCCCGCGCGGATGGCCGCGATGGCCTTCGTCACGGTCTCGCCGTAGTTGCCGGTGTAGAGCGGCTCGAGCACGTAGTTGGGATGGGTCTTGTTGAAGCCCGCCGCGATGTCCTTCGTGATCGCGTCGTAGCGGGCGCCGCCCATCGCGTGCCAGAGCGTGATCTTGACGGGCGCCTGCGCGGCGCCGGGCGGGATCGCCGCGAGGAGCCCGACGACGCCGAGGAGGAGGACAACGACGCCACCGCGCGCGCATATCCTGGTCATGGCCGCTCCTTCCGTGTTCGAGGTGCGGGAGACTTATATCATGGATCCCCGCGCCGGGGTCTCCGCCCGGCGCTACGGGGCCCTGAACCGGTGCGAGCGGGCCACGTACGCCTGGTAGGCGTCGAGCTCCGCGGCGAGGCGGCGCGGGCTCCAGCCGAGGAGCAGCGCCATCCGCGCGCCGATCGCCTCGGCGCAGTCGAGCCCCTGGCAGCCGCTCGTCCCGAGGCCCGTGCGCCGCAGCAGGAAATCCTGGAGCGACACCGCCAGCTCGTCCTGCACCGCCAGGTGCAGCTCGGCCCCGACGTCGGGGTTCGACGGGCACAGCCGCTCCGCGCCGCCCGCGACCTTGCCCGCGAGGTCGACGACGCGCGCGTAGCCGCGGCCGTAGATCGTCACCAGCGTCTCGAGCGTCTCGCGCGGCAGCCCCGAGGCCGCGACCTCGGCCGAGACGTCCATCCAGGCCCGCGCCTCGACGCGCCCGACCTCCTCGTCGGCGCCGTCGAGCGTCAGCCGGCCGGTGCGGCCGGGCGCCTTCCGGCCGAGCGCGCGGACGACCCGGTCGCCCAGCGCCTCGGCGAGGCTCCGGAAGCACGTGAGCTTCGTCCCCGTGATCGACAGGAAGCGCCCGCGCTCCTCCGCCACGATCCTGTGCGCGCGCGAGACCGCCGACTCGCGCCGGCCCTCCTCGAACGAGAGAGGCCGCACACCGGCGTACGTGTACGCCACGTGCTCGACGGCCACGCGGGGGTCGGGCAGCACGCGCCGCACCTCCCCGAGCAGGTACTCGACCTCGTCGCGCGTCGCGTGGAGGCGGTCGAGGTCGCCCTCGAAGTCGGTGTCGGTCGTCCCGACCAGCGAGAACTCGCGCCACGGGATGACGAAGATCATCCGGTCGTCCGCCGTGCTGTGGTAGACCGCGCGCTCGGTGAGCCGCGGCAGCAGGCAGTGGATGCCCTTGGTGCGCCGCAGGACGCGCTTGCCCCGCTCGTCGACCCCCGCGAGCGCGCGCAGATCGTCGACCCACGGCCCGGTCGCGTTCACGACGATGCGCGCGTGGAGGCGCGCGACCCGGTCCGAGAGGAGGTCCCGCACGCGCACGCCGGCGATCTCGCCGCGCGCGTCGCGCGCCACCTCCTCGACCTGCGCGTAGTTGAATACGCGCGCCCCGTGCCGGTGCGCCGAGAGCACGTTCTCCAGGCAGAGCCGCTCCGGGTACACGAGGAGGTCGTCGAAGTAGTAGCCGGCGCCCCGCAGGTCCTGCGCGCGGATCGCGGGCTCCAGGGACAGCGCGTCGATCGCGGGGAGCACCCGGTAGCGCTCGCGGCCGTGGCCCGGCGTGAGCCAGTCGTAGAGCTTGAGGCCGACGCGCACCTTGACGAGGCTCCGCGACGACTCACGGTAGATGGGGACGAGGAACGCGAGCGGCCGCACGAGGTGCGGCGCGAGGCGGGAGAGCGTCTCCCGCTCGCGCAGCGACTCGCGGACCAGGCCGAAGTCGAGCAGCTCGAGGTAGCGCAGCCCGCCGTGGATCAGCTTGGAGGAGTAGGCCGTCGTGCCGGAGGCGAAGTCGCCCTTCTCGACGAGCGCGACCGACACGCCGCGCAGCGCCAGGTCGCGGGCGACGCCCGCCCCCGCCATGCCGCCGCCGACGACGACGACGTCGTACGCACCGTCTGCCAGCTCGTGCGGCCGCGTCATGGCTCGAGCAGCTCCCGGATCGATGGTAGCACGAGGTCCGGAGCGATCTCGGCGATGCGCGGGTCGGCGGCGGCGGTGACGCCGGTCAGCACGAGCACGGTGGCGAGCCCGAGCCGCTTGCCCATGGCGATATCGGTCTCGAGCCGGTCGCCGACGATCGCGCACTCGCCGGCCGCCACGCCGAGGCGCTCCAGCGCGACCTCGAGGATGAGCGGCGAGGGCTTCCCCACGGTGACCTCGACGGTGGCACCGGTGACGGCTTCGACCGCGGCGGTCATCCCCGCGCAGTCCGGGATCTCGCCGTCCTCCGTCGGGCACGTCCGGTCGGGATTCGTCGCGATCAGGCGCGCGCCGCCGCGCACCGCCTGGAGCGCCGTGTTGAGCTTCGCGTAGTCGAACGTCCGGTCGAACGCGATCACGACCCACCGCACGCGCGGGTCGGGGCGCACCTCGAAGCCGTGCGCGGCGAGCTCGGCCAGCAGCGGCGCCTCCCCGATCACGAACACCGGCGCCCCCGGGTCGAGGCGGCGCAGGTGGCGCGCGAGCACGAGCGAGGAGGTGACGACGTCGGCGGCGCCCGCCGGCACGCCCAGGCGCGTCAGCTTGGCCGCGTAGTCGGCGCGCGTCTCGAGCGGCTTGTTGGACAGGAAGGCGACGCGCCGCCCCGCGGCGCGCAGGGCGGCGATCGTCGTGTCGGCGCCCGGGATCAGCGCCTCGCCGCGATAGACGGTGCCGTCGAGGTCGAAGAGCCAGCCGCGGTGCGGCAGCCGGACGGACGCGGTCACACCCGCACGGTGCGCGCGGCGACCAGCCGCGCGATCTCGGCGGGCCGGTACCGGATCTCCGCGAGGATCCGGCGCGTGTCCGCGCCGAGCGGCGGCGCGTGCCGCCGGAGCCGCGGCGGCGTCGCCGTCAGGCGCAGCGGGAACCCCATCATCCGCAGGCGGCCCGCCTTCGGGTGCCGCGTCTCGAGGATCGCGCCGTTGGCGCGGAGCTGCGGGTGCTCGAACACCTGCGCGCCCCAGCTCACGCGCCCGGCGGGCACGCCGGCGGGGACCAGGACGGCGAGCCACTCGTCGGTCGTGCGCGTCCGGAACCGGGCCTCGAGCAGGGGCCGGACCTCGAGCTGGCGCTCGACGAACCGCGCCCACGGCGTGTAGCGCGGGTCGGTGAGCAGGGCCGCGAGCCCGAGCGCGCGGCAGAGCCGCTCCCAGAGCCGCTCCGCCAGCGCCGCGATCGTGATGAAGCCGTCGGCGGTCGCGTAGGCGCCGTACACCGTCATGCGGGGCACCGCGAGCTCGGGCGCCGCCTCGTGCTCGAGCCAGATGAAGCGGTGGGCCTGGAGCGCGATGGCGACGCTCGCGAGCGCGGCCTCCACCCCCTGGGCGCGGCCGGTCCGCTCGCGGTGCAGCAGCGCGAGCGCCACGCCGAGCGCGACCATCAGCGCGCCCCCCGTGTCCGTCATCGGCGCCGCGTTGACCAGCGGCGGGCTCACGCCGTCGGGATGCGGCAGGAGCAGCCCCGTCTCGCCGCACACGACGATGTCGAAGGCGCGCCGGTCGGCCTGCGGGCCGCGCGCACCGAAGCCCGACAGCGTCGCGACGATCAGCCGCGGGTGGCGGCGAGCGAGGCGCTTGGCGTCGAGCCCGAGCCTGGCCAGCACCTGCGGCGCCCAGTTGGTGAGGAGCACGTCGGCGCTCCCGAGGAGCCGCTCGAGCACGCGGCGGCCCGCGGGGGCGCCGAGGTCGAGCGAGAGGCTGCGCTTGTTGCGGTTGATCGCGAGGAAGAGCTGGCTCATCCCGGCGGGCGACGGCCGGCCCCAGCGCCGCCAGTCCTCGCCCTCGAGCGACTCGACCTTGACCACGTCGGCGCCGAAGTCGGCGAGGTGCATCGCGGCGAGGGGCGCCGAGAGGTGGTGCGCCATCTCGACGACGCGATAGCCGGCGAGCGGCGCCCCGGGGCGCGGGCGACGGGCGCGGCGCGCGGGACGGGCGGCAGGCCGGCGTCGCACCGGGCCCTACCGCAGCAGGGGCGCGACGGCCGCCTGGGCGAGGTCCGCGAACGGCGCCGGCATCACGCCGAGCACCACGATGCCGACCAGCGCGATCGCCAGCGCGAGGCCGCCGGCGAACGAGGGCGCCCACGCGGCCGCCGCCCCCTCGGGCTCGCGCATGTACATGTACACGAGCACGCGCAGGTAGTAGTACGCGGCGACCGCCGAGTTCAGCACCCCGATCACGGCGAGCCAGACGTAGCCCGCGCGCACGGCGGCGCCGAAGAGGTAGAACTTGCCGACGAACCCGGCGAGCGGCGGGATGCCGACGAGCGACAGCAGGAACAGCCCGAGCGTCGCCGCGAGCACGGGGTGGCGCCGCGCGAGCCCCGCGTAGTCGCCGACCTCCACCGCCTCCTCGCCCGCGCGCGTGCACAGCGTGATCACGCCGAAGGTGCCGACCGTGGTGAACGTGTACGCGAGCAGGTAGAAGAGCACGGCGCCCGCGCCCGGCACGCCGCCCGCGACGAGGCCGACCAGCATGTAGCCGACGTGCGCGATCGACGAGTAGGCGAGCATCCGCTTCAGGTTCGACTGGGCGATCGCGACGACGTTGCCGAGCGTCATCGTCACGACGGCCACGGCCCACAGGAGCACCGTCCAGTCGGCCTGCGCGCTCCGCAGCGCCACGACGAGCACGCGGATCAGCGCCGCGAACGCGGCGGCCTTGGAGCCCGTCGCGATCAGCGCGGTCACGCTCGTCGGCGCGCCCTGGTACACGTCCGGCGCCCACATGTGGAAGGGCACCGCCGAGGTCTTGAAGCCGAAGCCCACGAGCAGGAGGCCCAGCCCGATCGCCAGCAGCGGGTCGTGTCCCCGGCCGGCCGTCGCGGCGGCGATCCGGTCGAGGTTGGTCGCGCCGGTCGCGCCGTACACGAGCGCGATGCCGTAGAGCATGAACGACGAGGCGAACGCGCCGAGCAGGAAGTACTTCATCGACGCCTCGCCGGAGGCCAGCTCGCGCTTGAACAGGCCGGCGAGGACGTAGAGGGACAGGGACATCAGCTCGAGCGCGAGGAACACGACGATCAGGTCGCCCGCGGCCGCGAGCAGCATCATGCCGGCCGTCGCGAAGAGCACGAGCGCGTAGTACTCGCCCGACTCGGCGCCGACGCGCCGCAGGTAGTCGACCGAGAGCAGGATGATCAGCGCCACCGCGTAGCAGATCACGACGTTCGCGAACAGCGCGAAGCCGTCGAGCACGACCATGCCGTCGAACGCGCGGCCCGGGCTGCCCCAGCGCCACAGCGTCGCGAGCAGCGCGCCGACGACGCCCACGAGGCCGAGCGTCGCCAGCAGGTCCCGGCCGCCGCGGCGCGGGAGCAGGTCCGCGAGCAGGACGAGGCCGGCCGCGGCGAGCACGATCAGGGTCGGCAGCAGCGGCCCGAGGCTGACGACGGGGAACGCGGCCCCGCTCATGGCGAGCGCGGGCTCGCCTTGCCCTGGACCTGGGCGATGAGCGCCTCGACGCTCGCCTCCGTCTTCCCCGTGAACGCCGCCGGGTAGACGCCGATCCAGACGATGAACACGATGACGGGCACCAGCACGGCCCACTCGCGCGGCGTCAGGTCGCGGAGCCCGCGATTCGCCTCGTGCGTCACCTCGCCGAAGATCACGCGCTGGTACATCCAGAGCATGTAGACCGCCGCGAAGATGATGCCGGTCGTGGCGGCCGCCGCCAGCCAGCGGTTCACCTGGAACGCGCCGACCAGGATCAGGAACTCGCCCACGAACCCGTTCAGCCCCGGCAGGCCGACGGACGAGAGCGTCACGACGAGGAAGAGGGCGGAGAACGCCGGGACCACCTTCCAGAGGCCGCCGAACTCCGCGATCAGCCGCGTGTGGCGCCGCTCGTAGATCATGCCGACCATCAGGAAGAGCGCGCCCGTCGAGAGCCCGTGGTTCACCATCTGGATGACGCCGCCGACGAGTCCCTGCTGGGTCAGCGTGAAGATGCCGAGCATCACGAAGCCGAGGTGGCTCACGCTCGAGTACGCCACGAGCTTCTTGATGTCGGCCTGCACCGTCGAGACCCACGCGCCGTAGACGATGCCGATCACCGCGAGCGCGAAGACCAGGGGCCCGAACGCGAGGCTCGCGTCGGGGAAGAACGGCAGGCAGAAGCGCAGGAAGCCGTAGGTGCCCATCTTCAGCAGCACGCCGGCCAGGATCACGCTGCCCGGCGTCGGCGCCTCGACGTGGGCGTCCGGCAGCCACGTGTGGAACGGGAACAGCGGCACCTTGATCGCGAAGGCGAACGCGAACGCGAGGAACATCAGGTTCTGCGCGAGGCCCGGCGCGAGCACCCAGCGCGCGAGCGCCGGCACGTCGAACGTGTACGTGCCCGTCGCCGCCCCGTGCTGGAAGTAGAGCGCCAGGATCGCGACCAGCATGAGGACGGAGCCGGCCATCGTGTAGAGCACGAACTTGACCGCCGCGTAGATGCGGTTGGCGCCGCCCCACACGCCGATGACGAAGTACATCGGGATCAGCATCGCCTCCCAGAACACGTAGAAGAGGAAGAGGTCGAGGCTGACGAACACGCCGACCATCCCCGTCTCGAGGATCAGCATCGTGACCACGAACTCCTTGACCCGGTCCTCGATCGAGTGCCACGCCGAGGCCAGCACGAGCGGCGTCAGGAAGGTCGTGAGGAGGACGAGCAGCAGGCTGATCCCGTCGATGCCCACGTGGTACGTGACGCCGAGCGTCGGCATCCAGCGCCGGACTTCCTCGAACTGGTAGCCGGCGGCGTCGGCGTCGAAGCCGAGGAAGAGCGGGAGCGAGAGCGCGAGCGCGGCGAGCGCGATCAGCAGCGCGCCCACGCGCTGCGCGCCGGCCATCCGGCGCGGCACCAGCAGGAGCGCGAGCGCGCCGGCGGCGGGCAGGAAGGTGACGGCGGAGAGCAGGCCGGTCATCGGGCGAGGAGGAAGGCGACGAGCAGGACCGCGCCGGCCAGCATCGTCAGCGCGTAGTTCACGGAGTAGCCGGTCTGGATCTGGCGCAGCCCCGCGGCGCCCGCCACGACGACGCGCCCCACGGCGTTGACGAGGCCGTCCACGACCTTCACGTCGAAGCTCCGCGCGCAGAAGGTCGAGAGCGCGAAGAGGGGCCGCACGACCGCGAGATCGTAGAGCGCGTCCACGTACCAGGCGTTGAGCAGGAGCGCGTGCACGGGGTTGCGCGGCCGCCCGATCGCCTCGGCGCGCACCGGCGCGGGCATGTAGAGGAACCAGGCGAGGACGACGCCCGCGGTGAAGACGATGACCGCCATCGCGATCAGCATCATCGCGACCCCCCCGCCGTGCGCGACCTCGTGGACGGGGAAGACCGGCGCCAGGAAGCGGGCGAAGCGCGTGCCGTGCTCGGACGGGATCCCGACGGCGACGCCGGCGACGACCGTCAGGATCGCGAGCACCCAGAGCGGCAGCGTCATCACGCCCGGCGACTCGTGGACGTGGTGCGCCGCCTCCTTCGTCATGCGCGGGCCGCTGTAGAACGCCAGGAACAGCAGGCGCGAGGAGTAGAAGGCCGTCATGAACGCGCCGACGAGCAGCAGCGCCCAGATCGCGCGGTGTCCGCCGTGGAAGGCGGCCGCGAGGATCTCGTCCTTCGAGAAGAACCCGGCGAGCCCCGGGAGACCCGCGAGGCCGAGCGCGCCGACGGTCGTCGTGATCGTCGTCGTCACCATGCGCGACGAGAGCCCGCCCATCTTCCGGAGGTCCTGCTGGCCCCCGAGCCCGTGGATGACGCTGCCGGCGCCGAGGAACAGCAGCGCCTTGAAGAACGCGTGCGTGACGAGGTGGAAGATCCCGGCGGCGTACGCGCCGAGGCCGACCGCGGCGAACATGTAGCCGAGCTGGCTCACCGTCGAGTATGCGAGCACGCGCTTGATGTCGGTCTGCACGAGGCCGATCGTCGCCGCGAACAGCGCCGTCGCCACCCCCACCCACGCGACGACCTCGAGCGCCACGCCGGAACGCTCGAAGAGCGCGTGGCTCCGCGCCACCATGTAGACGCCCGCCGTCACCATCGTCGCCGCGTGGATGAGCGCGGAGACGGGTGTCGGGCCCTCCATCGCGTCGGGCAGCCACGTGTGCAGCGGCAGCTGCGCCGACTTGCCGCACGCGCCCATGAAGAGGAGCAGCGCGATGCCGGTCGCCGTGGTGGTCGGGAGCGTGTCCACCGCCGTGAACACCGCGCCGTAGTCGAGCGTGCCGAGCGCCGTCCAGAGCCACATCACGCCGAGGCCGAAGCCGAAGTCGCCGACGCGGTTGACGATGAACGCCTTCTTCCCCGCCTGCGCGGCCGCGGGCCGCGTGTACCAGAACCCGATCAGGAGGTACGAGCAGAGGCCGACCGCCTCCCAGAACACGTAGAGGAGCAGGAAGTTGCCGGCGAGCACGAGCATCGTCATCGAGAACACGAACAGGTTCAGGTACGCGAAGTAGCGCGCGTACCCGGGATCGTCGTGCATGTAGCCGGCCGAGTACAGGTGGATCAGGAAGCCGACGCCGGTGACGACGAGGAGCATCACGCCGGTCAGCGGGTCCACGTACGCGGCGACGGCCGTCTCGAAGTCGCCCGCGACGATCCACGGAAAGAGCGTCGGCGTGTACGTGGCGCCACCCGCGACGCCGGCGAACACGATGCAGGAGGCCAGGAACGAGCCGAAGAGCGCCGGGACCGCGATCCAGTGGGCGCGGCGGCCGATCACGCCGCCGAAGAGCATATTGACTAGTGCACCTGCCAGGGGAAAGGCGGGGATCAGCCAGACCGTGGTAGACACCGCGCCACTCTACGAAGGCTTGCCGGGGGTGTCAAGCACGCGGGGGCGCGCGAGCGTCGCGCGACGGGCGTGCTATCATCGACCTCGTGCCGCCGCAGTCCCGGACGAAAACCTGGGTGCTCGTCGTCCTCGTCCTGCTCCTCGTCGTGGTCGGCGGCGTGTCCTACCTCGGCTGGCGCCAGTCGGTCCCGGGCGTCACCTCCCTGGCGGCGCCGCCGCGCACGATCGGGCAGAAGACCGTCGTCAAGCTCGCGCTCGAGGCCCGGCGCGGCAACATCGCGCGGACCGAGGTGCGCCTCGTGCAGGCGGGCAGGGCGGTCGTGGCCCTCAGGCAGGAGGGCGCCTTCGGTCGGCGCGTCGAGGTGCCGGTGACGCTCGAGAGCGCGGCGCTCGGGCTGCGCGAGGGCGGCGCCGCGCTCGAGGTGTGGGCCCGCGACGACTTCTGGCGCCCGCTCCGCTTCGACGAGCGCCCGATCGCGAGCCATCCGATCACGGTGGACCTCACGCCGCCGCGGATCGACGTCCTCGCGGCGACGCGGTACGTCTCGCCCGGCGGCGCCGGCCTCGTGGCGTTCCGTGTGACCGGCGCGGCGCGCGCGACGGTGAGCGCCGGCACCCGCGAGTTCCCCAGCTTCGCGTACGGCGCGCCCGACGCCGGCACCCGGGTCGCGCTGCTCGCGCTGCCCTGGGACGTCCCGCCGGGCACGCCGCTCGGCATCACCGCGCAGGACGAGGCGGGTAACATCGCCGCGCGCGGGATCCCCGCCGAGCTCAAGCCGCGGCGGTTCCCCACGGACACGATCGAGGTCAAGGACAGCTTCCTCCGGCTCAAGGTCCCCGAGCTGCTGCCGCAGCGCCCGCCCTCGCAGCCGCTGCTCGAGGGCTTCCTGGTCGTCAATCGCGATCTCCGCCGCCAGGCCGAGGCGGAAAAGCTCCGGACCGGGCGGACGACGGCCGAGAAGCCCCTGTGGCACGGCGCGTTCGCGCAGCCCCGCAACACGAAGGTGTTCGCGAACTTCGCCGAGACGCGCACGTACCTGTACGCCGGCCGCGAGGTGGACCGCCAGGTGCACTACGGCTACGATCTCGCGTCCACCAAGCAGTCGCCCGTGCCCGCGGCCAACGCGGGCGTCGTGGCCTTCGCGGCGCCGCTCACGATCTACGGCAACGCGGTGATCGTGGACCACGGCTGGGGCCTCCAGACGCTCTACGCGCACCTCTCGCGGATCGACGTCAAGGTCGGCGAGACGGTCGAGCAGGGCCAGGAGCTCGGGCGGACGGGGACGACGGGCCTCGCGGTCGGCGACCACCTGCACTTCGAGGTGCTCGTCCACGGCGTGTCCGTGACGCCGCTCGAGTGGTGGGACGCGAAGTGGATCCGCGACCGCATCGCCAAGCCGCTCCGCGAGGCGGGGCTCCCCGCGATCAGCGGCGCCGAGGGGACGGACGAGCCGGAGCCGGCGCCGCCGGCGCCCGGCGCGCGCCGCCGCGCCCGCTAGCGCGCATTATTCGCGAACGGCGCTGGCGCGACCGGGCGGGTGGCGCAGGGTGCGGCCCCCGCGCGCGCTGACCGTTCGCGAATAATGCGCGCAAGGACGCTCTCGGCGTATCGAAGAGCACCGCGGCACGGCCGCGCCGCTCGGCGCGTTGGGGGGCATGGGGGGCCATCTCGGGGCCCCCCATCCGGTCAGAAGGCGCCGAACTTCTCGTAGGCGTCGAGCGGCGTCATCCCCCGCCGCACCGCCGCGCGCACCCGGCCCTCCGTGCCCGCCAGCTTCTCCGCGCGCCCGAGGACCTCGTGCGCCACGCGCCGCGGGACCACGACGACGCCGTCGAGGTCCGCGACCACGACGTCCCCCAGGCTCACGCGCACGCCGCCGATCGTCACGGGCTGGCCCCAGTCGCCGACGCGCCAGCGCGGCACCGAGTCCTGGGGCGTGCGGTAGCGCACGAAGGTCGGGAAGCGCGCGCGGCCGAGCGCGGCCGCGTCGCGCGTGCCGCCGTCCACGACGGCGCCCCGGACGCGCCGCACGCGGAGCCACGCCGCGCTGAGCTCGCCGAAGTGCGCCGCCGCGCTGTCGTTGGCCGCGAGGACGAGCACCGAGTCCGCCGGCACCGTGCCGAGCATGCGGAGGAACTGGCGCAGCGTCGCCTCCCGCTCGCGCGGCGAGCTGCGGCGCGGGCGGCCCCGCGCCGGGAACGCGTAGCCCGCCGTCCGCATCTCGGGCGTGAGCGGCTGGATCGTGGACGGGAGCGTCTGGCGCTGGAGTCCCAGCTCGTCGAGCACATCGGTGACGGCGGCCGTCGGGATCCGCGCGAACCGCCGCGGGAGATTGTCTGCACGCGTGGCCATCGGTGTCCCTCCCCGGGGCGATTCTAGCGCACGCGCGCGGGTGGACAGGAGCGCGCGCGGCTGACGCCGCCCGGGCTCACCAGCCGCGCAGCCGCAGGAGCGCGCGGGGCGGGACGTAGTCGCCGATGACGCCGAGCAGGACGTCGAGCCGGCCGGGGCGCCGCCCGAGCGTCCGCGCCGCGAGGTTGGCGAGGCGTCGGTGCGCGACGACGAGCTGGAGCGCGCGCGCCAGGCGCGCCTTCCCGGCGAACGCGGCGCGCCGCGCCTGCTCGTAGGGCGCGAGCGCCTCCCGCGAGCCGTCGCCGGTCCGGAGCGCGCGCAGCGCGGCCTCCGCCGCGAGCTCGGCGCTCCGGAGCGCGGTGAAGACACCCTCCCCGGTGAACGGGTCGAAGAACCCGCCGGCGTCGCCGACGAGGAGCACGCCGCCGACACCGGGCGACGCCACCTCGTACGCCAGCGGCCCGAGCGCGCGCACCGGCGCGACCATGCGCGCGCCCGCCAGGCGCCGGGCCAGGTGCGGGAGCTGCCGGGCGCGCGCGGCGAAGAACGTCCCGAGGCGCGCGCTCCAGGGCGCCGCGTCGGCGAGCGGCACGACGAGCGAGAGGTTCGCGCGGTCCGGCGCGACCGGGTTCACGATCGCGTAGTCGGGGGGGTCCACGAAGATCTCGCCCAGGTGCGGCTCCGGCGCGCCCGCCAGGCCCGCGACGTAGGTGACCAGGGCCATGCGCTGCAGGCGGTGCGGACGACGGAGCCCGAGCCGCTGGGCCACGATCGAGGCCCGGCCGTCGGCGGCGACGACGAGCGGCGCCCGCGCCTCGAGCGCGCGGTGGGCGCGGTCGAGCGCCCGGACGCCCACGACGCGCCCGTCCTCGACGAGGACGTCGGTCACCCGCACCTCCTCCCGGAGGTCCACGGGCAGCGCGCGCAGGCGGTCGACGAGCAGCGCGTCGAGCGTCGCGCGCGGCAGCCCCAGCGCGTGCTCGCGGTACGGCCGCCAGGGCCCGAGCGCGCGGTACGCGCCCGTCAGCACCGTCCCGTCGGGCGCGGTGATCCGCATGCCGGCGAGCGGCACCGCCACGGCGTCCACGGCCTTCAGGACGCCGAGGCGGTCGAGCACGCGGGGCGCCTCGGGGCTCAGGTACTCGCCGCAGATCTTCGGCCGCGGGAAGCGCGCGCGGTCGAGCACGAGGACCGACACGCCGTGCTCGGCGAGGAGGATCGCGGTCGCGGCGCCCGCCGGGCCGGCGCCGACGACGATCACGTCGGCCCTCACGACGTCACCGCGACGAGCCGCCCGAACGCCGGGTACGCGCGGATCGTGAGCGCGCCGAGCCCCGCGCGCGCGGCGAGCTCGGCGAGCTCGGCCGGCGCGTACGCGCGCCGCACCGAGAGCGGCCCGTCGTGCCGCGAGATCGGGTGGCAGCGCAGGAGGCGCGTCGCGAGCCAGACGAGCGCCCACGCGAGCGGCGTGCGGAGGAGGTCGTTGACGACGACGCCGAGCCGCGCGGCCGCCGCCATCTCGCGCAGGCTCGCGACGGCCGCGTCGGGCTCGAGATGATGGAGCGTGAGCGAGCTGGTCGCGACGTCGGCCGCGCCCGCGCGGATCGGCAGCGCCGTGGCGTCGGCCTGGACGAGCCGGATCTCGGGGTAGCCGACGCACGCGCGCCGCGCGAGCGCGAGCGCCGCGGGCTCGCGCTCGACGACGACGACGCGGAGCCCGACCCCGCGCCGGCGCGCCCACGCGGCCGCCCGCAGCGCGAGCCCCGCCGCGCCGCCGCCCACATCGAGCACGACGAGCGCCCGGCCCCGCGGGCCGCGCGCGGCCAGCCGCCGGATCTCGCGGAGCGTCAGCGCGTAGCCGCCGAACCAGGCCGACAGGCGCTCGATGTCGGCGAGCGACGCCGCGCGGTCGGCCGCGGCCACGGGCCCGTCGAGCAGCTCCATCGCCCCCGCCACCCGCCGGATCATGTCCGGTCGCGCTCGACGCTCACCACCGCAGCAGGGCTCCCTCGGCGGCGAAGCCGGGCCCGAGGCCGATCATGAGGCCCCACTCGCCCGGCACGGGCGCCGCCTGGCGCAGCGTCTCCTCGAGCACGAAGAGGATCGTCGCCGACGACATGTTGCCGTGGCGGCGCAGCACGGCGCGCGAGGCCGCCACCTGCGGCTCGTCGAGCTCGAGCAGCGTGCGCGCCCGGTCGATCACACGCCGGCCCGCCGAGTGCAGGACCCAGTAGCGGACGTCCTCGCGCTTGAGCCCCTGCGCCGCCATGAGGAGCGCCGCCATCTCGCCCATCATCACGGCTCCGAGGCGCCGAACGTCCTTCGAGAGGATCACGCGCGGCCGCCCGCCCGGGTACTCGAAGCCCATCGCGTCGAGGTGCTCGGGCCGGAACAGCGTGCGGTGGGCGAGCACGGCGGGCCCCGGGCCGTCGGTCGCGAGCGCGAGCGCGCCCGCGCCGTCGGCGAAGATCGCGTGCGCGACCGCGCTCTCGAGCCGGTCGTCGAGGAAGTAGGCGGCCGAGCAGATCTCGACGGCCAGCACCAGCGCGCGCCGTCCCGGGAACGCGCGCAGGTAGTTCACCGCCTGCTGGAGCGCGACCATCGCCGAGGCGCAGCCGGTGTCGCCCACGTGCACGCGCTGGACGTCCGCGCGGCAGCCGAGCCGGCCGATCAGGT
This sequence comes from Candidatus Rokubacteria bacterium RIFCSPLOWO2_02_FULL_73_56, assembly GCA_001788495.1. Classification (GTDB taxonomy): domain Bacteria; phylum Methylomirabilota; class Methylomirabilia; order Rokubacteriales; family CSP1-6; genus GWA2-73-35. The sequence continues at coordinate 31,040 of MGCF01000072.1, forward strand.
GCGCGTCGAGGCTCGGCGTGAGCCGGCCCGTGCACGTCGTCGTCGCGAGGAAGTCGAGGTCGGCCGGCGTCCAGCCCGCGCCCGCGAGCGCGCGCCGCGCCGCGGCCTCACCGAGCGCGAGCGCGCCCGCGCGGAACCGCGCGCTGAGCTGATCCAGCGTCTCGTGGGGGCGGAACGTGACCGGGTCGAGCCACAGGTGGCGCCCCTCGATGTCGCTCCGGGCGAAGAAGCCGCGCCGCCGGGCGTCCCGGTAGCCCGCGAGCGCGAGCAGCTCCGCCTGCGTGAACCGATGCGGCGGCGTCGCGGTGGCAACGGCGGCGATCCTCGGACCCGGCATCGGAATCTCCCGTGGCGCCCGGCTTCGCGTACTAAGATGTGGGGCACTTCGAGCATACTGCGAGGGTCGAGCCCATGCCACTCTTCAGCTTCGAGGGAAAGCGCCCGACGGTCCACCCGAGCGCGTTCGTCGCGCCGACGGCGGTGCTCGTCGGCGACGTGACGATCGAGGCGAACGCCTCCGTCTGGTACAACGCCGTGCTCCGCGCCGACTTCCACCCGATCGTGATCCGCCGGGGCGCGAACGTCCAGGACTGCAGCGTCATCCACGTGACGCCGTACGCGGGCACCGAGGTCGGGCCCGGCGCGACGATCGGCCACAACTGCACCGTGCACGCCGCGACCATCGCCGAGGAGGCGCTGGTCGGCAACGGCGCCACCGTCCTCGACGGCGCGCGCATCGGCGTCCGCGCGATGGTCGCGGCGGGCGCGCTCGTCCCGCCCGAGGCCGAGGTGCCCGACGGCATGCTCGCCGTGGGCGTGCCGGCCAGGGTGCGCGGGCCGCTCGCCGGCACGCCGGGCGAGTTCTGGGTGCGCGTGAACCCCGGCGGCTACCAGGCCCTCGCCCAGCGCCACAAGGCCTCGGTCGAGCCCGCCTGATTCGTCGTCGGGGGGAGCGACCGCCGCTCCCCCCGACACCCCCCAACGACCTCGCGCGTGCCCGCTTCCTTCACGCTCGCTGACGCCCTGACGATCAGGCCGCGCGCCCGCGCGCCGCGCGGCGGAAGGCGACGAGGCCGGCGAGCCCGAGCAGGGGCGCGCCGGCGAGTGCCAGCAGCGCCGCCCGCGCCGAGAAGGCGTTCAGCGCGAGGCCGAGCGCGACAGGCGTCGCGACCGAGCCCACGAGCGACGCCGCCGCGGCGATCACGCCGAACACCCGCTCGCGCTCGTCGGGGCGGTAGGTGTCGCCGAGGAGCGCGTAGTAGGCGGTCGCGCCCGCGCAGGCCGCGATTGTCATCACCATCACGAGCGCGCCGAACGCCCAGCCGTAGTCGAGGAGGACGAGGCCCGCCGCCGCGGCGAGCGCGAGCAGGAACCACGCGGCCAGGCTCGGGAGCCGCCCCGCCAGGTCCGCCGCGAAGCCGCCGAGGAACGCGCCGCCGAGCCCGCTCGCGCGCGTCCAGCCGGTGAAGCTCGCCGCCGCGGCCGGCGGCACCCCCCAGCCCCGGGCCGCGAGCGTCGGCAGCATCGTGAAGAACCCCGAGATGATCGCGAAGCACGCGCCGCCGATCGCCGCGAGCGCGGGGATCCGGGCGTCGAGCGGCAGCCGGGCGCCGGCGCCGCGCGCGGCGGCCGTCGGCGCGTCGGGCACCCAGCGCCAGACGGCGACACACGTCGCGACGCCGACCACGGACCAGAGGCTGACCGCGGTGCGCCAGTCCACCCAGAGGAGGGCCGCGCCCATGAAGAGCGGGCCGAGCATGAGCCCGAGGCTCGCGGCGACCTCGTGCCAGCCGATCGCGCGGGCGCGCGTCGCGGGGCCGAACGTCTCGACGAGCACGGCGGTGCCGCGCGGCAGGTAGAAGCCGATGCCCGCGCCGCCCAGGGCGGCGATCACGAGCATCGCGCCGAGCGAGTGGCTGTGCGCGAACGCGACGTTGCCGAGCGCGGTGAGCAGGAAGCCGCCGACGATCGCCGGCCGCCGCCCGCACGGCAGGAAGCCCGAGGCCCAGAGCGCCAGCGCGTAGCCGGCGTAGAGCGTGCCCGTGATCAGGCCGATCCGCGCCGGGTCGAGCCCGGTCTCGAGCGAGAGCGCGGGCATCGCGCTGTAGAGGACGGCCCGCGAGCTCTGAGCCCAGAAGAAGCTCAGGCAGCAGGCGGCGAGCGCCGCGGCCGGGCGCGTCAGCGGCCCTGGAACTTCGGCGCCCGCTTCTCCTTGAACGCGGCGACGCCCTCGGCGTGGTCCAGCGTGTCGCGCACGACGGCCATGTGCGACGAGACCAGGTCGAGGTGCGTCCGGAGGTCCAGGCGCAGGCTCTGGTAGACGAGCCGCTTGATCATGCGGATCGGCACCTGCGGCCCGTTCGCGAGCTGCGCGGCGAGGTCGCGCGTCTGCTGGGCAAGGTCGCCCGACGGCACGACGCGGTTCACGATCCCGAGGCGCAGCGCCTCCTGCGCGTCCACGAAGTCGGCGGTCCAGAGCAGCTCGAGCGCCTTCGCGGGCCCGAGGAGGCGCGGCAGGAAGTACGTGTCGCCGTCGCCCGGCACCAGGCCCACGCGCACGTAGCCCGTCGAGAAGCGCGCCTCGTCGGAGGCGATGCGCACGTCGCACATGAGGCACATGCCCATGCCCGCGCCGACGGCGAGGCCGTTGACCATCGCGATGACGGGCTTGTCCACGGCCTCGAGCGTCTTCGGGATCCGGTGGATGTTCTCCCAGAGCTGGTTCTTGTTGTCGAGCGGCGTGGGCTTGCCCTCCTTCATCCGCCCGACGTCGCCGCCCGCGCAGAACGCGCGGCCGCTTCCGGTGACCACGATCACGTTGACCTGATCGTCCGCCTGCGCCTCGGCGAGCGCCCGGGCCCACGCGTCGATCATCGGCCCGGTGAACGCGTTGAGCTTGTCGGGCCGGTTCAGCGTGATGGTCGCGATCCTGTCCTCGACGTCGTAGAGCAGCTCGCTCATGCCTGGCTGTCCTTTCCGGCTGCGAAGAGATGCCACTCGCCGGGCACGCCCTTGAGGGCGTGCGCCCCGCGGTCCCTGAACCGGAGCCCCGAGCCGGCGACGAGGTCGCGCACGGTGCTCGACACCAGGACTTCGCCCGCGCCCGCCAGCGCGGCGACCCGGGCGCCGATGTGCACGGCGACCCCGCCGAGCTTCGGCCCCATCACCTCGCACTCGCCCGTGTGGAGCCCGGCGCGCACCTCCAGGCCGAGCGGGCGCACGCCCTCGCTGATCGCGCACGCGGCCCGCACCGCGCGCGCCGGGCCGTCGAAGGCCGCGAGGAAACCGTCGCCGGCCGTGTCGATCTCGCGCCCGCGGAACCTGGCGAGGTGCTCGCGGACCAGCGCGTGGTGGGCGTCGAGCAGGTCGCGCCAGCGGCGGTCCCCCAGCTCGGCGGCCCTCGTCGTGGCGCCGACGATGTCGGTGAACATGACCGTCGCCAGCACGCGGTCGGGCTCCGGCCCGCGCCGGACGCCCGTCAGGAACTCCTCGATCTCGTCGAGGATCGCGTCGGTGTTGCCGACCCACGGCAGGTGGTCGTCACCCCGCAGCTCCACGTACCTGGCCCCGGGGATCCGCTCGGCCATGTAGCGCCCGTACTCGACCGGGACGCTCCGGTCGCCGTCGTTGTGGAGGATCAGCGTCGGGACGCGCACGGCCGGCAGCACGTGACGGACGTCGATCTCCACGTTCATCCCCATGAGCCGTCGGTTGGCGCCGGGGCTCGCCCCCTGCCGGAGGAAGCGCGCCCACCACTCGCGGAAGCGCGGGTCGTGGGCGACGCTCGGCGCCCGGATGTCGAGCCCCACCGGGCCGCCCCAGCCCCGCGTGTACTCCTCCACGTGCCGGTCGTAGTCCTCCCGCGTGGGCCCCCACGGGTAGTCGGGCGCCCACGTGCGGCGGGCGAAGCTCCCGATCATCACGACCGCGGCCGTGCGCTCCGGGTAGGTGGCGCCGAACAGCATGCACATCGGGCCACCCTCCGAGTAACCCACGAGCGCCGCCCGCGTCGAGCGCACGGCGTCCATCACGGCGCGGACGTCGTCCATCCGGGTCTCGAGGTTCGGCAGGTCGGCGACGCGGTCGGACAGGCCGGTCCCGCGCTTGTCGAACAGGATGAGGCGCGCGAACGAGGCGAGGCGCTGGAGGAACCGCACCATGGACGGCTCGTCCCAGAAGACGTCGAGGTTCGAGACCCAGCCGGGGACGAGCACGAGGTCGCGCGGGCCCTCGCCCACCACCTGGTAGGCGATGTTGACGTCGCCGCTCCGCGCGTACCGCGTCTCGGGCCGCATCACGCCACCCGGCTAGTCTTTCGGCAGGCCCAGGACGCGCTCGGCGAGGATGTTGCGGAGGATCTCGGATGTCCCGGCGCGGATCCCGCTGCCGCGCGCGAGCAGCTCGTAGAACTCCCACTGGCCGTGGTCCGGCGCCCAGGGGGAACCCTCGGCGATCTGCGAGTAGGGGCCGAGGACCTGCGTCGCCGTGAGCGCCAGCTCCTGGTCGAGGTGGCTCCAGAAGAGCTTCGAGGTCGAGCCCTCGGGCCCCGGCTGGCCGCCCCGCGCGATCCGCGTGAGGCTCCGGTAGCCGTTGAGCTGGAGCGCCCGCTCGCCGATCGCGAGCTCGGCGAGCTTCTGGCGGATCAGCGGGTCGCCACCGCGCCCGCGCTCCTGCACGAGCCGGACGAGCCGGTGGAGCGCGTTGCGCAGCGAGATGTGGCGGATGAACGTGAGCAGGTCGCGCTCGTAGGCGAGCGTGGTGATCGCCACGCCCCAGCCCTCGTTCTCCCTGCCGACCAGGTTCTCCCGCGGCACGCGCACGTTGTCGAGGAAGGTCTCGTTGAACTCCGCCTCGCCCGTGATCTGGCGGAGCGGCCGCAGGGTGATCCCGGGCGACTGCATGTCCACGAGCAGGAAGCTGATCCCCTTGTGCTTGGACGCCGCCGGGTCCGTCCGCACGAGCAGGAAGCACCAGTCGGCGACGTGGCCCATGCTCGTCCACACCTTCTGGCCGTTCACGACGTAGTGGTCGCCCTCGAGCACCGCGCGCGTCTGGAGGTTCGCGAGATCCGAGCCCGCGTTCGGCTCGGAAAACCCCTGGCACCACAGCTCGTCGGCCGTGAGGATCTTCGGCAGGAAGCGCCGCTGCTGCTCGGGCGTCCCGTGCTTCATGAGCGTGGGGCCGAGCATCGAGACGCCGCCCCGGTTCACGAGCTGCGGCGACTCGGCGCGCGCCATCTCCTGGTAGAGGATCACCATCTCGGTGAGCGGGGCGCCCCGCCCGCCGAACTCGCGCGGCCAGTCCATGCCGACGTAGCCGGCCGCGTGCATCGTCCGCTGCCAGGCGCGGAGCCGCCGGACCTCCCCGGCGTCGGCGCGCGAGGCGGCGAAGGCGCGGCCGCGGAGGTCGTCGGGCAGGTGGGCCTCGAGCCAGGCCCGGACCTCCTTGCGGAACGCCTCTTCCTTCCCGCTGAAGTCGAAGTTCATGGCCGTCCGGCTACTGCATGACCACGCCGCCGTCCACGTTCAGCGCCTGGCCCGTGATGTTGCGCGCCTCCTCGGAGGCGAGGAACACGGCGGCCGCGCCGATGTCCTCCGGCGTCTGCTCGCGCTTGAGCGGCACCAGGTCGGCGACGCGC
>MGCF01000073.1 GCA_001788495.1 Candidatus Rokubacteria bacterium RIFCSPLOWO2_02_FULL_73_56
CAGAACGCCGAGCCCTCGTCGCCGAGCAGCGGGCCGAGGCCGCCCGCGCGCGCCCAGCGGCCGCGCGCGTCGCGCCCGATCACGATGGATCCGGTGCCGGCGAGAACGAGGAGGCCGGGGCGCTCGCCGAGCGCGGCGCGGTGCGCGGCCTGGGCGTCGGGCACGACGCGCACGCGGCGTGCGAGGCCGCGCAGGCGGCGCGCGAGCGCCGCGCGCTCGCCCGCGGTCCAGACGCCGCGCGAGGCGACGACGAGCGCGGCGACGCGGCCGCGCCGGAAGCCGCGCCGGCGCCAGAGCCCACGCAGGATCCGGGCGAGCACCGCGGGCTCGCGCGTCGAGCGGAGGACGAGGGCCGCCGCCGGGCGGCCGCCCGCCGCCGCGGCGACGCGGATCCACGTGCCGCCCACGTCCACGCCGATCGCGAGCCCCCGGGATGCCCGCTGACGGTGTCGCTGACGGTGTCGGCGCGTCGACAGGGTTGCCACTCTGGCCATTATGCGGCCGGGGCCAGCCGTCTGAAATCACGCGCTTTCCGGCTTCCGGTGGGGGTGGCACAGCCCATGCTCTCCCCGGGGGCGGGAGGACGGGCCATGGGTAAGGCATTCGCAGCGTGGTTGATGGTCGCGAGCGCCGTCGCCGCCCCGGCGATGGGGCCGCGCCAGACGGTCGAGACGGCGCTCACGCGCGTGGTGAGCGTGTTCCAGGACACGGAGCCGCGCGCCGATCACCGCGGCGAGGTCCGGCGCATCGCCCGCCAGCTGTTCGACTTCCAGGAGATGACCCGCCGCGCGCTCTCGCGCCACTGGGCGACGCGCACTCCCGCGGAGCAGACGGAGTTCGTCGCGCTCTTCACGGAGCTGCTCGAGCGCTCGTACATGAGCCGGCTCGAGGGGTTCGCGGGCGAGAAGCTCACGTTCGTCGGCGAGGCGGTGGACGGGACCTACGCGACCGTGAAGTCGAAGGTGCTGACGCAGGGGCGGAGCGAGACCCTGCTCGACTACCGCCTGCACATCCGGGACGGGCGCTGGCGCGTCTACGACGTCCTCGTCGACGGCGTGAGCTTCGTGTCCACGTACCGCAGCCAGTTCGACCGGGTGATCACCGCGGAGTCCTACGACTTGCTCGTCGAGAAGCTCCGCCGGAAGAACGCCGACACGGCGGTCGCCGAGCGCGCCAAGCGCCTCTAGGCTCGCGCATCTGGTAGGCCGCGCGAGCGGCGCATTGTCGCGGCACCGAGAGGGGCGCCCGACCCGGGGGGCGCCCCTCGCTGTCCGATCGCCCCGGGGCGCGACCATGCGCGCCGGGTCACGCTGACGAGGGGCGGGGCGGGCAGCCCCCGCCCCCGGCCTCCGGCTACAATGGCGCGTGCTCACGTGGCCCGACTACGCGGTCCTCGCCGCCGCCGTCGCCGTCCTGCTCGCGATCGGCTCCTGGTGCACCCGCCGCCAGCACGACACGCTCGACTTCTTCCTCGCCCGCCGCAGCGTCCCGTGGTGGGCGGCGTGCCTGTCTTTCCTCGCCACGGAGATCAGCGCCGTCACGATCATCTCGGTGCCGGCCACCGCGTACAGCGAGAACTGGGAGTACGTGCAGTTCTTCGTCGGCTCGAGCCTCGCCAAGTGGGCCGTGGCGTTCCTGTTCATCCCGGCCTTCTACCGCCACGAGGTCACCACGATCTACGAGTTCCTGGGCCAGCGCTTCGGGCGCGCGACGCAGGTGACCGCGTCCCTCTTCTTCTTCGTCACCCGCCTCGCGGGCTCGGCGGTGCGGCTCATGGCGCCCGCGCTCGCCGTGTCGATCGTGATGGGCTGGCCGCTCGCGCCGACCATCGCGGGCTTCGTCCTGGTGGGCATCCTCTACATCGGCCTGGGCGGCGTGCTCGCGGTGGTCTGGACCAACGTGTTCCAGGCGTGCGTGTTCCTCGGCGCCGGCGCCGCCACGCTCGGCTGGCTGGTCGCGCACGTGGACGGCGGCCTCGGCGCGATCGTCCACGTGGCGGGCGAGGCGGGCCGGCTCGACGTGATCGACTGGGGTCCGCCGCCGGGCGACCCCGCGTTCTGGCGCCGCATCCTCACCGAGCCGAACATCGTCTGGGTGGCGGTCCTCAACGGCTTCGTCGGCTCGATGGCCGCGTTCGGCACCGACCACGACCTGATGCAGCGCCTGCTCACCGTCGAGACGCGCCGCCAGAGCCAGCGCACGCTCTCGCTGACGCCGCTCGGCACGCTGCTGACGCTGCTGATCTACCTCGGCCTCGGCAGCGCGCTCTACACGTTCTACGCCCAGCACCCGGAGCTGGCCGTGCCGCGCCCGGACGACATCCTGCCGCACCACATCCAGCAGGCGCTGCCGGCCGTGCTGCGCGGGCTCATGCTGAGCGCCATCGTGCTCGCGTCCATCGACTCGCCGCTCGGCTCGCTCGCGGCCTCGTTCGTCACGGACATCTACCGCCCGCTCCTCGCGCGCGCCCGCTCCGAGCGGCACTACCTGCTGGTGTCGCGGGTCAGCGTCGTGGCCTTCGGGCTGATCCTCGGCGCGCTGGCGCACGCCTTCTCGGCGTTCACGCAGATCCTCTGGCTGGCGTTCAAGGTCACGGGCGTGACGTTCGGCTCGCTGCTCGGCGTCTTCCTCCTCGGGCTCCTGACGCGGCGGCGGGTGGCCGACCGGGCGAACGTGGTCGCGATGGTCGCGATGGCGGTGGTGAACCTCGGGCTGCTCGTCGCCTCCGAGACGGAGGCGCTGCCGTTCGCCTGGTCGTGGCTCGTGATCCTCGGCACGGCGGGGACGATGGCGCTGGCGCTCGGCCTCTCGGCGCTCAGTGGCAGAGGCGCGCGATGACCGCGTCGAGCTGGCACTTGCGGAAGCCGTACGCGGTGAGGCCGAGCACGCCGGGGCGGAGCAGCGCCGCGTCCCAGGGATCGCGCAGGAGCACGACGGCGAGGGCGCGCGCCCGCGCCTGGACGGCGTCGAGCAGCGCGCGGTTCGAGGCGTGCAGGTGCGCGTCGAAGAGGAAGAGCACGGCGGCGTCGGCCGCCGCGGCGCGCTCGGCCGCCGCGGCGATCTCGGCCGGCGTCGGCTCGATCCCGACGACGAGCGTCCGCGGCGCGACGCCCGCGCGCGCGAACGCGCCCGCGACGTAGCCCTCCTCGTCCGCCACCTCGGGCTCGATCGTGATCCGCGGCGCCAGCTCCGAGAAGCGCGGGAAGACGACGGCGACGCGCCCGTTCAGGGCGCGGCGGAAGCCCGGCGGGCCCGGGGCCAGGGGCGTCACGGCGCGCGTCGCGATCGCCCACGCGAGCGGCGCGCCGTCGGGCTCGGGCGCGGGCGGCCCGCCCTCCGCGCGGGCCGGGCGGCGCTCGCGCAGCCGGCGGACGCGCTCGGCGGCCGCCTCGAGCTCGCGGCGCGGCAGCGCGCCGCCGCGATAGGCGCGGGCGAGCGCGGCGGCGGCGGCCCGCTGCGCCGCCTCGGTGTGGCAGACGAGCAGCAGGTCGTGGCCGGCGGCGGCGGCGCGCACGGCGGCCTCGCCGATCGGGCACGTCGCGGCGATCGCGCCCATCTCGAGGTCGTCGGAGAGGACCGCGCCGCGGAAGCCGACCTGGCCGCGCAGGTAGTCGTGCGTGAGCAGCCGCGAGAACGTCGCCGGGACGCGCGCGGGGTCGAGGTTGGGGTAGACGGGGTGGCTCGTCATCACGCACTCGACCCCCGCCGCGACCGCCTCGAGGAACGGCACGAGGTGCACCGCGTGCATCTCGTCCCACGTGGACTCGATCGTCGGCAGCGCCAGGTGCGCGTCGAGCGGCGCGTGGCCCTTGCCGGGGAAGTGCTTGGCGCACGCCGCGAGCCCGCCGCGCTGCATGCCGCGGATCCGCGCGACGCCGTGGCGCGCGACGACGGCCGGGTCCTTGCCGTAGGCGCGGATGCCGATGTTCGGGCTGTAGCGCTCGGTGAGCGTGTCGAGCACCGGCGCCAGGTTCAGGTCCACGCCGAGCCGCCGGAGCTCGCGCGCCTCGAGGAGCCCCTGGCGCGCGGCGAAGGCCTCCTGGCCCGCGGTCCCGACCGCGAGGTTGTCGGGGAAGACAGTGACGCCGCGTCCGAGCATGATCACGCGCCCGCCCTCGTGGTCGGCCGCCACGAGGAGCCGCCGGCCGAGCGCCGCCTCGAGGCCGGCGAGCAGGTCGAGGAGCCGGGCCGGGCTGTCGAAGTTGCGGCGGTAGAGGATCAGGCCGGTAGCGCGCGTGTCGCGGAAGAGGCGGACGTCCTCCTCCCGGAGCGTCGGCCCGGGCAGGCCGATCATGAGGCGCTCGCCGACGAGGTCCTCGATTTCCGGCACCCGACCATTCTAGCCCGCGCACCGTCAGCGGGCTGACGCCGGCGGCGCGGGATGACACGCGCGCGCCGCCCCGACGCGGTCAACTGCGCGACTTTTCGATGCTCTCCGCCCTGGCACGCCGGGTGCTCTCTCCGGTCTGCGAAAGGAGTCGCCGCCATGCGGATGAGCCGGGTCGTCGCCGTCGCCTCACTCGCCGCCGTCGCGCTGCTCGGATCCCAGGGCTGCGCGGCGGTCGGGCTGACGCTCTTCGCCACGGGCGCCGGCGTCGCCGCCGGCCAGGGCACCGCCTACACGCTCGACGGCATCGCCTACCGGACGTTCACCGCGCCGATCGACGACATGCGCCGCGCGACGCTCGCGTCGTTCAGGCGCATGGACATCGCGGTCGAGCGCGACCAGGTGACGGACGAGGGGCGGGAACTCGTCGCGAAGGCGGCGGACCGCACCGTCTACGTGGAGTTCGAGCGCCTCACCACGCGCACCACGCGCATGCGCGTCACCGCCAAGCAGGGCTGGTTCTTCAGGGACCGCGCCACGGCGGGCGAGATCATCGCGCAGACCGAGCGCAGCCTCGACGAGCTGCCCGCGCTGACCCAGAAGACGCGATAGGAGGAAGACCATGCTTCGCCACACCGCAGCGAGCTTCGCCGGAGCGCTGCTGATCCTCACGGCAGGGTCGGGCGCGCTGGCCCAGAGCCCGACGCCGTCCGGGACGACGACGACCCCGCCGGCGCCGAGCCCGTACGAGTCGCTCTCGCCGGGCAATCAGAAGATCGTGCGTGCCCTCTTCGAGGCCCAGACGACGGCCACGACGCCGACCGGCACGACCGGGACCTCGACCGCGCCCAAGACGCTCACGCTCGACGAGATCGCGGCGATGAAGCAGAGCGGGCAGGGCTGGGGCAACGTGTTCAAGGACATGAAGGCGCAGGGGCTCGTGCAGGACAAGAACCTCGGCCAGGTGGTGAGCGGCTACAACCACCGCCGCCCCTCGCACGGCTCGGTCACGACCGCCTCGGGGCGCGAGTACCGCTACGAGGACCGCGAGCGCGGCTGGCGGCGCCACGTGGACGACGACCGCGCGTCCTCGACGCGCCACGAGCCGCGTCACGAGGCGCGGGGCGAGCACGGCGCCAAGGGGGAGCCCGGCTACAGGGGCGAGCACGGCTCCAGGGGCGAGTCACGCGGCGACTGGACCAGCGGCGCGCGCGGCTCCGGGCGCAGCGAGTACCGGCACGAGTACCGGTACGGCGGCGGCCACGGCAGCCGGGGCTCGACGTACACGGCCGGCGGCCGCGGCGGCGCGGTGGACGCCGGGCGCCCGAGCTCGCGCTCGGGCTCGAGCGGCCACGGTCGCGGAGGGCACAAGTGATGAACAACCCCTGGAAGGTGACGGCGATCGCGATGGCGCTCGTCATGGCCACGGCGCTGGTGACGGGGCTCGTCGTCGCGAACTGGACGGGCTCGGATGCGGTCCCCAGGGCGGCCGCGCCCGCGGCGCCGACGCAGGCGGTGGTGACCGCCTGCAACGAGGTCGCGGCGCGGGAGACGGGCTCGCGTGACAAGACCGTCGAGGTCGTGAAGGACTCGGCGATCGGCGCCGTCGCGGGCGCCGCGATCGGGGCGGCGGGCGGCGCGATCGCGGGCGGCGGCAAGGGGGCGGGCAAGGGCGCCGCGATCGGCGGCATCGTGGGCGCCGGCGGCGGCGCGCTCTACGGCCTCAACGAGAACAAGAAGCACGACGAGCGGTACCGGGAGGCGTACGCCCGCTGCCTGCGCGCGCGCGGCTACGCGGGATAGCCCGCCCGCCGGGCGTCCCTGCTACGATGGGGACGACGGCAGGAGGTGCCCGATGAAGCCGGCCATCGCGATCGCGCTCGCGTGCGCGCTCGTCGCCGGCGCGGCCGCGCCGGCGGCCGCGGCCGACGACTCCAAGGTCAAGGCCGCCACCCGCCAGGTCGAGACCGGCGCCAAGAAGATCGGCGAGGGAAAGATCGGCGAGGGCGTCGAGGAGACGGCCAGGGGGATCGGCAAGACCGTCGTCGAGGGCGCCAAGCTCACCGGCGAGACCCTCAAGGACGCCGGGCGCTCGGCCGAGCCGAAGGCCAAGAGCGCCTGGGAGAAGGTCCGCGACGGCGCCGTGGACTTCGGCCAGGGCGTCAAGAACTTCTTCTCGCGCCTCTTCGGCTCCTAGCGCGGCGCGCCGCGGTCACGGCCGGCGCGCGACGACCTGGCCGAGCGCGGCGAGCCCGACGGCGCAGGTCGCCAGCACGAGCGCGATCGCGCCCGCGTCGACCAGCCGCCCGAACGCCGCGGTGCCGGCGGCGCCCCCCGTGAAGTAGGCGAGCGCGAACAGCGCGAGCGCCTTGCCGCGCGCGGCGGGCGCGAGCTCGGTGGCGCGCGTCTGGAGCGTCGAGTGGAGGAACGCCAGGCCGAGCCCGATCGCGCCGAGGCTCGCGCCGAACGCGGGCCACGGGAGCCCGAGCAGCAGGAGCGCGAAGGCGCCGCCCTCGATCCAGCCGCCCGACGCCGCGAGCGCGCGCTCGCCGAGCGCCGACGCCAGGCGTCCGAGCCAGAGCGCGCCGCCGACGCGGCCCAGACCGTAGCAGGCGAGCAGCAGGCCGATCTGGAGGTCGTTGAACCCGTAGCGCTGGCTCGCGAGCACGCCGAAGTACGTCGCGGCGCCCCAGACGAGGAAGCCCTCGGCGAAGGTCACGGCGTAGAAGCGCCGCGCGCGCGGCGCGCCGAGGATCGCCGCGTAGCCGAGCCGCTCGGTGGCGCGCGCGGCGGCCGGCGCCTCGCGCACGCGCAGGAGCGCCGCCCCGAGCGCCGCCGTGAGGACCGCGTACGCGGCGAACAGCACCCGCCACGAGACGAAGTGGGTCACCATGCCCGCGAGCGCCGCGGCCAGCGCCTCGCCGCCCGAGATCACCGCGCCGAAGCGCCCGATCACCGCCTGGCGCCGCTCGTAGCGCACCGTGTCGCCGATGAAGGCGAACGTCGTCGGGATCGTCGCGGACGCGAAGATCCCGGTGAGCAGGCGCGCGCCGACGAACTCGCCCACCGAGCCCGCGAGGCTCGAGAGCGCGGTGCCGAGGGCGAAGAGCGCGGCCGTGACGCGGAGCACGCGCACCCGGCCGTAGCGGTCGGAGAGCGGGCCGTACGCGAGCTGGCAGACGCCGTAGGCGGCCGTGTACGCGGTCATCGCGAGGCCGACCTCGCCCGACGGGGCGCCGAACGTCGTGGCGAGGGCGGGGAGGATCGGGGCCAGCATGCGGCCGTCGAGCGACACGCACGCGGCGAGCGCGAAGAGCCAGGGGAGCGGGCTCACCGGTAGAGGAGGTACGGGGCGCGGGCGCGCGTCCACCGCCCGAGGTCGTGCCGCCACGTCGCGGCGAGGGCGCGGAGCGGCACGCCGCGCTCGAGCGCACGGCGCACGGTGTCGGTGCCGCAGAGGATGTCGATCGGCCGCCGCCGCCGCTCGTACTCGTAGGGCGGGCGCCGCCAGGCGAAGCGGCGCGGCGCGAGGCGGCGCGCGACGGCGAGCAGCGCCACGCCCGTGAGGAAGGGCCGGAAGCGCTCGCGGTCCGTCACGTGGAGCTGCACGCCGCCGCAGAGGCGCCCGGCCCACTTGTGGAAGGTCGGCCGGAAGCGCGCCGGGCGGAACCGCACGCCGGGCAGCCGCTCGGCCTCGAGCGCCGCCGCGTAGCGGTGGGCATCGAGCCACGGCGCGCCGATCCACTCGAAGGGCCGCGTCGTGCCGCGTCCCTCGGAGAGGTTCGTGCCCTCGACGAGGCAGCCGCCCGGGTAGACGCGCGCGGTGTCCGGCGTCGGCATGTTGGGCGACGGCGCCACCCACGGCAGCCCCGTGTCCTCCCAGAGCATCGCGCGCCGCCAGCCGCGCATCGGGACCACCGTGAGGTCGCAGCCGAGCGCGTGGGCGCCGTTCAGGTAGCGCGCCAGCTCGCCGAGCGTGAGCCCGTGGCGCGCGGGCAGCGGGTAGAGGCCGACGAACGACGCGAACGCCGGATCCGGCAGGTTGCCCTCGACGCGGACGCCGCCGAGCGGGTTCGGGCGGTCGCAGACGACGACCGGCACGCCCGCGCGGGCGCACGCGCGCATCGCGAGCGCGAGCGTCCACGCGAACGTGTAGTAGCGCGCGCCGACGTCCTGCAGGTCCACGACGAGCGCGTCGAGGCCGCGGAGCATCGCCCGGGTCGGCGCGCGCCGCGCGCCGTAGAGGCTCACGACCGGGAGCCCGGCGGCCGGATCGCGCGCCGCGCGCACCGGGGCGTGGTCCTGCGCGGCGCCCCAGAGGCCGTGCTCGGGGGCGAACAGCCGCACGAGCCTCACGCGCGGCAGGTCGGCGAGGAGCGCGGCGGCGTGCGTGAGCCGCGAGTCCACCGACGCCTGGTGGGCGAGCAGCGCGACGCGCCGGCCGCGCAGGCGCGCGGCGCGGCGGCGGACGAGGGCCTCGAGGCCGGATTCGACGCGGGGCATCCGCCCGATAGTAGTAGCATGCGGGCGTCATGGCCCGGCGAATTCGCCACGCGCGCCTCGCGACGGAGCGCGCGAACCCCGCGAGCCGCGCGCTCGACCGGCTCTCGCCGCTCGCGATCGCCGCGCTCATGAACCGCGAGGACCGGCGCGCCGTCGCCGCCGTCGGCCGCGCGCGGCGCGCGATCGCCGCGGCCGTCGAGCTGATCGTGGCGTCGCTCCGGCGCGGCGGCCGGCTCGTCTTCGTGGGCGCGGGCACGAGCGGCCGGCTCGGCGTGCTCGAGGCCGCGGAGTGCCCGCCGACCTTCGGCACGCCGCCCCGGCTCGTGCAGGCGATCCTGGCGGGCGGGCGGGGCGCGGTCTTCCGCGCGCGCGAGGGCGCCGAGGACGACGCGCGCGCGGCCGCGCGCGCCGTGCGGGGCCGGGTGCGCGCCGGCGACGTCGTCGTCGGCGTCTCGGCGAGCGGCGTGACGCCGTTCGTGCGCGGCGCGCTCGCCGAGGCGCGGCGCCGCGGCGCGCGGACGGTGCTGGTCGCGTGCAACCCGGCGGCGCTGCGGGCGCGGGCGCGCCGGGCACCGCTCGTGATCGCCCTGGCACCCGGACCCGAGGTGCTCGCCGGCTCGACGCGGCTCAAGGCGGGCACCGCGACCAAGCTCGTGCTCAACACGCTGACGACCGCGAGCATGGCGCGCCTCGGCCGCGTCTTCGGCAACCGCATGGTGGGCGTCGAGCCGCGCTCGGCGAAGCTCCGCGCGCGCGCCCTCGGGCTCGTCGCCAAGCTCGGCGGCGTCTCGCGCGCCCGCGCGCGGCGCGCGCTCGCCGCCTCGGGCGGGCGCGTGCGCCTCGCGATCGTGATGGCGCGCACCGGCCTCGGCCGGCCGGCCGCCGTCCGCGCGCTCGCCCGCGCGGGCGGCTCCCTCCGCGCCGTCCTCGCGCCCCCGCGCCGCGCGCGGTAGCCCCGATCACCCGCGTGGAACGACGCGCCAGGCACGTGGGCGAGCGACTCCAGGCCGGGTGCGGATCGAGGCGCGGGAAGCCGGCGGCGCTACGCGCGGTCGTAGAGGGAGCGGACGCGCACGCGGACGGGCTCGAGGCGGAGCGTCAGCAGGAGGACACCGAAGGGCAGGACGATCGCGGCGACCATCAGCCAGAAGCCCGGACGGCGCCAGCACGCCTCGGGGCCCGTCAGGGAAATGCTCCGCAGCCGCTCGATCCAGCCCATTCGCTTGCGCCTCCAGGCGGGCGAACGAGCAAGGACAGTGCCAGCGAGGGTTTTCAGCTACTTACGATCAGCCGCAGCGCAACGGCCCGGCACCTTCGGTAACTCCCGGACCAGGACCCCGTTAACTTCTTTCCCGCCCTAGCTGTGCGACGGGCCGGCCGTGTCCTCGGCGCGGACCGGCGTCTTGCCGCGCAGGAAGTCGAAGTCGCACCCCTCGTTGGCCTGGAGCGCGTGGTCCAGGAACAGGCGCCCGTAGCCGCGCTCGAAGCGGGGCGGCCGCGGCGTCCAGGCCGCCCGGCGGCGGCCGAGCTCGTCGTCGCCGACGCGCAGCGTGAGGCTCCGCCGGGGCACGTCGAGCTCGATCTCGTCGCCGTCGCTGACGAGCGCCAGGGGACCACCGACCGCCGATTCCGGCGCGACGTGGAGCACGACGGTGCCGTAGGACGTCCCGCTCATGCGCGCGTCGGAGATGCGCACCATGTCCTTCACCCCCTGCCGGAGCAGGCGCGCCGGGATCGGCGCCGCGCCCCACTCGGGCATGCCGGGCGCGCCGCGCGGGCCGACGTGCTTGAGCACGAGCACCGAGCGCTCGTCGATCGCGACGCTCGGGTCGTCGATGCGCCGGTGCAGGTCCTCGTGATCCTCGAACACGACGGCCCGGCCCCGGTGGGTCAGCAGGTGCGCCGACGCCGCCGACTGCTTGAGCACCGCGCCGTCGGGGCAGAGGTTGCCGAACAGGATCACGGTGCCGCCCTCGGGGGCGAGCGGCATCGCGAGCGGGCGGATCACGTCCTCGTTCCAGCAGCGCGCATCGCCCACGTTGTCCGCGAGCGCCTTGCCGTTGACGGTGGGCGCGCCCGCGTGGAGCAGCGGCAGGAGCTCGCGGAGCACGGCGGGCAGGCCGCCCGCGTAGAAGAAGTCCTCCATGAGGTACTTGCCCGACGGGCGCAGGTTGACCAGGAGCGGCGTCGTCTTCGACAGCTCGTCGAACCGCGCGAGCGGGAGCGGCACGCCCACACGCCCTGCAAGGGCGAGGAGATGGATGATCGCGTTGGTCGAGCCGCCGATGGCCATGTCCGCGCGGATCGCGTTGTCGAACGCCTGCGCGGTGAGGATCTCGGAGGGTCGGGGCCCGCCCGCCAGCGCCAGCTCGACGGCGCGGCGGCCGGACACCTCGGCGAGCGCCAGGCGCCGCGCGTCGGGGGCGGGGATCGCCGCGTTGCCGGGGAGCGTCATGCCGAGCGCCTCGGCCATCGCGGCCATCGTGGACGCGGTGCCCATGACCATGCAGTGGCCCGAGGAGCGCGACATGCAGGACTCCGCCTCGCACAGCTCCTCGTCGCTGAGCCGCCCGGCGCGGCGCTCGTTCCAGAGGCGCCAGAGGTCGGTGCCGGAGCCCAGCTCCTCGCTGCGCCAGGTGCCGCGCAGCATCGGCCCGCCGGTGACCATGAGCGCGGGGACGTCGGCGGAGGCGGCGCCCATGAGCATCGCGGGCGTGGTCTTGTCGCAGCCGGCGAGGAGCACGACGGCGTCGAGGGGATAGGCGCGGATGCACTCCTCGACGTCCATCGCCATCAGGTTGCGGAACAGCATCGTCGTCGGCTTCATCAGCACTTCGCCGAGCGAGATCACCGGGAACTCGAGCGGGAAGCCGCCCGCGCTCCAGACGCCGCGCTTGACGGCCTCGGCGAGCTGACGCAGGTGCGCGTTGCAGTTGTTGAGCTCGGACCACGAGTTCGCGATCCCGACGACGGGGCGCCCGTCGAAGACGAGGTCGCTGAAGCTCTCGGCCTTGAGCCACGAGCGGTGCGCGAAGCCGTCGAGGTCGCGGCGGCCGAACCAGTTGCGGCTTCTGAGCGGGTGTGCTGTCATTGGTCCCTCCGGGGTCCCGATTATAGAAGAGATAGACGAGAAGGAGATCGCGCATGCGACTGACCGGCAAGGTGGCGGTGGTGACGGGCGGGGGCAGCGGCATCGGGCGGGGCATCGCGCTGGCGATGGCGCGCGAGGGCGCCGACGTCTCGATCCCCGACATCCAGGTGCTGAACGCGGAGAAGGTCGCCGGCGAGATCAAGGCGCTCGGCCGCAAGGTGGTCGCGATGAAGACCGACGTCACGAGCGCGGCCGACGTCAAGGCGATGGTGGACCGCACGCGCGAGGCGCTCGGGAAGATCGACATCCTGGTGAACAACGCCGGCATGGCCTCGCCGCCCGGCATGCCGTTCACGAACAACACCGAGGAGGACTGGGACCGCACCTTCGCGGTCAACACCAAGTCGGTGTTCCTCTGCTGCAAGGCGGTCGCGCCGCACCTCATCGAGCGGAAGGCGGGGCGCATCATCAACATCGCCTCGATCGCGGGCCCGATCGCGGCGCTCACGATGCCGCCGTACAGCGTCGCCAAGATGGGCGTCATCACGCTCACCCGGATCGTGGCCAAGGAGCTGGCGCCGCACGGCATCACGGTCAACGCGATCTGCCCGGGCGTCCTCTACACGGACTTCTGGCAGAAGCTCGCC
>MGCF01000074.1:0-773 GCA_001788495.1 Candidatus Rokubacteria bacterium RIFCSPLOWO2_02_FULL_73_56
TTGGGTAAGAAGCTCAAACAAGAGCGGGCTCAGGAGTGGAGCTTTGAGCGGACGGTTGATCTCTGGGTTCGAAATGCGCTCGCGGCCGGCGCGAGAACCTTCCCAGAACTTCTTCTCCGACTCCCAAGCGTCTATCCCTCGGAGGCACTCGCAGCGCTCAAGCGCGTCGCAAGTGATGACCTGGCTCTATCCCCAGTCCTCAAGAGTGCCAGAGCCAGGACCGAACAGAACTTCGGCCGCTTCGCGGAAATCAAGAGCTCACTGCCGGAACCTCACCCATTGGACTACGACTGGAGATTTGGAAGAGAAGCTATCAGTCGTCTCCTACGAGAGTGTGAAGCACTGAGTCGGCCAGGTAACACCGTGGCGATGTTCGGTGCTCCATCGCTTTTCGAAGCGGCGATAGAAAGACATTGGGGGCGTAAGCAACTCCTACTCGACGCCTGTCAACCTGTGACGGAAGTTTTCAATGGGAATCAAACAGCCGGCATCGCCCTGGATATCGACTTGCTCCGAGACCCCCTGCCTGAGCTTCACGCACAGGTCATCGTTCTCGATCCGCCCTGGTATCGAGAGTATTTTCGTGCCTTTTCTTGGGCGGCGCAGAGAGTCTGTTGCCTCGGCGGACATGTGTTGCTTAGCTTTCCGCCAGCGGGAACACGGCCAGGGGTTGAAATTGAGTGCGAGGCCAACTTGAGTTGGGCTGAATCCTTAGGCTTTAGACTCGTCAGATTTGAGCGCGATGCCCTTCCATATGCGATGCCTCGGTTCGA
>MGCF01000074.1:789-3237 GCA_001788495.1 Candidatus Rokubacteria bacterium RIFCSPLOWO2_02_FULL_73_56
GCAGATTTGGGGGTTCTTGTGCTTGAGCGTCGAACGGCAGTTCCTCGACCTGTCGTGCGGGATCGACGGGAGAAATGGATAGAAGAATGTGTTTCGGCCATTCGTTTCAAGATCCGCAGCAAAGGGGCGGCCAACACTTTTGATGATCCTTCGCTGATTACCGCAGTTGAAGGAGATGTTCTGCCGTCTGTGAGTCGTCGTGACGCCCGGCGCGGACGGGCGGACATATGGACCCCGGGAAATCGAATCTATCGGTGTAGAGGCACAGACATTTTCGGCTATCTCTTGCAGGCCGCGAGAAGGGGTGAAGCGCCTCGAAAAATTATCGAGGAGCGGCTTGATCGCGCGCTCAGCGACACGGAACGCAGGTGTGTCGCAAGGGCGTCTCGACAGGTCCAACGTCTCACGGAGGTCGAGCTTCGCGAACAGTCTAGAGGGGAGCAATGTGGACCTATCGCAGCCGCGATTAGTTGAGCAGATACGGTCTGCGCTGGGCGGCGACAGGTTTTGGGATGACTTGTTGTGCCGTCTGGTCTCCGAGGGCGACTATCCGTATGGGCTTCATCTCGTGGTCGTCGTAGAGCCTTACTTGCAGCTCCTGATTAGTGGGCGGAAAGCGTTCGAGTCGCGATTCTCTCGGCGGTTGACGCCGCCATACGGAATTGTAAGTGGCGGCGATGTGCTCTTGCTAAAGGGCTCTGGCGGACCGATTCTCGGGATCTGTCAGGTAGAAGAGACGTGGTTTTATCGGGTCAATCAGGCCACATGTGAGGAGATCAGGCGACGGTTTTCTGAGGGACTGTGTATCCAGGATGAGAAGAGTTTCTGGGACAAGATTAGGATCAGGTCATTTGCAACCCTCATGCGCGTAAGTCATGTGTGTGCGTTGGCGCCCGTCTCTTACCCAAAGCATGACAGACGGCCATGGGTGGTCTTGCGATCGCGATCGCCCCAACTTGGGCTCAGGTTGAGATGACTCCGCTGGTGGTAGCGTTCTCAGGGAAGTCAGGCAGTGGTAAGTCTACGATCTCGACGTCCCTCGCTGATCGACTCGGGTGGAAGCGCGCGAGTTTTGGTGGCTATGTCCGCCGGGTCGCCGCGGAACGAGGACTAACCGAGTCTATCGAGAGCCTTCAAGATCTTGGTGCCGAATTGGTCGCAAACGGGCTGGCGCAGTTTTGCCGAGGCGTGCTTGAGGCAGCAAACTGGAGAACTGGCGAGCCATTGATTGTTGATGGTGTTCGACACAGTGAGGTCCTGGAGACGCTCCGTGCGCTTACCGCTCCATCACGAGTTATCCTGGTTTTCGTGACCGTTGGCGAGGCGGAGAGATTTGCCCGTCTGCAGGATCGGGGCATGAAAGACCAATCGCGGCTAGCCAAGATCGAGAGTCACTCTATCGAGCGGCAGGTGCAGGACGCATTACGAGCTCTGGCCGATTTGGTCGTTGACAGCGGGACGTCCCTTGAGAGGGCACTGGAGACTATTTTGGCCAGATTGCGCTGATACAGCTCAGCGTTCACTCTCCGGAAGATCCGATGCCAACGCAGTTGCATTTGCCCGCTCAGGAGCGCTGAGCCTAGAGCAGAAGAGAGTACCTGTTCTGACCCCGCTTGACAGGCGGGAGCCTCGGGGCTAAATAGGAAACCTGGTTTCCAATCAATCCTATGCCCCACCCGGCCGACGGCCCCGGCGTTCGCGTCGCCTCGGTGTCGCGCGCGATGCGCGTGCTCGAGGCGTTCGCCGGCCATCCCGAGGGCGTGGCGCTCTCGCGCCTCGCCGCCAAGCTCGGGCACGGCAAGGCGAGCCTCTCGAAGATCCTGGGCACGCTCGCCCGCGAGGGGTTCGTGCGCCAGGACCCGCTGACGGCGCGCTTCCACCTCGGCTGGCGGCTGCTCGCGCTCGCCTTCGGGCACGCCGAGCGCGTCGGCATGCCCGGCCTCTGCCTGCCGATCCTCCAGCGGCTCGCCGACGAGACCGACGAGCTGGCCCAGCTCGCGGTCGTGGAGGACGACCAGCTGCTCTTCGTGGCGAAGGCCGAGGGCCCCGGCCGGCAGATCCGCATGCTGCCCCTCGTCGGCCTGGTCGCGCCCGTGCACGCGACCGCGTCGGGCAAGGTCTGGCTCGCCCACCTGCCCGAGGCGCAGGCCTCACGCCCCGGACGCTCACGTCGCGGGCGAAGCTCGCCGCGCAGCTCCGGCAGGCGCGTGCGCGGGGCTACGCGATCGTGGACGAGGAGCTGGTCGAGGGCGGGCGGGCGGCGGCGGCGCCGATCCTGGTCGCGGGCCGGGTCGTGGGCGCGGTCGCCGTGTCGGGGCCGACCTTCCGCGTCTCGCTCGCGCGCCTGCGCCGCCTCGCCCCGCGCCTGCGCCGCGCCGCGGCCGAGCTCGCCGCGGTGTGGCCACCGCTCGCGGCGGCGCGCGACTTCGGCCTCGGCGTGCGGGCCGA
>MGCF01000074.1:3245-10977 GCA_001788495.1 Candidatus Rokubacteria bacterium RIFCSPLOWO2_02_FULL_73_56
GCCGGGCCGCGCGGCCCTCGACGCGGAGCGTCCCGTGAGCTTCGAGTACCACGAGCCCGCCGCGGTCGCCGAGGCCGTCGCCCTCGGCGCGCGCTTCGGCGAGGCCGGCCGCTTCCTGGCCGGCGGCACCGACCTCATCATCCAGATGCGGCGCGGCAAGGTCGCGCCCCGGCACGTGCTGAGCCTGCACCGCGTCCCCGGCCTCGACCGGATCGAGGCGAACGGGGCGATCACGCTCGGCGCGCTGGTCACCCACCGCGCCGTCGAGCGCTGCGCGGACTTCCAGGGGCCGCTCGGCGCGCTCGTCGAGGGCGCCCGGGTGGTCGGCGGCCACCAGATCCGCAACGTCGCCACGGTGGGCGGCAACGTCGTCAACGCCTCGCCCGCCGCCGACGTGGTCCCGGTGCTCCTGACGCTCGACGCGACGGTCACGTGCCTCGGGCCCGACGGCGAGCGGACGCTCCCGCTCGAGGGCTTCCTGACGGGCCCCGGGCAGACCGCGCGCCGGCCGGGCGAGCTGCTCACGGCGATCCGCTTCGAGCGGCTCCCGCCGGCCTCGGCGACCGCCTTTCTGAAGGCGGGGCGGCGCCGGGCGATGGAGATCTCGGTCGTGTGCGTGGCCGCGCGCCTGACGCTCGACCCCGCGCGGGAGCGCTGCCTGGCGGCCCGGATCACGCTCGGCGCGGTGGCGCCGACGACGATGCGCGCGCGCGCCGCCGAGCGGGCGCTCGAGGGGCGGCCGCTCACGGACGACGTCCTCCGGGAGGCCGGGCGCCTCGCGGCGGGCGAGTGTCGGCCGATCAGCGACGTGCGCGCCTCGGCGCGCTACCGGCGGCTGCTCGTCGAGACGCTCGTGCCGCGCGCGCTCCGCCGGTGCCGCGAGCGGATCGGGGGCGGGGCGTGAGCCGCCTCGCGCTCTCCCTCCGGATCAACGGCGAGACCCACGAGGTGCTGACGGCACCGCACCGCACGCTGCTCGACGTGCTGCGCGACGACCTCGGGCTCACCGGCACGAAGGAGAACTGCCTCGAGGCCGAGTGCGGCGTGTGCACGGTGCTGCTCGACGGGCGCGCGGTGAACGCGTGCATCCTGCTCGCCGCGCAGTGCGCGGGCCGCGAGGTCGTGACGATCGAGGGCCTCGCGCGGGGCGCCGAGCTGCATCCGCTGCAGCGCGCCTTCGTCGAGCACGGCGCCGTGCAGTGCGGCTACTGCATCCCCGGCATGCTGCTCGCGGCGAAGGCGTACCTCGACGAGGACGGCGCGCCGACCGAGGACGGGATCCGCGAGGCGCTGGCCGGCAACCTCTGCCGCTGCACGGGCTACCAGAAGATCGCCGACGCCGTCCTCGCCGCCGCCGCCGCGCTCCGGGGGAGTCGAGCGGGGGGCGGAGGGTGCACGCATCCATGAGCCCCCGCGTCGTCGGCCACTCGCTGCCCCGCATGGACGCGCCCGGCAAGGTGACGGGCACGGCCGTCTACGCGTCGGACTTCGCGCTCCCCGGCATGCTCCACGGCAAGCTCCTCCGGAGCCGCGAGCCCCACGCGCGGCTCGTGCGGATCGACGCCGCGCGCGCGCGCGCGCTCCCGGGCGTGCGCGCGGTGCTGACCGCCGCGGACGTCCCCGACGTGCGCTACGGCGGCGCGCTGAAGGACGAGACCGTGCTCGCGCGCGACCGGGTGCGCTACGTCGGCCAGCCGGTGGCCGCGGTGGCCGCGACGACGCGCGAGGCGGCCGAGGCGGCGCTCGCGGCCATCGAGGTCGTGTACGAGCCGCTGCCGGCGGTGCTCGACCTGGAGGCGGCGCTCGCGCCGGGCGCGCCGCTGATCCACGAGGCGTGGGCGACGTACGCGGCGATCCCGATCCTGCACCGCGAGGGCAACGTGTGCCACCGCGCGCGCATCGTGGTCGGCGACGTGGAGCGCGGCTTCGCCGAGGCCGACCGGATCTTCGAGCACCGGTTCCGCACCGCGATGGTCCACCAGGGCTACACCGAGCCGCGCGCCGCCGTGGCGTCCTGGGACAGCTCGGGGCAGGTGACGGTGTGGTCGAACACGCAGCTCCCCTTCGAGATCCAGAACACGCTGGCCGAGATCCTGGAGCTCGCGCCGTCGAAGATCCGCGTGATCGTGCCGGGAATCGGCGGCGGCTTCGGCGGCAAGCTCCGCATCGGCGTCGAGCACGTCGCCGCGCTGCTCGCGCGGCGCACGGGACGGCCGGTCAGGGTCCTGACGACGAG
This sequence comes from Candidatus Rokubacteria bacterium RIFCSPLOWO2_02_FULL_73_56, assembly GCA_001788495.1. GTDB lineage: Bacteria > Methylomirabilota > Methylomirabilia > Rokubacteriales > CSP1-6 > GWA2-73-35. Next base: position 5,482 of record MGCF01000074.1, read on the forward strand.
CGAGGAGGAGCTGACCGCCGCCTACCCGCGCCAGGGCACGCGCGTCGAGCTCCGGACCGGCGTGACGCGCGCGGGCCGGATCACGGCGAAGGAGGGGCGCATCTGGTTCGACACCGGCGCGTTCGCCGGCTCGGGCCCGGGCGTGGCCTCGGTGGCGACGCTCGTGCTCGCGGGGCCGTACAAGATCCCGAACCTCCTGCTCGAGGGCTACGCGGTCTACACGAACAAGACCAACTGCGGCTCGTTCCGCGCGCCGTCGGGGCCGCAGGCGAACTTCGCCGTCGAGTCGCAGATGGACATGATCGCCGACGCGCTCGGGCTCGACCCGCTCGAGTTCCGCCTGCAGAACATCGTGCGCGAGGGCGACGAGGGGCCGACGGGCCAGGTGCTGGCGGGCGTCGGCCTCGAGGAGTGCCTGCGCCGCGCGGCGGCGGCGATCGGCTGGGACGATCGCCGGCCGGCCCCCGGCCGGGGCAAGGGGCTCGCGTGCGGCTGGTGGACGACGACCGGCGGGTCCTCGGGCGTGTACGTGAAGATCAACCCCGACGGCACCGTCGCGCTCAACACCGGCGCGGCGGAGATCGGCACGGCGGCGCTGACCGGCGCGGCGCAGGTGCTCGCCGAGGAGCTGGGCGTGGACCTCGCCGACATCGGCGTGGTCTCCGCGGACACGTTCGCCACGCCGTTCGACTTCGGCGCGCAGGGCAGCCGCACCGCGTTCGCGGTCGGCAACGCCTGCCGCGCCGCCGTGGCCGACCTCCGGCGCCAGCTCGTCGGGCTCGCGGCGGCGCAGCTCGGCGTCCCGGCCGACGCGCTCGAGCTGCGGGACAAGGCGGTCGTCGGCGCCGGCAAGCGCGTCACGCTCGCCGAGCTCGCGCGGCTCTCCCAGGCCTCGGGCGGCGGCCTGATCGCGCACGGCACCTTCATCGCGCCCCCGACCGCGTACGACGCCAAGCGCGTCGAGGCGCACGTCTACCCGGCGTTCCACTCGCCGAGCTTCCACGCCCACGCGGTGGACCTCTCGGTGGACCGCGAGACCGGCGAGATCACGCTCCACCGCTACGTCGTCGCCCAGGACGTCGGCTTCGCGGTGAACCCGGCCGCCATCGAGGGGCAGATCGAGGGCGGCGTGGCGCAGGGGCTCGGCCAGGCGCTGTCCGAGGAGCTCGTGTACGCCGAGGGGCGGGTGCTGAACCCGAACCTGACCGACTACAAGATGCCGACGGCGCTCGACCTGCCGCGCATCGAGTCGATCCTGGTCCAGCACCCGAGCGCGGTCGGGCCCTACGGCGCCAAGGGCGTCGGCGAGCCGCCGAACATCGAGCCGCCGGCCGCCGTGGCGAACGCGGTGGCCGCGGCGGTGGGCGTCCGGGTGACGACGCTGCCGATCACCGCCGAGAAGGTCGCGCTCGCGCTCTCCGGCGAGACGGCGCCGTGAGCCTCCGGACCGGACTGCTCCTGCTGCCCTCGCGCCCGCCGCGCGAGCTGGCGGCGCTCGCGGCGCGCGCCGAGGCGCTCGGCTACGACGACCTCTGGCTCGCCGACGAGCGCTTCTTCCGCGACGTCTACGCGTGCCTCGCCGCGTGCGCGCTCGCCACGCGGCGGATCCGCCTCGCGACCGGCGTGACCGACCCGTACTCGCGCCACCCGGCCCTGACGGCGATGGCGATCGCGACGCTCGACGAGCTGGCCGACGGGCGGGCCGTGCTCGGCCTCGGCGCGGGCGTGAGCGGCTTCCGCGAGCTCGGGGTGGACGCGCGCCGGTCGGCGGTCGCGCTCCGCGAGGCGGTCGAGCTGATCCGGCGACTGCTCGCCGGCGAGACCGTGACGGTCAAGGGCGAGGTGGTCGCGTTCCACGAGGGGCGGCTCGACTTCGCGCCGCCGCGGCCCGCGGTGCCGATCTACGTCGCCTCGCAGCGCGCCGCGGGCTGCCGGGTCGCGGGGCGCGTGGCCGATGGCGCCATCATGCAGGGGTGCGTGGCGGAGCCGCTCGTGAGCTTCTTCCGCGACACCGTCGCCGAGGGGGCGCACCGCGCGGGGCGGGACCCCGCGACGGTCGAGCTGGTCGCGCGGCTCAACGTGTGCGTGGCCGACGACCGGCGGGCGGCGCGCGACGTGATGCGGCCCACCATCGTGCGGAGCCTCTCGGCGCAGCGCCCGGATTTCTTCACGTTCACGACCGCGGGCCTCACGCTGCCGCCGGCGCTCCGCGCGCGGGTGCTCGCGCTGCCCTACACGCACGACCCCGCGCCGCTGCGCGCGGTCGCGCCGGAGGTGCCCGACGAGCTCGTGGACGCGGTGACGCTGGCGGGCCCGCCGGACGAGGTCGCGCGCGGCGTCGTGCGCCTGGCGCGGGCCGGGATCGGCCAGCTCATGGTGTTCCCCCTCGCGCCGGACGGCCGCGTCGAGACCACGATCGAGCGGTTCGCGCGGGAGGTCATGCCGCGCGTCCGGGAGGCGCTCGCGTGAGGGTCACGGTCCACCTGCACGGCAACCTCCGCCGCTTCCTGCCCGGGGGCGCGGACCGCACGGTGCTGGAGGTGGCGCCCGGGACGACGGTCGAGGCGCTCCTGGCCGGGCTCGGCGCGGAGCGCGACACGTGGCTCGTGGCGGTGAACGGCGCCGCGACGGACCGCGACCGGGTGCTCGCGGCCGACGACCTGCTGGAGGGCTTCGAGCCGGTGGCCGCGGGCTGACGCCCACAGGAGGAGAGACGATGCCGGTGCGTTACGTGATCACGACCCTGAAGCCGGGCGTCCGGCCCGAGGACTACGAGCGCTGGCTCCGCGAGTACGACTACCGCGTGGCCCGGACGCTGCCGAGCATCATCAGCTATCGCACCCACCGCATCGAGGGGCCGATCACCGGCGCCCCCGACGCGGGGTGGAGCTACATCGAGCGGATCGAGGTGCGCGACGCCGAGCAGTACGCCAAGGACCTGGCGTCGCCGGCCGGCCAGGAGCTGATCCGCCAGCTCTACGAGCACTACCTCGACCGCTCCCGGAACGTCTTCTTCTGGTCCGAGCCGATCGAGGATTAACCCGTACGCGCGAGAGGAGGCCCGTGATGAGCGCACGCATGGATCGCCGGTCGTTCCTGAAGGCCGCGGGCGGCACCGCCGCCGCGGCCGCGGTGGGGCCCGCCGTGTTCCGGCCCCGCGAGACGTGGGCCCAGGACCCGCGGACCCTCGTGGTCGCCTGGGACTCGGACATCGACACGCTCGACCCGGCGTCGTTCAAGACCAACGGCGGGTACGTGACGATCGCCAACATCTGCGACGGGATGATCGGCTGGAAGGTGCGGCCGATCGAGGGGCAGCCGGGCTTCGCCCGCTCGCACCCGGGCGAGTTCGACGGGATGCTGACGGAGTCGTGGAAGACGGAGGACAACGGCGCGACGCTGGTCTTCCGGGTCCGCAAGGGCGTGAAGTTCCCGAGCGGCCGCCCGGTCACGGCCCAGGCGCTCAAGTACTCCTTCGACCGCGGGCTCCAGTCGCCCGGCTACATGAAGCTCATCTTTCCGCGGCTCATCCGGACCACGGACCCCGCGCAGTTCGTCGTGCGCGACGACGCCACGTTCGCGATCAAGATGCCCGGGTCCACGCCGCTCGCGATGGACACGATCGCGCTGTCGAACAACGCGATCCTCGACCCCGACGAGGTGAAGGCGCACGCGACCAAGGAGGACCCGTGGGCGGCCGAGTGGCTCAAGCGCAACCCGGCCGGCGTCGGCGCCTACCGGCTCGTGAAGAACGAGCCCGGCGTCGAGATCGTGTTCGAGGCGGCGCCGGGCTACTGGCGGCCGAAGCCCTACTTCGAGCGCGTCGTGCTGAAGCTCGTGCCGAACGAGGCGGACCGCGTGCTGCTGCTCAAGCGCAAGGCGATCCAGCTCGTGGCCGGCCGTCCGGGGCTCAGCCCGAAGAACGTGAAGTCGCTCGAGGGCGAGGCCGGGCTCAAGATCTTGAGGGTGCCGGACACCATCTGCAACTACCTCGCGATGAACCAGAAGAAGGCCCCCTTCGACAACGTGCTCGTGCGGCGCGCCGTGAACTACGCGATCCCGATCCAGGCGATCCTGCCGAGCGTGCTGTACGGCTACGGCGAGCAGATGACGAGCCCGGTGCCGAGCCTGACGCCGAGCCACCTCGGCAAGTACTCGCCGTACAGGCACGACATCGCGAAGGCGCAGGCCCTCATGAAGGAGGCCGGCGTCAAGGCCCCGGTCCCCGTGGACCTCGCGATCCGCGTGGGCTGGCCGACGCACGAGCAGGCGGCCGTCTGGATCCAGCGCGAGCTGGAGAAGATCGGCTTCAAGGTCAGTATCGCCAAGGAGAGCGACGCGACGTTCCGCCAGGTGGCGATCAAGGGCGATCACACGCTCTCGATCGAGTCGTGGCAGTCGTGGGTCAACGACCCCTACTACCACCTGAGCTTCCTGTTCGACTCGCGGCAGAAGTTCACGAACCTGTCCTTCTACCACAACGACCGGGTGAACAGGCTCCTCGACGCCAACATGCACGAGAGCGACCTCGCCAAGCGCAACGCGGCGTCGGAGGAGATCCAGAAGATCCTCCTCGACGACGCGGTGTGGGGCCTGCTCTGGTACGAGAACTGGGTGCGGGTCATGAGCGCCGACCTCAGCGGGCTCGAGAAGCGGTGGGACACGTTCGAGCGCTACTACGCGGCCCGGCGCGCCTGAGCGCGCCGGACCGCGCCGCGGCGCGGGGGCGGGGACGGCCGGCGGGCCGCCCCGCCGCCGCGCGCGTGGGGGCCTGACGTGGGGCTCGGCCGCTACGTCGCGACCCGCGCGCTGCTGGTGCTCCCGACGCTCCTCGGCGTCACGCTGATCACGTTCACGCTCACGTACCTGCTGCCGGGCAACCCGGCGCTCGTCAAGGCGGGGCCGCTCGCGACGCCCGAGCACATCCGGGAGATGGAGCGCCAGATGGGCCTCGACCGGCCCGTGCCCGTGCAGTACTGGCGCTACCTCTCCGGGGTGCTGCGCGGCGACTTCGGCGAGAGCGCGACGACCGGCCGGCCCGTCCTCACCGACTTCCTGCAGCGCGTGCCGGCGACGCTCGAGCTGACGCTGGCGAGCATGCTGATCGCGATCGGTGTCGGCATCCCGCTCGGCGTGCTCGCGGCCGTCCGGCGCGACGGGCCGCTCGACCACGTGAGCCGCCTGCTCGGTGTCGGCGGGGTCGCGATGCCGACGTTCTGGACCGGGCTGCTCGCGGTCTACGTGTTCTTCTACCACCTCGGCGTCGCGCCGCCGCCGCTCGGGCGCCTCTCCCCCGGCGTGACGGCGCCGTCCGCGCTCACCGGGCTCTACACGGTGGACGCGCTCCTCGGCGGCAGCTGGCGGGCGCTCGGCTCGGCCCTGCACCAGCTCATGCTGCCGGCGCTCACGCTCGGCTTCTCGGTGATGGCGCCGGTGACGCGGATGGTGCGCGCCACGATGCTCGAGATCCTCGAGTCCGACTACGTCAAGGCGGCG
>MGCF01000075.1 GCA_001788495.1 Candidatus Rokubacteria bacterium RIFCSPLOWO2_02_FULL_73_56
GGAGGAGAGCACGCCGGTCGTCAGGACGCGCCGGGGGTGGGGGAATCCTCCTGAAAAAGTGGGGGAATGCCCCTGAAAAACTCAGGGCTCAGTGGGGGAATGCTCCTGAAAAATCACAGCCTGCAGTCCCGGCGCCTCCACGGCGACGAGCTGATCGCGTGCGTCCCAGGTGTAGGTCGTGGTACCGTCGCCGGTGAGGTTGCCGTTGGCGTCGTAGGCGAGGGTGAGCGCCCCGCCCCATCACCCGCAGACCCAGGGCAAGCTCGAACGGTTTCACGAGACGCTCACGGCGCGGCTGAGCCTGCTCCTCTACACGAGCCCCGGGCGGCTGCACGCCGTGATGAGGTGAATCAGCCGCTCGACTGTCGGTTGCTTCAGCCCTCGGAAACTCTCAGAAGGTGCTGACGGCGGACACTAACCCTCATCGCATTGCGACGCCTCTGTCGGTTTTGTGCGCTTGTAGATACTCCAAACTATCGCGAAGAGGACGCAAGACATTGCCGTCGTCGGAGGAACTAGCCTCTCCGCGTCTTTGAGATCGCTCAAGAGCCAACCGAGAGTGATCGCAGTATTTCCCGCAATGTGGAAGCTCAGCGAAGGGAGCAGCGACTCTGTGCGCTGATACAGGTAGGCATACAGAATTCCCACGAGGATGATGATTACCGTTCGTGGAAATCCCAACGGATGCACCAGCGCCCACAAGACTGCGGTGAATATCGCTGCCTTCTGTTGACCGAATCGTCGAGACACTGGTGTATATGCAAAGCCTCTGAATAGAATCTCTTCCATGAGCGGCATGAGCAGCACGACGTCGAAAGAGTAGAAGACCGCAATAGCCAAGGTCGAAGGCGATGAAAGTCCGAGAGCCTCAAGGGGTGAACCCGGACGTGGCGAGCCTGGCAATGCCATCACTTGAGCCAAAGGCCGGTGCATGAAGAGCAGAAGAGACCACAAGATCCCGACTAGCGACATGCCCGCGAACACGACGGCAAGTGGCCAGGCGATGTGATAGACGACATTCATGTTGAATCCGAGCACTGACATGGGCAGGTTGTACCTCAACCTGAGGCGCCAATAGATCGTGTTGGTCACGATCGCGGCCTGTAGAAAGAATCCCAGAGCTAGGAGTGCGATCGGAGTTAGAGCCAAGAGGTCTAGCAAGGGATCGAAGAGCGCCGTCGCAGTTAGGACAACGAAGACCAGAACCACATCACTATGTGTCCAGCACTGTCGGCCGAATAGTCTGCCTCGGGGCAGATATGATTCCCGCCGTAGGCCAGCAGCCAGGACAAGAGTTAGAGGCAGGAAGAGCTTCAGATCTTCAAGACGAATGTCAGCGAATTGAAAAGGCACTGCTCGGCAAATCTTTTCGTCCGCCAATAGCGAATGGTGACGGAGTGGGGAGAATACTCGATTCGAGAAGCCCCGGCACGGGGGTATCGGGCGGCGTTGGGCTAGGTATTCGGGGGAATGGCCCCGTGGGACACTCTAGACGACGTGTGTAGCAGATAACCTCAAGAGCCCCTTCGAGGAGCTTCCCCCCAATCTCCTTGAGCACCGGTCCGTAGCGCTCGCGCGCCTTGGCAAGCTCACGATTGATGATGTCGCCAACAGTCGTGCAACGGGGTATACACTCCCTCGCATCGACCGGGCCGAAAACGGGATCAACAGGCTCGATCTGTTGAAGTCCCAACGGATCAACAAAGCGGGTAGGCTTATTTCTAACATACCCGTACAGATTGAAGTCACCGCCCGCGAATCCAAGCTGATCCTCGCTGACAAACCGGCTTACGCCGGGGTGGTAGTAGCGCGCCCGGTAGTAATAGAGTCCGGCGACGCTGTCGTTTTCGCGTCCCGTGAACTGGAAGGGGTTCGGGAACGCGGGGTCCGTCGTCGTCGTCGCGCCGAACGGGGCGTAGGTGTACTCGGTGACCGTCGCCCCCGAGGTGTCGCTGGCCGCGAGGCTGCTCCCGAGCGCGTCGGCCGTGAGGAAGAACGCGCCGTCGGGATCGGTCATGCCGAGCGTCTCGTCGATCGCCAGGGAGCGGAGATAGGTCGTCGTGCGCTGGGGCTCGAGCTGCTGCGCGACATCGAGGCCGTTGTAGAGGAACTGTGTGCTCGTGCCGTTCACCGTCTTGGTGAGGCGCCGGCCCTGGGGGTCGTACTGGAAGCTGGCCGCCAGACCGGGCCCGGTCAGGGCGATGAGGCGGTTGCGGGCGTCCCACGTGTAGGTCGTGGTGCCGTCGCTCAGGAGATTGCCGTTAGCGTCGTAGGCAAGGGTCAGGCTCCCGAAGGTGAGCTGTCGGTTGGCGGCATCGTAGGTGGCTGAGGCCACGGCGTCCGGCAGGAGCGTCCGGGCGAAGCTCCCGCCGACGCGGGTCCGGTTGCCCGCCGGGTCGTGGGCGTAGGTCAGATCCCCGAGAACGCCCGCGCCATGGCGGTAAATCAGCCCGGTGAGCCGTGAGGCGATGTCGTACTGATACTCGGTGCTGACCCCGTTGGGCAGGGTCAGCAGGGTGCGGCGCCCGGCGTCGTCGTACTGGATGCCGACCGCCTGCGGACCCTGGAGGATCTCGGTCAGACGGGAGTTGGCATCGTAGCCGTACGTCGTCGGTGCCACGCCGGGGACCTCGCACTGGGTGCGCCGGCCGAGGGCGTCGTACTGGTAGCCCACCGTTCCCAGAGGCGTGCGCTGGGTGAGCAGCCGGTCCAGCACATCGTAGCTGTGCTCGAGGGCGCCCCCGACGGAGTCGGTGGCCGCGACCAGCCGTCCGGCGGCGTCGTAGGCGAAGCTCGTCGTGCTCCCGTCGGCGTAGCTCGCCCCGGTCCGTCGGTTCAGCGCGTCGTAGCTGAAGGTCGCCACCTGCCCCTTCCGGTCCGTGTGCTGGACAAGGTTGCCGACCCCATCGTACTGGAAGCTCTCGCTGGCGCCCACCGGATCCGTGCGGGTCGCCAGCCGGTCCATCGAGTCATAGGTGTGCGTCGTGCTGTGGCCCCGGGCGTCAGTGAGAGTCAGGAGGTTGCCGTTGCCGTCGTAGGCGAACCCGGTGGTCCCGCCCCGGGCGTCCGTGATCTGGGTGAGCCGGTTCAGGGCATCGTAGTCGAAGGTGGTCGTGCGCCCCCCGGGGTCGGTCTGACTCAGGAGGCGGGAGACAGCGTCGTGGGCCCGGCGGGTCGTGTTCCCCAGGGGATCGCTGACCGTCGCCAGGTTGCCCTGGGCGTCGTAGCTGAAGGTGGTCGTGTTCAGCAGGGGGTCGGTGGTCGTGACCGGCTGGCCGGCGGCGTTGTAGGTGAGCGTGGTCACCTTGCCGAGGGGATCGGTGATGGAGACGAGGTTCCCCTGGGCGTCGTAGCCGAAGCTTGTGACCTGGCCCAGCGGGTCGGTGATCGAGGTGAGGCGGTTAAACGTGGGCTCGTAGGTGAAGCTCCGGAGGTTCCCCGCGGGGTCGGTGATCGACGTCACATTCCCCTCGGCGTCGTAGGTGAAGCGCGTCACGCGCCCGAGGGGGTCGGTGGTGGCGGCCAGCAGATTGGCGCCGGGGGCGTAGTCGTGGGTCGTCGTCTGCCCGAGGGCATCCGTCGTGGACACGACGAATCCGAGCCCGTTGAAGCGGTGGGTCGTGGGCTGCCCCCGGGGGTCGGTGACGGTGGTCTGGGTCACCGTGTTGCCCGCCAGGACGTAGGCGAAGGTCCACACGCCGCCATCGGCCTGGGTCTGGCGGACGACCCGCCCCTGGGCGTCGTACTCGTTCGTGATGAAGGTGATCGTCCGGGGGTCGGTGATGCTCAGGATCCGGTGGCTCGCGTCATAGGTGTAGCGCGTGACGCCGCCGGCGGGATCGCTGACCGTCTCGAGCCGCCCCTGGGCATCATACCCGTAGCCGACGACACGGCCGAGCGGGTCGGTCACCGAGACGATCCGGTTCTCGGTGTCGTACGCCAGGGTCAACGAGCGGCCCGCTGGTTCCGTGATCCGCGTGATCCGGCCGAAGCTCGTGGGCGAGGAGCCCTCGCGGGTGACCGTCACGGTGTTGCTGTGGCGATCGACGATGCTGGAGAGGGCGGCGACGTTGGCGAAGCCGACGATGCGGTCGAAGCGCTGGACGGTGCCGTCCTTGAGGCGGAGCTGGAAGAGGAAATCGCCCGGGAGCTGGGTGAGCACGGCCCCCTGCATGGAGGGCGCCGAGCGGTTCACCCAGCGGCCCGCGCCATCGGGGACGAACAGGAGCTGGCTCTGGTCGGCCTGGATGAGGGCGAGACTGCTGCCCCGGGTCGCCAGACGCAGGTCGTAGCCGGCCACGTTCCAGCCGGGGCCGAGGAAGCCCACGCGGCTCAGCCCGCTCCAGTACGTCCGCTCGATCCGAAGCGGGATCCGTCCGGGCAGGACGAGATCCGTCTTGCGGACCACGAAGCGGCCCGTGAAGAGATCGACGGGCTCGCCGCCCGTGACGCCGGGCTGGTTCTCGGCGGGCGGCGCCTCATCACCGAAGGGGGCCTGGCAGAGCTCGTCGCAGTACGTGTGCCAGGCGAAGCGCGGCAGCCCGAAGCCGGGATCACTCACGACCTGCGTCCCGTCGGCGCTCACGGTCCCCGTGCCCCACGTCTGCCAGGTCCCCGCGGCGAGGTCGAAGAAGTAGAGGTCGGCGCTGCTCCCCGGGGCGGCGTTGCGGAGGTTCGGGAAGGTGATCGGCAAGGGCTGTGAGGGCACGGCCCCGCCCGGCTGGATGGTGAAGAGCAGCGGCGGCGCGATGCCGGCCGGGAAGGGCATGGGCGTCCGGTCCACCGGCACCGGCGTGATCGTGATCTGCGAGACCGGGTTGCCGTCGGCGCCGGTGATCTTCGTCCCCTGCGGGATGGTCACGACGAGCCCGGGGATGAGTGGGGTCGTCGCCTGGACCTCTGCCGTGGTGAAGCCGGCGGCGTCGAGCGGCAAGCTGATCGGGTGCGCGGTGTCGAGCACCGGCAGATAGAGCACGAAGGGCACGCGCGTGGGGCCGCTCGCGGCGACGTCGATCTGGACTTCGATCGGCGGGTACTGGGCGGTCGGGGTGGACGCGGTGCGGCCGTCGACCAAGAGCATGTTGGGCCCCGCAGGTGGGGCCAGGAGCACGAAGTTGCCGCCGGCATCGGTCAGCGTGAAGGCCGAGCCGAGGATGACGGTCACGCCGGGGATGGGTTTCGGGACGGCCTCGGCCGTCAACACGCGCCCGGTGATGGCCGTGGTGTCGGGGGCCAGGACCTCGAGCGTGAAACTCGCCGTGCGCGTCTCCGTGCGGCCATCCACCTGCGCCTCACCGGTGACCGTGACGGCGTAGCTCCCGGGGGCGACCGTGGGCGCGACGCTCACGCTTACGAAGACGCTCGCCCCGGGGGCAACGAGATTCGCGGGCGAGAAACTCGCCGTGATCCCGCCGGGGAGCGCCGAGAGGCTCAGGCTCACCAGGCTCGTGAAGCTCCCGCTGCCGCCCGCCTGGATGGCGACGGAGGTCTGATCCCCCGCGATCACCCGCGCGCTCGCCGGGGGCGCCGGGGCGGCGCTGAGCGTGAAGTCCCCCGTGAGCGTCACCGTGAAGGCGGCGCTGGCGACGCCCAGCGGGGTGGTGACGGTGACCGGGCCCGTCGTGGCACCGATCGGCACCGTCGTCGTGAGCTGGGTGGCCGAGAGCGTCCGGATGACGGCGCCGAGGCCGTTGAAGGCGACCGTCGTCTGCCCGGGCTGAAAGTTCCCGCCGGCGATCGTCACGAGCGTCCCGATGGGACCCTCCGCAGGGGCGATCGAGGTGATCACGGGCCCCAGGCGCACCGTGAAGCTCTGGCTCGCCGGCGTCGGGTCCTCGTTGCCCGCCAGATCGCGCGCCTTCACCTCGAAGGTGTGGGCGCCCTCGGCGAGGTTCGTGATGGTCGCGGTGGTCGCGCTCGCGAAGGCCGACCAGGCCCCGCCGTCCAGGCGCCAGGCGAAGACGAGGCTCGCCGGCGGGGTGAGGGTGTCGGTGCCGGCGAAGCTGAACGCGGCCTCGCCGACAAGGATCTCGCCGCTCGGCCCGTCGGTGATGGCGGTGTCGGGCGGGGTGTGGTCCACGATCAGCGTGCGTGCGGCGAAGGCCCCGTTGCCCGCCTGGTCCTGGGCCTGCGCCGTGAGCGTGTGCGTGCCGTCGGCGAACTGCGTCGTGTTCCAGGTGGCCGTCGCCGTCACCGACGCGGCCGGGGGCGGGACGGCGGGCGTGAGCGTCGCGGTGAGACTCTGGCTCCCGACCGCGAGCGTGAGGCTCACGACGCCGCTCCCCCGATCCGTCGCCTGGGCCTCGACGGGCACCGTCAGGCGCACGTGGGTGTTGGCGGGCGGGGCGGTGATCGTC
>MGCF01000076.1:0-12748 GCA_001788495.1 Candidatus Rokubacteria bacterium RIFCSPLOWO2_02_FULL_73_56
GAGCCAGGCGCCGCTCGCCGAGGAGATCGTGGACTTCCTCGAGACCGTCGAGAAGCTCGGCAGCGGCGGCAAGATCCAGGAGATCCGCCAGAACGCGAAGCGCTTCTTCCTGAACTATGTGAAGGCGCTGTCGACCACGTTCCCCGCGGCCTGGGCGGGGCGGAAGTACTCGATCAAGACGGGCGCGGCGCTCCGGGCCTTCATCCGCACGGCGCCGGACGTGATGGCGCGCGCGCGCGAGCTCAAGCGCGACCCCTTCGACGTGCACGCGATCCGCGAGGCGATCCGGCCGTGGGGCGAGCGGCTGCGCGATCGCCGCTTCGAGACCGAGGGCGAGTGGAAGCTGAAGCTCGCGGGCGGCACGCGCGGCACGGTCGAGGTCCTCTCCCGCGAGCTGCGGGACGCCCTGCGCTGACCGCCGCCCCCGCTCACTCCGTCCAGGGGAAGTTCGCCTCGAGGATCTCGAAGGTCTTCTTGCCGCCGGGCAGCTGCGCCGTCACCGTGTCGCCGACGCTCTTGCCGATGAGCGTGCGCGCGAGCGGCGCGAGCACCGAGATGCGCCCCTTCGCGGGTGCCGCCTCGTCGGACCCGACGATCTGGTAGCGGACGGCCTTGCCCGCCTCGTCCTCGAGGAGCACGCTGGAGCCGAACGTGACGCGGTCGCCCGCGGTGGGCGGCTCGATGACCTCGGCGGCGCCGACCTTCGTCTCGAGTTCCGCGATCCGCCCCTCGATGAAGCTCTGCTTCTCGCGCGCCGCGTGGTACTCCGCGTTCTCGCTGAGGTCGCCGTGGGCCCGCGCCTCGGCGATCGCCCGGGTGATCGCGTGTCGCTCGACGCGCTTCAGGCGGTCGAGCTCGTCGCGCAGCTTCTCGTAGCCCTGGCGCGTCATCGGCGTGCGCTGGACCGACATGGGCCTACCTTACCATGGGGGTCCGGACGGCTTCCGCCCGGCCCGCGCTTGCCGAACGCGGTATGCTCGGGGACGAGGATCGCGGCGGGCGGGCGCCGCGCCGGAGGGCAGGGCGATGAGCGGACACCGAGGGCGGGCGATGGCGGCGCTGGTCGGAGTGCTCCTGCTGGCGGGCACGGCGGGCGCGCAGAACTTCGCCGCCGTGGGCTGGGAGAAGTTCTTCGCGCTCGACTGGGAGGCGGCCGCGCACCGCGGCCGGCCCGTGGTCCGCGGCCACGTCGTCAACGAGTACGGCGCGCCCGCCACCCGCATCCAGCTCCTGGTCGAGGGCCTCGACGGCGCCGGCGCGGTGGTCGCGACGACGATCGCCCACGTGTGGAGCGAGGTCCAGCCGGGCGGCCGCGCCTACTTCGAGGTGGCCGCGCCCGGCCAGGCCGGGACCTACCGCGTGAGCGTCCTCTCCTGGGAGCGCATCGAGGCCGGCGGCGACCACCAGTAGCGGCGGCCGGGAGCGTCCGGGACGCGCCCTATCCGCGGCGCCGCCCGGGCAAGCGGCTCGAGACCTCGATCTTCGCGCCCTGCCGCGCGGCGGCGATCCACGACTCCCACGCGAGGCTCTGTTTCCGGCCGAGCAGCTCCCGCTGGATCTTCTCCCGCTCCGTGGCGAGCCCGCTCGTGTCGGGCGCGACGCGCTCGAGGACCTTGAGGACGTAGGAGCCCTGCGGCGTCTTCACGGGCGCGGTGACGTGGCCCGTGGGTGTCTCGAGCGCCGCCACCTGCGCGTCACCGGGCAGCTTCTCGGCCGGCTTCGCGCGCGAGAAGCGCGGCGTCTCCCCCGTGAGCGCGCCCGCCTTCTTCGCCGCCGCCGCGAAGTCGCCGGCCCGGGCGTCGGTGGCGAGCTGCCGCGCGCGCTCCGCGGCGACGGCCTCGGCCTTCTGGCGCTGGGCCGCGACGGCGACCTTGGTCTTGATCTCCGCCAGCGGGGGCACGCCCGCGGGCAGCGCCTCGACCGCCTTCAGCACGACGAGACCCGTCGGCGTCTTGACCGGCGCCGAAACCCCGCCGACCGCGAGCGCGAACGCGGCGTCCTCGAGCGGGTCCGCGACGCCGAGCCCGGCGAGCCGCTCGTTGCGCGCCAGCGTGGAGGCGAGCGGCGTGAGGCCGAGCTTCTTCGCCGCGGCGTCGAAGTCCTTCGCCGCCTGGAGCTCCGGGCGGAGCGCCTCCGCGCGCGCCCGCGCCGCCGCCTCCGCGGCCTCGGCGCCGAGCCGCTCGCGGATCGCCGCGGCGACGTCCTTGAGCGGCTTCCGGCCGCCCGCGCGCACGTCGAGGGCCTTGATCGCGTGGAAGCCGAACGGCGTGCGCACGGGCTCGGCCGAGACCTCGCCCTTCTTGAGCGCGAAGAGGGCCTGCTCGAACTGCGGCACCACCTCGCCCGGGCTCACGAGGCCGAGGTCGCCGCCGTTCGGCGCCGACCCGGGATCCTCCGACAGCTCCTTGGCGAGCTTCGCGAAGTCCTCGCCGGCCTTCGCCCGGCGGATGACGTCGGCGATCTTCGCGCGCGCCGTGTCCTCCGCCGCGCTGCCGCCGGTCTCGGGCACGCGGGCGAGCACGTGCGCGGCGCGCACCTGGCGCGGCGACTCGAACTCCTTCGGGTGCGCCGCGTAGTACCGCTCCGCCTCCGCCTCGGGAACCGGCTTCGCGAAGTCCTTCTGCGCGAGCAGCACGTACTGGACGCGCCGCCGCTCGGGCTGCCGGAACTCGTCGCCGTGCTTCGCGAGGTAGTCCTGGAGCTCGGCGTCCGTCGCCGTCGCCGCGGCCACGAGCGGTCCGAGATCGACGAGCGCCCAGGCGGCGCGGACCTCCTCGCGGCGCATCGCGAACGCCTGCTCGATCTCCACCTCGGAGACCTTCACGCCGCCCCGCACCGCGGCCTCGACGCGTGCGCGCGTGAGCTCGCGGCGGATGTCCTCCTCGAACGCGGCCGCGCCGAGCCCGCGCCGGCGCAGGAACTCCTCGTAGCGCTTCAGCACGAAGCGGCCGCCCTCCTGGAACGCGGGGACCGCCTGGACCCGCGCGTTCAGCTCCTCGTCGGAGAGCTCGAGGCCCTCGGCCCGGGCGCGCTGCACGACCAGCGTCTCCTGGACGAGGTCGTTGACCACCTGCTGCGCGAGCCCGAGGCGCTCGGCGAGCTCGGACGAGAAGCGCTCCCGGTAGATCTGCGCGTAGGCGTCGTAGTAGGCCTGGTAGCGGCGCTGGTAGCGCTCGAGCGGGATCCGCTCGCCGTTGACCGTCGCGACCGTGTCCGGCGACCCGTCGCCGTCGAACCCGCGCGTGCCGAACACGAACAGCGAGGCCACGAAGGCGGCGACGACGAACAGCAGGCCCACCTGGAGGCTCTTCCGGTACCGGCGCATCAGCGTGATCATCGGCCTCGCTACTCCTCGGGCTCGGTGGCGGGCACGCGCGGCCCGGCGCCGCCGGCCTCCTCGGGCACCACGCGCCGCGCCACGGTGATGAAGCCCGTGTGCGCGACCATGCGGTGGAACGGCCGCACGGACTGGCCCTCGATGTTCCAGGGGCGGAAGAGGGTCTCGAACGTCTCGACCAGGGCCCAGGCGCGCTCGCGCTGGAGCGCCTCGCACGTCTGGTACGACTGGATGATCGTCGGCACGTAGGACAGGAGGATGCCCCCGGGCCGCAGCACGCGCGCCACGGGCGCCGTGAGCCGCCAGGGCTCGGGCAGGTCGAGCAGCGCGCGGTCCACGGGCTCCTCGTCGGCGAGCCCCTCCTCCACCGGCCGCAGCCGCACGCTGAGGTTCGTCACCTCGCCGAGCCGCGTGTGGATGTTCGCGAGCGCGCGCCGCGCGAACTCCTCGCGCTGCTCGTAGCTGATCACCCGGCCCTCCGGGCCGACGGCGCGGAGCAGCGCGAGCGTCAGCGCCCCGGAGCCCATGCCCGCCTCGAGCACGCGGCAGCCGGGGTAGACGTCGGCCCAGAACAGGATCATCGCGAGGTCCTTCGGGTAGATGACCTGCGCGCCGCGCGGCATGTCGAGCACGTACTCGGCGAGCGTCGGCCGCAGCGCGAGGTAGCGGAGGCCGAGCGAGCTGCGCACCCAGCTCCCCTCGGGCTGGCCGATGATCGCGTCGTGCGGGATCCACCCGCGGTCGGAGTGGAACGTCTCCGACTTGCGCAGGAAGATCAGGTGGCGCTTGCCGCGCTGATCGATGAGCAGCACCTGCTCACCGTCCTGGAACGGGAGCCCCGCGTTCACTTCGCGTCGCGCGGAGCGGGCAGGAAGCGCGTCGCCACGAAGCCGGCGAGCGGCAGCAGCGCGCTCGCCCAGAGCGCCGTGGGCAGCCCGTAGTGGTCCGCGGCCCAGCCGAGCGCCGCCACGCCGAGGCCGCCCGTGCCGATCGCGAAGCCGACGATGAGCCCCGAGGCCATGCCCGCGTTGCGCGGCAGGTACGCCTGGCCGAGCACGACGGAGACCGTGAAGCTCGAGGTCAGCACGGCGCCGAACAGCCCGAGCATGACGAAGGCGAGGAGGCCGCCGGTCTGGAGGAAGAGCAGGCCGAAGGGGATGGCGGCCAGGAACACCCACTGCATGAACGCGCGCGGCCCCCAGCGGTCCGCGAGCGGGCCGGCCGCGACGGTGCCGAGGGCGCCCGCGCCGAGGAACACGAAGAGCAGGGGGCCGACGAGCCGCGGGTCGGCCTTGAGGACGTCGATGTAGTAGAACGGCACGAAGGTCGTGAAGCCGAGCGACGTCCACGAACGGATCGAGACGACGAGGATCAGCAGCGCCATCGCGCCCGGCATGTTCACGCCGTGGGCGGCCGCCGCCCTGGCCACGCGCGGCGCCGGCGCCTGCGCGAACGCGGGCAGCACCGCGACCAGCAGGAGCGAGACCACGGCGGCGGGGACGAGCATGCCGAGGCTGCCCGCGACGCCGAGCGCGGTGACGAGCCCGGTGATGACCGGCGGCCCGAGCGCGAGCCCCACGTTGCCGCCCAGCGAGAACCAGGAGAGCGCCGTCGCCTTGCGGTCGCCGGCGACGCTCGTCGCCGTCTTGTAGCCCTCCGGGTGGTACGCGGCGACGCCGAGCCCCATCGCCACCACGAGCACGAGCACCGCGCCGTAGCCGGGCGCGAGCCCGGTGAGCGCCAGCCCCGCGCCGGACAGGAGCACCGAGAGCGGCAGCATCCAGCGCCGCGCCGTCTGGTCGGCGAAGTAGCCGAAGAGCGGCTGGATCAGCGAGGACGTCACGTTCGCCGCGAGCACGATCGTCGCCGCCGCCGCGTACGAGAGCTGGTGCGCCGCCTTGAGGAACGGCAGCACGGCGGGCAGCGAGCCCTGGTTGAGGTCGACCACGAGGTGCCCCAGCGACAGGAGCACGATCAGCCGCGCGTTCGGCCTCACGCGCTCCACGGGCGTTGCGGCGAAGGGGGATGCGGCGGCCGCGTCGTAGACCGCCGGCTCGGACTCAGCCATGACTTCCCAATGTTACACTAAGCGCGCGATGGAGACACGCGCGCCGGCCGTGCGCGTCCGCGAGCTCGGCCACGTCTCGCTCTTCGTGCGCGACCTCGAGGCGACCCGGCGCTTCTACCGCGACACGCTGGGCCTCAGGGAGACCGGCACAGCCAAGGACGGGCGCATCGTCTTCTTCTCCGCCGGCGTCCACCACCACGACCTCTCGTGCGAGCTCGCGCGCGCCGCCGGGCCCGGCCCGCAGCCGAAGGGCGTGCCCGGCCTCTACCACGTCGCCTTCGACGTGGGCGCCTCGCCGGAGGAGCTGGCCGCCGCGCGGCGCGCGCTCGAGGCGCGCGGCTTCACGCCGTTCGGCGAGACGTCGAGCTCGTTCAGCGTGCGCGATCCCGACGGCAACCAGGTCGAGCTCTACGTCGACCCCAGCCGGCGCGGTTCCGTCGGCCGCACCAGCCAGATGGAGACGAGCCCGGCCGCGAGCGCGGCGACCGCGAAGCCGAACGCCGGCAGGTAGCTGCCCCAGGCGTCGAAGAACCGCCCGCCCACCCACGCGCCGAGCGCCTCGCCGGGCCCGATCGCGAGCGAGAGCCAGCCGTAGATCGCGCCGAACGACGCGCCCGCGAAGGCGTCCGCGGCGCGCGCGGAGGCGACGATCCCGCTCGAGCCCTGGGCCAGCCCGTAGAGCGCGACGTAGACGACGAGCCAGGCGGACGAGCCCGTCAGCGCGAGCAGCGAGAGGGCGCCGATGCCGAGCGCCGCGCTCGTGTAGGCGAGCGTCAGCGTCTGGGGCCGGCCGAGGCGGTCCGAGAGCCAGCCCGTCGCGAGCCGGCCCGCCAGGCTCACGAGGCTCACCGCGCCGAGCGCCGCCGCGGCCGTCGCCGGGGCGACCCCCTGGCCGATCGCGTACGCGAGCATGTGCGTGTTCATGAGCGGGAACGCGCAGGCGCCGAAGAAGCGCATCGCGGCGAGCCACCAGAACGGCGCCGACGCGAGCGCGCCCGCGAGCGTCGGGCCCGTGGGGACGCGCGCGTCGCCCGCCCGGGCGGGCGCGGGCGGCGGCAGGCGCTGGAAGGCGTTGAGCGGCACCACGATCGCCAGCAGCAGCGCGGCCCACACGAGGAGCGTCGCCCGCCAGCCGACCGCGACGACCAGGGCCTGGCCCAGGAGCGTGAACGCGAACGCGCCGAAGCCGGTGCCGAGGTCGGCGACCGCGATCGCGCGCCCGCGCGCCGCGGGGAACCAGAGCGCGGCGACCACGAGGTTGGCCTGGCTGCCGAGCGTGGACAGCCCGAGCCCGCCCACGACGCCGTAGGTGAGGACCAGGAGCGGCAGCGAGTCGGCGCGGCTCGCGACGGCGAACGCGGCCGCGGTCAGCACGGCGCCGTACTGGAAGAGGCGCCGCGGGCCGAGGCGGTCGAACGCCCAGCCGATCAGGGGCGAGCCGAAGCCGCCGAGCAGCAGCACCGCGGACTGCACGCTCGCGACCTCGCCCCGCGAGGCGTCGAACTCGGCGATCAGCGGCAGGTAGAGGACGGCGAACGCCATGACGATGCCGTTCTGGAGGGCGAGCGTCACGGCCGCGATCGCCAGGCTCCGGCGCGCGTGCCGCGGCGCGGCGGCGCGCGTCAGGACGTCACCGGGCCTCGTCGAGGCGCTTCATCAGGAGCGCCGTCTCGATCGACCGCTGCAGGTAGGCGTAGTCCACGGGCTTCGTGACGTAGTCGAACGCGCCGTGCGCGAGCGCGCGGCGCGACAGCTCGAGGTCCTGCGTGCCGCTGACCATGATGACCTTCGTGCGCGGCGCGACCGCGAAGATCTCGGGCAGGGCGCCGACGCCGCTGAGCCCCGGCATCGCGATGTCGAGCAGGACGACGTCCGGCGTCCACTCGAGGACCCCGCGCACGCCGGCCGGACCGTCCGACGCGCCGCGCGTCTCCCAGCCCTGCTCGCGGCAGAACTCCTCCAGCATCGCGCGGACGTCCGGCTCGTCGTCGACGACGAGCACGCGGCCCTCCGCCGCCGACGCCGCGGGCGCGGCGGCCGCCCGACGCCGCGGCGCGGGCCGCGCGCCCGGGTCCAGCACCTGGGCGATCTCCTCCGAGGAGATCGGCTTGCCGAAGACGGCGAGCGCGCCGAGCTCGAGCGCCTGGCGCTGCAGCTCGACGTCCTGCACGCCCGTGATGACGACCACGCCGATCCCCGGGTCGAACGCGCGGATCCGCTTCAGCGCCTCGAGCCCGCCGAGCCGCGGCATCATCAGGTCGAGCACGACCGCGCGCGGGCGCTCCCGCCGCACGTGCAGGAGCGCCTCGAGCCCGTTGGCCGCCTCCGTCACCTCGAACCCGTCCGCGGCGAGGTATTCCGCGAGGGTCGCCCGCACCTCGGGGTCGTCGTCCACGATCAGCACGGTGCCTTTCGCCATGGGCCCTCCTGTGACGCGGCGGGCGGCTGTCCGTCCGCTCCCGCGCCCGCCGTCGCTAGGCGAAGAATGGCACGAGCGCCAGCGCGGCGCCGCCGGCCACGACCGAGGCGATCTGGCCGGCCGTGTTGGCGCCCGCCGCGTGCATGAGCAGGTGGTTGTGCGGGTTGGCCTCGAGGCCCACCTTCTGGACGACACGCGCGCTCATGGGAAACGCGGAGATCCCGGCCGCCCCGATCAGGGGATTGACCTTCCGGCCGGAGGCGACGTACATCACCTTGCCGAACAGCACGCCGGCCGCGGTGCCGACGGCGAACGCCACGACCCCCATGACGTAGATCATGAGCGTTTCCGCGCGCAGGAAGTCCGCCGCCGCCATCATGCCGCCGACGGTGAGCCCGAGGAGGATCGTGACGATGTTCGCCATCTCGTTCTGGGCCGCCTGCGAGAGCCGCTCGAGCACGCCCGACTCCCTCAGGAGGTTGCCGAACATCAGGGTGCCGATCAGGGGCGTGGCCTTGGGGGCGATGAGCCCCACGACGAGAATGGTCACGATCGGGAACAGGACGCGGGTGCGCCGGGACACCTTCGGCGCCCGCGCGGGCATCACGAGCCGCCGCTCCGAGTCCGTCGTGAGCGCCCGCATGATGGGCGGCTGGATGATGGGCACCAGGGCCATGTAGGAGTACGCCGCCACCACGATGGAGGCCGCGTACTTGGAGCGGAGGATGGTGGCGACGTAGATGGACGTGGGGCCATCCGCCGAGCCGATGATGCCGATCGAGACGGCGTCCTTGAAGCTGAAGTCGAAGAGGCGGAGGCCGCCCTCGCCCAGGAAGTAGGCGACGAAGAACGTGCCGAAGATCCCGAATTGCGCGGCGGCGCCCAGGAAGACGGTGTACGGGCGCTCGAGCAGGGAGCCGAAGTCGATCATGGCGCCCACCCCGATGAAGATCAGGAGCGGGAACAGCTCCGTGTCGATGCCCGCGGTGCGAAGCACGGCCAGGAAGCCGCCCGCGTCGGTGAGGCCGCCGAGCGGGATGTTCGCCAGGATGATTCCCGTGCCGATGGGCACGAGGAGCACCGGCTCCACCTGCTTGGCGATGCCCAGGTAGATGAGGAGGCCGCCGAGCCCGAGCATGACGGCGGCCTGCCAGGTCAGGGCGAGGATGCCGAGGAACTCGCGCTCAAGCACCCCGGGCCCTCTTGGCCTTCGGCTCGGGCCCGAGCCAGCGGTTCAGGACGGTCATCACCAGGACGAGGACGCTCAGCGTGGCGAAGACGATGCCCATGCCGGCCAGGACGAACCAGGTGGCGTTGAGCACCAGGGGGTCCCCGGGGCTACCCCTCGATGACGGCCAGCGGATCCCCGGCCTCGACGGTCTGGCCGGGCGCGACGTGGACCGCCGTGACCGTGCCGCCCGCCGGCGCCACGATCGGGAGCTCCATCTTCAACGCCTCGAGGATGCAGATCCGGTCGCCCGCGGCGATGGGCTTCCCCGCCTCGGCGTGAACCTTCAGGATCTTCCCCGGCGCCGGTGCCTCGACGATGTGCTCGGCCACTCCGTCCTCGCTCCTCTTTCCCCTGTGCGCTCGACCCGCTCGTCGACGATCCGCGGCACGCTACCACGCGCGGGCCGGGCGAGTCAAACGCGGCGCCGCGCTCGTCCGCCGCCCCCGTGGTATCGTGCGGTGTTCGGAGGCGCGCGCCGGCGCCGAGGCGCTCCGCAGAGGAGGGTCGACGACATGCACTTCGAGCTGTCGGACGAGCTGAAAGCACTCGTGCAGGTCGCGCGGGAGTTCGCCACCGAGAAGATCACGCCGTTCGTCGATCAGTGGGACCGGGACCACTATTTCCCCTACCGGGAAGTCGTCAAGCCCATGGCGGAGCTCGGCTTCCTCGGCACCGTGATCCCCGAGGAGTACGGCGGCAACGACATGGGCTGGCTCGCGACCATGATCGTGACCGAAGAGATCGCCCGCGCCTGCAGCGCCCTCCGCGTGCAGATCAACATGGAGACGGTGGGGTGCGCGTTTCCGATCCTCCGGTACGGATCCGAGGCGCTCAAGCGGAAGTACATCCCCAAGCTCGTCAGCGCCGAGTACCTCGGCGGGTTCGCGATCACCGAGCCGACCTCGGGCTCCGACGTCATGAGCCTGAAATCCCGGGCCGCGGACCAGGGCGACCACTGGCTCCTGAACGGAGCGAAAGCGTGGATCTCCAACGCGAGCCTCGCCGACGTGGTCATCTACTACGCCCACACGGACCGGGCCGCCCGCGGCCGGTCGCTCTCCGCGTTCGTCCTCGAGCTCAAGAACGTCGACGGCGTCCTCACGGAGGACTGGGACAAGCTGGGGACGCACCTCTCGCCCACCGGCGGGATCACGCTCGACAACGTGCGCATCCCCAAGGAGAACATCCTCGGCCAACCGGGAGACGGCACTGGCATCGTCTTCGGCTCGCTCAACCAGACGCGCCTGCAGGCGGCGGCCGGGGCGGTCGGCCTCGCCCAGGCGTGCCTGGACCAGGTGACGAAGTACTGCAACGAGCGGGAGCAGTTCGGACAGCCGATCGGCCAGTTCCAGATGAACCAGGACATGGTCGCGCAGATGGTGACCGAGATCGAGGCGGCGCGGCTCCTGGTGTACAGGGCCGCGTGGCAGAAGGACCAGGGCAACCTCGGCAACACGCTGGAGGTGGCGCAGGCCAAGTACCTCGCCGGCGAGGTGGTGACGAGGGCCGCCAACTACGCGATGCGCATTCTCGGCGCCTACGGCTACTCGACCGAGTCGCCCGTCGCGCGCTACTACCGCGACGCGCCGACGTACGTCATGGTCGAGGGCTCGGCCAACATCTGCAAGATGATCATCGCGCTCGACCAGCTCGGCTATCGCAAAGCCAACCGATAGACTGGGGGCCCCGACATGGCCCCCAAACCCCCAACGCTCGGAGCGCCCATGCTGCGCCGAGGCGCTCCTCGATACACCGCGAGGTAGGCGGAGGAGGACGGCTCATGCGCCCGTACTTCGAGAAGATGGATGCGCTCGGCAAGCCGCTCAAGCCGGCCGACGTCGAGGAGATGGCCGAGAACCGCGACCAGATCGCGGCCGTGCTCGCCGAGCTCGACGCCGAGGTGACCCGCGCGAAGACGGCGGGGCTGCCCGCCGAGAAGATCCGCGCGCGGGGCGAGATGACGGTCTGGGACCGGATCGAGTACCTCGTCGACCCCGGCACGTTCTGCCCGCTGCACACGCTCTACAACCCCCGCCAGACCGAGGAGGGCGTGACCGGCGTCGTCGACGGGCTGGCCAGGATCGGCGGCAAGTGGTGCGTCCTCATCGGGTTCGACAACAAGGTCATGGCGGGCGCGTGGGTGCCGGGGCAGGCCGAGAACCAGCTCCGCGCCGCCGACCTCGCCAAGCGGCTCCGGGTGCCGCTCGTCTGGCTCGTCAACTGCTCGGGGGTGAAGCTGACGCAGCAGGACGAGGTCTACCCCGACCGCCGGGGCGGCGGCACGATGTTCTTCCGGCACGCCGAGCTCGAGAAGCTCGGCGTCCCGGTCGTGGCGGGGATCTACGGGACGAACCCGGCGGGCGGCGGCTACCAGAGCATCAGCCCGACGATCCTGTTCGCGCACAAGAACGCCAACATGGCCGTCGGCGGCGGCGGCATCGTCAGCGGCATGAGCCCCAGGGGCGGGTTCGACGAGGCCGGCGCGGAGCAGATCATCGAGGCCGCGCGCCGCTTCAAGGAGGTGCCTCCGGGCAGCGCGCGCATCCACCACGACTCGACCGGCTTCTTCCGCGCCGTGTTCGACACGGAGACCGACGTCCTCGACGCGCTCCGCGCGTGCGTGGCGCAGCTGCCGGCGTACCAGCCGACGTTCTTCCGGGTCGCCGAGCCGGCCGAGCCGAGGTATCCCCTGGCCGACCTCGCCTCGATCGTCCCCGTCAACCAGAAGGCCGTCTACAGCTTCGAGGACGTGCTGGCCCGCCTCGTGGACGGCAGCGAGCACCTGGAGTTCCGGCCGGGCTTCGGCCCCGAGGTGTACACGGGGCTCGTCAAGGTCGACGGGCTCCTGCTCGGCGCGATCGGCAACCGCCAGGGCCTGCTCGGGACCGACTACCCCGAGTACACCGCCGACTACATCGGCATCGGCGGCAAGCTCTACCGCCAGGGCCTGATCAAGCTGAGCGAGTTCGTGACCCACTGCGCCCGGGACCGGGTGCCGATCGTCTGGTTCCAGGACACGACCGGGATCGACGTCGGCGACACCGCCGAGAAGGCCGAGCTGCTCGGCCTCGGCCAGTCGCTGATCTACTCGATCGAGCAGACCGATCTGCCGATGATGCTGGTCGTGCTCCGCAAGGGCACGGCCGCGGCCCACTACATCATGGGCGGCCCCACGGCCAACAACAACAACGCGTTCACCCTCGGCACACCGACCACTGAGCTCAACGTGATGCACGGCGAGACCGCCGCCGTCGCCTCGTTCTCGCGGCGGCTCGTCAAGGAGAAGGAGGCGGGGCGCCCGTTGCAGCCGGTGATCGAGCAGATGAACGCGCTGGCCCGGCAGTACCGGGAGCAGTCCCGGCCGATCTACTGCGCCCTGCGCGGCTTCGTGGACGAGGTCGTTCGCTTCGAGGACATCCGCCGCTACCTGCTCGCCTTCGCGGGCGCGGCCTACCAGAACCCGGCGTCCATCTGCCCGCAGCACCACATGCTGCTGCCGCGGCTGATCCGCTCCCAGATCGTCCGCGGACAGGAGCGCCCGAAGAAGGCGCGCTGAGGGCGGGCCGCCGGGCGCGGGCGGGAGGGGTCGACCGGACCACGCGGCACGCGTGCGCGTGCCCCGTGGCGGCGCGGCTCCATCCGGGCGCGCGCGGCCCGCCGGCCACGTGGCGGGAACGGGTCCCGTCGACCCCT
>MGCF01000076.1:12795-28211 GCA_001788495.1 Candidatus Rokubacteria bacterium RIFCSPLOWO2_02_FULL_73_56
GTCGGATCGTACTCCGTCTGCGTGACCAACATCGCCACGAGCACGCGCAGCAGGCGATCGACCACGCCCCGCACCGCGCGCGCATGATTGTGCCCGCGCGCGCGGAGGCGTTCATAGTGCGCCCGACTGACGGGGTCATGTCGGGCCGCGGACTGTCCCCAATGGTGGACCGCTTGGCGCAACCGCGGATTGCAGGCCGAGCGCATCGCGACGAGGGTGCGGCGCCCGCTCTGACGGGTCACGGGCGCGACCCCGGCGTGTGCCCGCAAGCCGTGGTAGTCTCGCGCTGCCAAGAGCCGCGAGGCCTCGGCGAGCATCGTGGCGGCGACGACTCTCCCGACGCCCACCACGGACCGGAGGATTGGCACGTCACGATGCTCTTGACTCTCCGCCAGGCGTTCCAACACAGCCTCGATCAGCCGGGCGCACTCGGCGTGCTGCTGGTGCACCAAGCGCAGGCGTGGCAGCAGCACGGCCACGTGATGCTCGGCCGCCTGCACCGTCCCCGCCGCGACCGGCAACGCGGGCGTCCGGAGCGCGGCGAGGACGGCGGCGACGTCCAGGCGCCGGATGCGATGGCGGGTCAGGATCGTCCGGACGGCCGCGCGGGGCAGGTGCTGCGCCGCGCTCGGCGTCGGGGCCCGTTGGAGCAGGGCCCAGAGCCAGGGCTCGTCCGCGGCGGGGACGAGCTGCAGGAGCTGCGGATAGTAGCGGTGCAGTTGCTCGCGCAAGCGGCTGGTCAGCCGGCCGCACTCCTGCTGCAGGTCGTCTTCGAGGCGGGAGAGCTCCCGCAACTCGATGATCAGCGGATGCTCGGGCTCGAGCCGGCGGAAGGCCGGCTGATCGGTCGCCAGGGCGGCCGCCAGGACCTGAGCATCGCGCCGGTCGTCTTTGGCGCCCGCTACCGTGTAGCGATCGCGGAAGCGGTCGAGCTGTTTAGGATTGAGGGCGAAGACCTGGAAGCCCCGGGCAAGCAGGGCGTCGACGACGGCGCCGCGCGGGATCTCCAGGGCGACGGCGACGTCCCTTGGCGCCCCGCCGGCCACGTCCCTCAGCCACTCGGCAAACGTCTCGAGCGCCGCCCCCTCGTGACGGACACTCCGCTCGTGCATGACCCGGCGTTCAGCATCGAGGACCACGACCTGATGGGCTTCGGTGGCCCAGTCGATTCCCACGTAGAAGCGATAGGCGGTCATCGCACCCCCTTTCGCCGAGCAGCGGGACCACAGTGCCGCATCACACCCTGTACTGGCGCTCGTAGCGCAATTCCCCACCGGACGTGCACTGTGGCGGCCTTGCCGAGGCGCAACTCCGTTCCAGGCGCTCTGAGCGCTGGGTCCCGTCGGCACTCTCGGCAAGTCGCCTTGCTCGGACACTCTGCATCGTACAGGGTCCCGTCGACCCCTCCCGCCCGCGCCCGGCGGCCCGGGCTCCGCGGGCGGCGGGGCGTAACACGACTGCGAGCGCGGCGCACTAGCCCGGCTTATTCGCGAACGGCGCTGGCGCGACCGGGCGGGTGGCGCAGGGTGCGGTCCCCGCGCGGCCGGCGGTGTGGGACCCCTTCGTCCCGTCCGCCGCGCGCAGCGCGGCGTTCGGGCGAATGGGTGACGGCGCCGGCCCCGCGGGGACCGCACCCTGCGACAGGCCCTGCCCGCCTCGCACGATGACCGTTCGAGAATAATACGGGCTAGCGCCGCCGGCGCAGCGCCGCGAGCGGGACGCCGAGGAGCGCGAGCAGCGCCACCAGGAGCGTGCCCGCGTGGACGAGGTGGATCGGCGCGTTCCACGCGCGGAAGCGCGCCGCGACCTCCGCCGGCGCCTCCGCCGCGCCCTGGAGCACCGCGGCCTCCAGCGCGCCGAACCCGGACGCGTAGTGGACGACGACCCAGAGGGCGCCCGCGACGGCCGCGACCACGGCCGCCGCGCGGTGCCGGCGCGCGGCGAGCGCCACCGCCGCGAAGGCGAGGACGGCGAGCACCTGGAGGCCCGCGACCGCGTAGTACGCGTCGAGCCCCGCCCGGCCGGCCGAGCCGCGGAACACCGGGTACGTCCGCGCGAGGAGCCCCGACGCGAGCAGCCAGTCGAGGAACCGGGCCAGGATCAGCGCGTGGCCGAGCATGAAGCCGGCGACGACGCCGGTCAGCACCGAGGCCGCGAGCCAGCAGGACCAGAACACGCGATTCGCCACGTCAGAGCCGCATCGGGTTGAAGTCGGTCCCGTCGTCGAACGTGTCGATGCGCTCGCGCGCCTTGAGCCACCCGACGGCCGCGTACGTCAGCGGCGTCGCCGCGGCCTCGTAGGCGACCTTCACCGCCCACTGCCCGGCGATGATCGCGAGCAGGGCCGGCGGCGGCACCGTCCGCGCGAACGCGAGGGTCACGAAGACCACGGTGTCGAGCGCCTGGCCGACGAGCGTCGAGCCGATCGTCCGCGTCCAGAGCCACCGCCCGCGCGTCAGGATCTTCAGCCTCGCGAGCACGTAGGCATTGGCGAACTCGCCGGCGAGGTACCCGAGGAACGACGCGAGCAGGATCCGGGGCGTGGCGCCGAGGACGTCCTCGTAGGCGGCCTGGCCCTTCCAGAACGGCGCCGGCGGCAGGGCGCCGCCGAGCCAGAGGGCGGCCACCATGAGCGCGTTGCACGCGAAGCCGAGCCAGATCACGCGGCGCGCGGCCCCGTAGCCCCAGACCTCGGTCAGCACGTCGCCGAGGACGTACGACAGCGGGAAGATCACGATCGCCGCCGAGAGCACGACGCCGCCCAGCACGATCAGCTTCGAGGCCATCGTGTTGGCGGTGAGCAGGCAGGCGACGAACAGCGCGGCGAGGGTGACGAACCGCCAGCTCATACGTTGGTCGCGATCGCGGGCGGCTCCTCGTAGAGCGCCCGCTCGAGCGCCTTCGCGAGGACCGCGTCGTGCTCGTGGCTGGTGGCGAAGATCCGGCACTGGGCGACCTTGCCCGGCAGGTACTTGAGGATCTCGGTCAGCGGCTCCTCCGAGACCGTGTCGGTCGCCGAGTCGTAGACGTAGATCTGCCGGTCGCCCATCTTGAGCGGGTTGAGCGGCCGCGGGTCCTGCAGCGCCATGTCGATCTCGAAGTTGAAGTCGCGGAGCGCCGGCGGCAGGAAGCTCCGGACCCGGCGCTTCACCGTCTCGGCGTCGAGAAAGCTGTGGCCGCGCCGGGGCTCGAAGAGGTCCAGGACCACCTCGTGCGACATGCGCCACTTGAGCTTCCGGTCGAGGACGTGCCGCCACTCGAGGCCCAGGCGCTGGCGGTCGGGGTCGTCGGCGTCGTGCCACTTGCCCACGTCCTCGAGCAGCGTCCACTCGGTCAGGTGGAGGTACGGGTGCAGCTCCTTGCGCAGGTCGTAGGGAAAGGCGATCCGCATCGTGTCGCGGAAGATCTCCTTGAGGTGCAGGTCGATCCCGCGCGTCGTGCGGTGGTAGTAGACGTTCGTGTACATGTAGAAGCGCGCGTTCAGGAACATCGTGAACGCCTGCAGCCCGCCGCGGTCGAGCGTGAGGCCCTTCTCGGAGAAGAACGAGTAGTAGATGATCCGCTCGATGTCGATCGGCCCGACGGCGACCCCGCACATGTACGCGTCGCGCAGGACGTAGTCCATGTTGTCGGCGGTGAACACGCCCGAGAGGAGCGGCTTGAGGAAGGGCAGCCACCGCGGGTGCGACTCGAGCGGGTGCGTGTAGGTCTTCCCCATCAGGTAGCAGATCCACTCGGGGTCGATCGCCTCGCCCGCGCCGAAGGCGCCGCTGGGGCTGCGCCGGAGGTTCCGGACGATGTCGGCCAGCTCCTCGCGGATGATGCGCTGGCCGACCAGCTCGTGCGTCAGCTCGTAGTCCACGAGGAAGTTGTCGTCGAAGAAGTGGCCGAACGGCCCGTGGCCGACGTCGTGGAGCAGCCCCGCCATGCGCAGCAGCTCCTCGATCAGCGCGGACGAGGGCGCGTCGGGGAAGATCGCGCGCAGCGACGGGTAGAGCTGCTGGGCGAGCCGCCCGGCGAGGTGCATCGCGCCGAGCGAGTGCTGGAAGCGGCTGTGCTCCGCGGCCGGGAACACCCAGCGGGCCGACTGGAGCTGGGGCACGCGCCGGAGCCGCTGGACCCAGGAGGTGTCGATCAGGTCCTGCTCGGTGGCCTCGCCCGGGATCCCGCCCGGGCGCGTGTAGAGGATGTACCGGTGGATCGGGTCGGCGATGAGGCCACGCCCCTGGTAGGTGTCGGCGGCGCCCTTCACGCGGCTCACCGCCTCAGCCGCGGCCGTACTGCCTCGCGTAGTACGCGCGGAACTCGCCCGACTTGAGCGGCCGCCACCACGCCTCGTGCTCGCGGTACCAGGCGACCGTCGCCTCGAGCGCCGCCGCGAAGGCGTGGCGCGGCGCCCAGCCGAGCTGCTGCACCTTCTTCGAGTCGAGCGCGTAGCGGCGGTCGTGGCCGGGCCGGTCCCGGACGGGCTGGATCAGCGTCTCGGGCTTGCCGGTGAGGCGCAGGATCTGGCGCGTGAGCACCACGTTCTCGACCTCGTGGCCGCCCCCGATGTTGTAGACCTCGCCGTCCTTGCCCCGCCGCAGCACGAGGTCGATCGCCGCGCAGTTGTCGAGGACGTAGAGCCAGTCGCGGACGTTCCGGCCGTCGCCGTAGAGGGGCAGCGGCGTGTCCTCGAGCGCGTTCGTGACGAACAGCGGGATGACCTTCTCCGGGTACTGGAAGGGCCCGAAGTTGTTCGACGAGCGCGTGATCACGACCGGTACCCGGTGCGTCTGCCAGTAGGCGAGCGCGAGCAGGTCGCCGCCCGCCTTCGAGGCCGAGTACGGGTTGGAGGGCCTGAGCGCGTCGCCCTCGCGCGAGGAGCCGTGCTCCACCGAGCCGTACACCTCGTCGGTCGAGATGTGGAGCAGGCGCGGGATCTTGAGGTCCCGGACCGCCTCGAGGAGCGTGAACACGCCGAAGACATCGGTCCGGAGGAACTCGTCCGGCTCCATCAGCGAGCGATCCACGTGGGTCGACGCGGCGAGGTTGACCACGGCGTCCACGCCGCGCGCGACGTCGCGGACGAGGGCGGCGTCGCAGATGTCGCCGTGCACGAACGCGTAGCGCGTGTCGCCCTCGACGTCGGCGAGGTTGGCCGGGTTGCCGGCGTACGTGAGCCTGTCGAGGTTGACGACGCGGTCCTCGGGGTGCGCGCCGAGGACGTGGCGGATGAAGTTCGAGCCGATGAAGCCGCACCCGCCGGTGACGAGCAGCTTCACGCGTCTACCCGCGCGTGGGGTCCCAGACGTCGGCGCCCGCGAGGTCCCACGGCAGGCGCCCCTCGTCGCACGTCGCGGGCTCGGGCGAGAAGTGGACGTCCGTGAAGTAGAGGATCCGCCCGGTCGTGACCCCGAGGTTCTTCACGCCGTGCGCGACGCCCGGCGGGATCCGCAGCAGGCGCGAGGTCCCGTCGCCCAGCACGAGCCGCATCCGCGCGCCCTCGGTCGGCGAGCCCTGGCGGACGTCGAGCAGCACGACGAGCAGGCGGTCCGTCGGCGGCACGAACCAGACGTCGGTCTGCCGGACGTGGAGGTGGTACGCCTTGAGCGCACCCGGCGCGAGCTCGCTGTAGTTGGCCTGGCGCACCTCGAAGCCGGGCAGCGCCCCGGTGCGCCCGTCGGCCAGGCGGACGAGCTCCGTCATCGAGCCGCCGTCGTCGTGGTGGCGCCGGAGCTCGACGAGCGCGACGCCGTCGATGGACGGGGCCGCGCCGTAGGCCTGGAGCTGGAAGGCGCGCTTGGCGGGCGGGGTGAGCTCCATCACCGGGGATCTTACGTGTCCGCCTCGACCAGGCGCAACAGGTACTGCCCGTAGGCGTTGTCCTTCATCGGCTTGGCGACGCGCGCGACGTCCGCGGCCGTGATCCAGCCGAGCCGGTAGGCGATCTCCTCCACGCAGGCGACCATGAGCCCCTGCCGCTCCTCGATCGTCTGGATGAAGGTGGAGGCCTGCAGCAGCGCCTCGTGCGTGCCCGTGTCGAGCCACGCGATGCCCCGCCCGAGCTTCTCCACGTGGAGCGCGCCCGCGGCGAGGTAGGCCAGGTTCACGTCGGTGATCTCGAGCTCGCCCCGCGCCGAGGGCCGCAGGCCCGCGGCGATCTCGACGACGCGGTTGTCGTAGAAGTAGAGGCCGGTGACGGCGTACGGCGAGCGCGGCCTGGACGGCTTCTCCTCGAGGCCGATCGCGCGCCCGGCCGCGTCGAACTCGACGACGCCGTAGCGCTCGGGGTCGCGGACCCAGTACGCGAAGACCGTCGCGCCCGTCGCGCGCTCGGAGGCGCGCGTGAGGCACTCGGGCAGGCCGTGGCCGTAGAAGACGTTGTCGCCGAGGGCGAGCGCGACCGTGGCGTCGCCGACGAAGCGCCGGCCGATCACGAACGCCTGCGCGAGCCCTTCCGGGCGCGGCTGCGTCGCGTACTCGATGCGCAGGCCGAGCTGACCGCCGTCGCCGAGCAGGCGCTGGAAGGCCCCCTGGTCTTGCGGGGTCGTGATCACGAGGATCGTGCGGATGCCCGCCAGCATGAGCGTCGAGAGCGGGTAGTAGATCATCGGCTTGTTGTAGATCGGCACGAGCTGCTTGCTGAGAGCGAGCGTCAAGGGGTAGAGGCGACTCCCCGAGCCTCCCGCGAGGATGATGCCCTTTCTGGCATTCGTCATGGAGTTTTGAGAGTATAGCAGTCACCTCGGCTGGGGACGAAGTGGCTGTCAGGGGCAATCACTGTTGACCCGACCGGAAATGGGGGTAATATTCGGGCCATGAAGACCCTCAAGGAGATGCTCGCCGAGGCGCGCCAGGTCGTTCCCGAGGAG
Source organism: Candidatus Rokubacteria bacterium RIFCSPLOWO2_02_FULL_73_56 (assembly GCA_001788495.1). Taxonomy (GTDB): domain Bacteria; phylum Methylomirabilota; class Methylomirabilia; order Rokubacteriales; family CSP1-6; genus GWA2-73-35. Next base: position 19,650 of record MGCF01000076.1, read on the forward strand.
GGCCCCGCCGACCTCGAGCGGCGCCTCAAGTCCGGCGACCCGGTCGTCGTCATCGACGTCCGCGACCCCGACGAGTACCGCGACGGCCACGTCGAGGCGGCGACCAACATCAGCCGGGGCTTCCTGGAGTTCCGCATCGGCACCGCCGTGAGCGACCCGAGCACGCCGATCGTCCTCTACTGCCAGACCGGCCTGCGCTCGGTGCTCGCCGCCAAGGCGCTCCGCGAGCTCGGGTACACGACGGTCATCAACCTGCAGGGCGGCTACCAGAAGTGGGTGCAGTCCGGCCTGCCGGTCGTCCGCGAGGTGCCGATGACGCCGGACCAGATCCAGCGCTACAGCCGGCACTTCCTGCTGGCGCAGGTCGGGGACAAGGGGCAGCGGCGGCTGCTGCGCTCCCGGGCGCTGCTGATCGGCGCGGGCGGGCTCGGCTCGCCGACGGCCCTCTACCTCGCCGCGGCGGGCGTCGGCACGCTCGGCCTGATGGACGGCGACGTCGTGGACATCACGAACCTCCAGCGGCAGGTGCTCCACACCACCGCCGACGTCGGCCGGCCGAAGGTCGAGTCGGGCACGCGCACGATCAAGGCGCTCAACCCCGACACGAACGTGATCGCGCTCCCGATGCGCATCACCGTCGACAACGTGATGGACGTCATCAAGGACTACGACCTGGTCGTCGACGGCTCGGACAACTTCGAGACGCGCTACCTGGTCAACGACGCCTGCTACCTGGCGGGCAAGACCAACGTCCACGGCTCGATCTTCCAGTTCGAGGGCATGGCGACGGTCTTCGCGCCGAACGAGGGCCCGTGCTACCGCTGCCTCTACCCGACGCCGCCCCCGCCCGGCCTCGTGCCGTCCTGAAGCGAGGCCGGCGTCCTGGGCGTGCTCCCAGGAGTGGTCGGGCTGGTGCAGGCGACGGAGGCCGTAAAGCTCCTGCTCGGCATCGGCGAGCCGCTGATCGGGCGGCTCTTGACCTACGACGCGCTCGGCATGCGCTTCCGCGAGGTCAAGCTGCGCCGCGATCCGAAGTGCCCGCTCTGCGGCACGTCGCCGACGATCAAGGACCTCTCGATCCACATGGAGGGCGGCGGCGGCGCGTGCGCGGTCGACCCCAACGGCCACGGCACGACGGTGGCCGCAGCCGGCGCCGCGCCCCGGGCGGGCGGCTGATCGGCAGGCGCGTCGTCGTCCCGCGCCCGCTCGACCTCGCGCTCGGTCAGTAGGCGCAGGCGCACGCGGCCGCGGCGCATGACGTCACCGGGCGCGCGCCAGCACGAGGCGCACCGGGGCGCCCTCGTGGTCGACGCGTCCCGCGAGCCGCGCGCCCTCCAGGGTGAGCTCGGCGCGGAACAGCCGGGCGTCCTCGGGGTGCCGCAGCACGACCCCCGTCGCCCCCACGTCGAGCACGACGCGGATCCCGCGCGCGCCCTCCCACCTCACCACCTCCGGGACGGCGGCGGCGAGCGTGTCGGCCAGGAGCAGGCGGCCCTCGCCCCAGCGCCCGACCTGCTCGAACCGGGCCTCGGCGCGGCTCGTGCGCGGCGCCATCACGCCGCGGCCGCTCCACGTGCCGACCCAGCGGCCCGCCACGTCCGCGAGCGCGGCCACCCGGACGTCGAACGGCCCGCCCCACCAGCCCTCGGTCTGCGCGACGGCCACGTCGCGGGGCTCGCTCAGGAGCGGCGGCGCGAAGCGGTTCTTCAGCGAGAACGCCAGGTGGTGCCCCGACGCGAAGTGCGCCGGATGCTCGCGCCACATCGCCCACTCCTCGCTGCTCGCGCACGCCGTCGTCCCGAGCAGCACGCCCCCGACGATCATGATTCTCAGGTTCAGGCAGTGCATGCGCGCGCCCTCCTCACGGAGGACCCGCCGCTGCAAGCCGGACACCACCCGGCGGAAGCCCGCAGAATCGGCCCCTTGCGCGCGCCGCGGCCCGCGCAGTCTGGCATCGGTCGTCAGCCCCTTGACAGCCCCGCCGGTTTCCCGCAGAAAGGCGCCATGACGGGGATCGAGCCGTGACGCGCAGTCTCGGCGGCGCGCTCACGCCGGCGCTCGTCGCGCGCCTCTCGCAGCGCGACCTCGCGAGCCGCCTGGGCCTCGCGCTGCCGTTCGTGACGGTGGACGCCGACGGGCGCCCGCACCCGATGCTGGTCTCCTACGTGGAGGTGCGCGCGTACGACGCCGGCACGCTCGGGCTCGTGATCGGCGCGCGGAGCCGGAGCGCGCGGAACCTCGTCGAGCGCGGCACGGGCACCCTGCTCATCGTCGAGCCCGACCTGACCGCCTACGTGAAGACGCGCGCGCTCGACGGTCCCCTGCCCGTCCCGGGCGGCGGCGAGCTCGGGCTCGGCTACTTCCTGCTCGCCGTGGAGGACGTGCTGGAGGACGCGACGGCGGAGTGGGAGGGCGGCATGCGGATGACCGGCGCGCTCCGCTACGCGCCCGCGCCGACGCTCGCCGAGCCCTGGGCGCGCGCGACGCTGGCGGCGCTCGCCGAGCCCCGCGCGCGGGCCTGACTACTTCGGCGCGTCGGGCCTGGGCGCGTTTCGCTCGGGCGGGTCGGGCCGGCGCGGCACGCGGCGCGGCACGGGCTGCCGCTCCCGCTCGCGCTCCTGGTAGAGGCCGATCGTCACCTCGACCTCGGTCGCCTGCCCGTCGCGCACGAGCGACACGCGCACGCGCTTGCCGACCGGCGTGCTCGAGACGAGGCGCTGCAGGTCGCGCGGCGTCTGGAGCGGCGTGCCGTCGATCTCGACGATGACGTCGTTCGGGCGCACGCCGCCCTGCTCGGCGGGCTCGCCCGGCATCACGCCGCGCACGAGGACGCCGCGCGCCTCGGGCAGCCTGAGCCGGGCCGCGTCCTCGTCGGTCACCTCCGCGATGGACACGCCGAGCCAGCCCCACTCGACCTTGCCCTTGGTGGCGAGCTGGGGGAGCAGGAGCTTCACGACGCTCGACGGGATCGCGAACCCGATCGAGCCGTTCCGCGCGGCCATGCTGTTCACGCCGACGACCTGGCCCGCCATGTTCACGAGCGGCCCGCCCGAGTTCCCGGGGTTGACCGCCGCGTCGGTCTGGATGAAGTCGAACCCGGGCGCGGCGACGGCGAGCGGCGCGCCCTTGCGGCTGACGATCCCGAACGACACGGTCTGCTCGAGGCCGAACGGATGGCCCAGGGCGAGCACGAACTCGCCCACCCGCAGCCGGTTCGAGTCGCCGAGCGGCAGCGCGGTGAGGTTCGTGGCGCCCTCGATCTTGACGAGCGCGAGGTCCACGCGCCCGTCGCGCCCGACGACGCGCCCGGCGAACCGCCGCCCGTCGGCGAGCTTCACCTGGATCGCGTCGGCGCCCTCGACGACGTGGGCGTTGGTGACGATGAGCCCGCTCTCGTCCACGACGAAGCCCGAGCCCGTGCTGCGCCGCGGCTCCAGCGGCTCCCCGCGCTCGGCGTCGTCCGGCACGCCGGAGGCCCGGCGGACCCGCACGTGCACGAGCCCGGGCTTGAGCCGCTCGGCCAGGTCCGCGAGCAGGTTGTTGAAGCGCTGGAGCTCGGGCGCCGCCAGCGCGTCCGGGCTGTCCTTCCAGAAGGTGCGGACGCCGTCGGCGCTCGTCGGCCCGGCGCAGCCGATCAGCAGGCCCCCGAGCACGAGCACGACGGCGAGGACGCGGCAGCGGGATGTCGCCATGAGACCCCTCCTTGGGGTGTCCATTGTACCTAGCGGGAGGCCTCGCGCACGAGATGGGGCAGCTCCGGCAGCAGCAGCTTCTCGAGCGCCAGGCGGCAGGCGTTCGGGGAGCCCGGCAGCGAGACGATGATCCGCCGCGCGTGGATGCCCATCTGCGCGCGCGAGAGCATCGCGGCGGCGCCGACCTCCGGGAACGAGAGCATGCGGAACAGCTCGCCGAACCCGGGCAGGCGCTTCTCGAGCAGCGCCTCGATCGCCTCGAACGTGGAGTCGCGCGACGTGATGCCGGTCCCCCCCGTCGCGATCACCGCCTGCACGGCCGGGTCCGCGCACGCCTCGCGGACCACGCGCGCCACGTCGGCGGGCTCGTCGCGGACGATCGTCGCGCCGATGATCTGGTGGCCGGCCGTGAGCAGGAGCTTCTTGATCAGGCCGCCGCTCGAGTCGGTCTCGGGCGTCTTCGTGTCGGAGATGGTGAGCACGAAGCAGCCGATCGAGCGCGGCGCCTGTGCCCTGTGCTCCCGCGGCGTGCTGTCGGGCGCGGTCATGGCCCGTCGGCCGGGTAGGCCCGATCGAGCACTTCCACGAGGTGGAGCACGCGCAGCGGCGCGCCCCGGGCGGCGAGGCCGGCCTGGATCTGGAGGATGCAGCCCGGGTTGGCGGTCACGACGGCCTCGGCGCCCGTCGCGAGCACGTGGCCCACCTTCCGCTCGCGCAGCCGCGTCGCCATCTCCGGCTGGGTGAGGTTGTACAGGCCCGCGGAGCCGCAGCACCAGTCCGACTCCGCCAGCTCGACGACCGAGAGCCCCGGGATCTGCGCGAGGAGCCGGCGCGGCTCGCTCCGGATCTTCTGGCCGTGCACGACGTGGCACGGGTCGTGGTACGTGACCGTCAGCGACACCGGAGCGAGCGGCCCGCGCAGCGGCTCCCGCGCGAGGAACTCCGCGACGTCCACGACCGACGCGGCGAAGCGCCGGGCGCGCTCGGCCCAGGCGGGATCGTCCGCGAGGAGGTGGCCGTACGCCTTCATGTGCGCGCCGCAGCCCGAGGTGTTGACGACCACCGCGTCGGCGCGGGCCGCCTCGAACGCCGCGATCGTGCGCCGCGCCAGCTCGAGCGCCCCCGCGTGCTCGCCGCCGTGCGCGCTGAGCGCGCCGCAGCACCCCTGCGCCGCGGGGACGACGACCTCGCAGCCCTGCCGCGCGAGCACGCGCGCCGTCGCCCGGTTGTGCGCGCCGAAGAGGACCGACTGCACGCAGCCGGCGAGCAGCGCGACGCGCGCGCGGCGCGCGCCGGCCGCCGGGATCAGGGGCGGCAGCGGCGCGCGCTCGGCCGCCCGCGGCAGCGCCGGCAGCAGCGCCTCCCACGCGGCGAGCGGGCCCGGCAGCCGGCGCGCGAGGCCGCTCGCGCGCACGAGCCGGCCGAGGCCGCTCTCCTGGTACGCGCGGAGCGCCGCGGGCTCGTGAGGAGCACGCCGAAGTTGAGCCAGCGGAACGCGCGCCGCGCGGGACCGCCCGGGCGCTGCCGCTCGAGCTCGGCCTTCGCCGCCTCGATGAGCCGGCCGTAGGGCACGCCCGCCGGGCAGACGGTCTCGCACGCGCGGCAGTCCAGGCACAGCTCGAGGTGGCGCGCCGTCGCGTCGCCGAGCGCGATCCGGCCCTCCGCGAGCGACTTGATCAGGAAGATCCGCCCGCGCGGCGAGTCCATCTCGGTCCCGAGCTCGGCGAAGGTCGGGCAGGAGGCGAGGCAGAGGCCGCAGTGGACGCACTGGTTCACGCCCGCGACGGACAGGCCGTGGAGCGCGAGCGGCGGCGCCGCCGGCGCCTGCTCGTCGAGCGTGTGCGCCATCGTCGTGCCCGCTCAGATCCCGGCGACGAAGCGGCCGGGGTTCAGGACGTTCCGCGGGTCCAGCTCGCGCTTGATCCGCTGCATGATGCGGCCCGCGGCGCCGGGATCGTCCCAGACGGGGACCTGCGCCTTCACCGCGAGCGGCGCCCACTCGAGCGTCGCCTGGCCGCCGCCCGCGTGCGCCATCTCGCGCCACTCGGCGAGCGCGGCGGCGAGCGGGCCGGGCGGCGGCGGCGCCGGCTCGGCGGCGACCGCCGCGCGCACGACGCCCACCCCCGCGTGCGCGGCCCACGCCGACACGAACCCGCGGGCGCGCGCCGCGGTCGCGCCCTGCTCCATCGTCTCGGCGACCTGCATCGGCAGGACCACGAACGTCATCACCGCGGCCGGCGGCTCGACCGCCGCGCGCGCGGCCGGCGCGAGCCGCGGCCAGGTCTCGGGCGGGAGCGCGCGCGCCTGTCGCCCGCCGAGCGGCGCCACGAGGCGCGCGAGCTCGTCGCACTGCCAGGCCACCTGCTCGTCGAGGCCGTCGAAGCCGACGACCAGCACGGCGCCCGGCGCCCGGCCGGCGCCCGCCGCGGCCGCGGCGGCGCCGTCCAGCAGCTCGACGGCGTTGGGGACCAGGTCGGAGCCCATCAGCGCGCGCGCGGCGGCGCCCGCGTCCTTCAGGCGGTCGAAGCTCACGGCCATCAGGCGCTCGGCGTCGGGCCGCGGCCGGAGCTTGAGCGTCGCCTCCACGACGACGCCGAGCGTCCCGTAGGAGCCGACGAAGAGCTTCGGCAGGTCGTAGCCGGCGACGTTCTTCACCACCTTGCCGCCGCCGCGCACGAGGGCGCCCTCCCCGGTGACGACCGTGACGCCGATCAGCAGGTCGCGCGCGGTGCCGTAGAGATGGCGCCGGGGCCCCGAGGCGTCGGCCGCGAGCACGCCGCCGAGCGTCGCGCGCTCGGCGTCGGGCGGGTCGAGCGACAGCCACTGGCCGCGGCCGGCGAGGGCCGCCTGCAGCCCGGCCACCGTGACGCCGGCCTCGACCGTGGCGGTCAGGTCCCCCGGCTCGTGCTCGAGGAGCCGGCTCATGCGGTGGAGCCCCAGCACGACCCCGGCGCGCGCCGCCGGCGCGCCGACCGCCGCCGCCGTCCCGCCGCCCCAGGGCACGACCGGCGCCTCCGCCTCGGCCGCGAGCGCGAGCACGCCGACGACCTCCTCGGTGGAGCCGGGGAAGACGGCGGCGTCGGGCGTGCGCCCCTCGACGACCCAGGGCCCGAGCGCGACGCCGGTGAGCACGTTCGCGGGACCGACGACGCTGCGAAATCCGTCGAGCAGCGCGTCCTGCACGGAGGCGTCCGCCGCCCGCGCTAGAAGCGCTGGGCGAGGCCCTTTGCTTCGATGGCGTGGGGCCGGTAGGCGACGGGCCCGACCTCGGCGCACGACTTGCTGGTCGGGAAGATCTTGCCCGGGTTGCAGAGCCCGGTCGGGTTGAACGCGTGCTTGAGACGCTGCATGAGCGCCAGATCCGCCGCGGAGAAGATGAACGGCATGAAATCCGCCTTCTCGAGGCCGATGCCGTGCTCGCCCGAGATCGAGCCGCCGACCTCGGCGCAGAGCCGCATGATCGCGGCACCCGCCGCGACGACGCGCGCCTCCTCGCCCGGCCGGCGCGGGTCGTAGAGGATGTTCGGGTGGAGGTTGCCGTCGCCCGCGTGGAAGACGTTGCCGACGCGCAGGCCGTGGGCGGCGACGATCTCGTTCACGCGGCGGAGCACGTACGGGAGCCTCGTCCGCGGAATCACGCCGTCCATCACCATGTACGCGGGCGAGACGCGCCCGTAGGCGCCGAACGCCGACTTGCGGCCCTTCCAGAGGAGCTGGCGCTCGGCCTCGTCGCGCGCCGTGCGGACCTCGCGCGCGCCCGAGTCGCGGCACGCCTGCACGATGCGCTCGGCCTGGGCCTCCATCCCGACCGCGAGGCCGTCGAGCTCGACGAGCAGCGCGGCGGCCGCGTCGCGCGGGTAGCCGCAGCCGAACGCGTCCTCGACCGCCTGGATCGTGAGCTGGTCGATCATCTCCACCGCCGCGGGCACGAGCCCGCGCGCGATGATCGCCGACACGGCCGCCGAGGCCTGGTCGATCGCGTCGAACACCGCGAGCACGGTCTTGACCGCCTGCGGCTTCTTGAGGATGCGCACGACGATCTTCGTCGCGATGCCGAACGTGCCCTCCGAGCCGACGAAGACGCCGACGAGGTCGTAGCCCGCGCGCGCGCGCGTGCGCCCCCCGAGCCACGCGATCTCGCCGTCCGGCAGCACGACCTCGAGCCCGAGCACGTGGTTCGTCGTGACGCCGTACTTGAGCGTGTGGGGGCCGCCCGAGTTGTTGGCGATGTTGCCGCCGAGCGTGCAGGCCTGCTGGCTCGACGGGTCGGGCGCGTAGTAGTAGCCCCGCGGGCCGACCCTCCACGACAGGTGCAGGTTCACGAGCCCCGGCTCGACCACGGCAAGCTGGTTGTCGTAGTCCACCTCGAGCACGCGGTTCATCCGCATGAGCGACAGGACGATGCCGCCCTGGGCCGGCAGGCAGCCGCCGGAGAGCCCCGTGCCCGCGCCCCGCGCGACGAACGGCAGGCCCTCGCGGTTGGCCAGGCGCACGACCGCGGACACCTGCTCCGCGGAGGTGGGAAAGACGACGAAGTCGGCCAGCGCGCGGAGCAGGGTGAGCCCGTCGGACTCGTACACGAGCAGCTCGTCGGGATCCGCGAGCACCGCGCCCGCGCCGACGAGGGCCTCGAGCTCCCGGCGAAGCGACGCCTTCCGGGACTCCGTGAGGACCGCCATGGTGGCCGGATTATACCGTGTCCGGCGGGGCGTCGGCCCCCCGCGTTGGGCCGCGGGGGGCCGCGCGACTCCGGCTCCGCGCGGGCCACCACCCGGTGGCCCGACGCCGTCCCTCGCCTACTTCACCGCGTGCTGGCCGCGGGTACAATGGCGGCCGTGGCCGCGCTCCGCCTGCTCGCCGCGCTCCTCCT